>NZ_JAYGHH010000006.1:124927-143645 GCF_034931045.1 Nodularia sp. UHCC 0506
CGGTAAGTTCCCATAAAGGAATTATTGATTTTTGACTATGGTGTATGCCTTGGTTTCTAATATAGTTAGCTACGTTGTCAATAGCATCATGACTAACTGTAAATGCTCCATAACTACCTTGCCATTTAAAAAATTCATCTGGCTTAACTTCATGAGTAATAAAATGAGAAGAACTACCTTTAATTTGTTTAATCACTTCAGATACACTAACAGTTGCTGGAAAACCTGTTAAAAGATGAACATGATCTTCAACACCACCGATGGCAATAACCGTACATTTTAATCGTTCACATTCTCGAACAATTGCCGCATAAACTAATTGTTGAACATCAGGTGTAATTAACGGTAATCTATCCCATGTAGCCCAAACATAATGTAAATACAATTGCGTAAAATTTGCTCTCATTTCTCCCTAACCCGCGTAGGCGGGTATTTGGTAATAAATACTGTTTATTTCCTGTTTATTTCTCTTTAACCCGCGCAGGCGGGTTTCGTTTGTGTAGCCGCGAATTCCATTCGCCCGGTATTTTATGGTAAATACTCCTTAACTCTTTTTAAACTTCATACTTCCCCAAGTTGGTGGTTTATCCCTTGCGTCGTCGCTTTCATCCACAGCGTCGCCCAAAGTCAACTGCTTGACCTTTTTCACATCCCCTTGGTCAACGGCTGTTTTTAAATCACGTTTCAAATGAGCATTTTTAATCGCTTCTTCTGGCGAATGGGAACTGGTAACAAAACATTTCTCTAAACTGTCATATATTCCCACCCGACGACCTTTTTTTCTGTACTGGCGTTCTGTGTCTAACAGCTTAGACATCAGTTCTAAGTGCATAGCATCATCGCCACAAATTTCTTCTAGTACTTCCCATTCATCGCTACCCAGTAGACTATAGCCAGCACCAGGACGGGGATCTTTGAAAACTTCACCAGTCACTTCTTGATAAATCCGGGGTAAACTATCATCAAATTCGTGTCTTTCTTCTAACCAGATACGGCGAATTTCGCTCAGTTCCTCTAGAGTTATGAGAGTAATATCGCGCATATTTTCTGGTGCTGTAAGCCGTAATTCTTTTTCAATTGTCAACAACTTTCTTAACCAATCTTCACGCGCTTCTTTAATAAAGGGGCCAGGAATCGGTTCAACTGAGACTTCACCATCTAAGTTACGTTCGTACAGTTGGACATCTCCATTTCTCCGTCTAAAATCTCGGCGCTTGCGGTTCTCTTCTACATCCAATTGTTTGCGAAAATCTAGTAAAGGTTGCATCCACTCTTTGTCTTCATCATTTTGAATCATCGCAGCGAGGGATTTATCTTCACTAACTAATGTACAAACCCAACAACCAAAACGCGATCCTCCACAACTGGGAGTAGTGGTATCAACTACTAAAGGACATTCATTATCAGCAGACGCACCTCTATAGATGTTGAATAAATCTTTATTGCTGTAATTCCAAGGGTTGTCCCATTGCATTAAATAAATCCAAACCTCATCATTGTCCCAATCTTCAATGGGGCTATAAACCAGAGAGTTAGGTAAATTCATATTAGGACTGAGGTGATCCCGTACCCGATGAACTTCCAGTTTTTTCATTCTGTTAGCCCGTTTTGTACTTTCAGCTTTGCGAGTACCTAATACCACAATGGCTTCACCACTGCTGCGGATCACATCACGAATAAAGCGATTAGAAGGATTAATTTTCAGCCGTTCTGTACACCAGCGAAATTTTCCTTTGGGTGCTGGATAACCTTTTCCAATTAAACCCACCCAAAATGTTTCTTTCGCCTCTGGTTGTAATAGATGCGGTTCAAATGGTAATTCTTGGGCTTTAGCCTCAGATTCCATCTGTTTAAGAGAATTACGTACCCATGCAGCAACTATGGGATTTTCTACCAGGGTATCAGTAGTGATAACATATATTGTCTTCTTTCTTCGCTCAGGAGGAAGTGCGGCGATCGCATTCCAAACCAGCTGTAAAGTTGCTGTACTGTCCTTACCACCTGAATAACCAATCACCCAGGGTATCTCGTCTAAACAATACAATTCTTGAATTTCAGTCGTTAGCGCTTGGATATCATCCACTAAATCTGCTACAGTACGCTTTTGCTGACCTTTTTTTTGTGGTTGTTGTGTTGTAGTCATAATCTCTCTATATTTTTAAATATGGGTGTGACTTCATTTTTACTATCCCAGTGAATAGAATTAGCTGGTATACAGGCAAAATTTATCTAGGTGGGTGCAAAAATTTTTTAAAAACCTTACTACTCTTACTCAATTTTTAGACAATTAGACTATCCTAACATTATTTAGTTTTTAAAAATTAATATGAAGAAAAATGTATCTGATCAAACTGCTGATATCGCTCAAGAGTATCTGGAAAGAGAAAACAAGGATAAACAGGTACTAGCCTTACTGCTAGAGAAGTTCCTGGCGAAGAAAGACCAGCTTTTAGTCCAAAAAACCGAGATGGGCGGTACTGAGGCTTTTGTTGGTTCTGTTACCTTGGAATGGTTGGCTGGTCGTGTTCATTTCGCCTCTGGTTTACCCTTGCTTGAGAAAAAGTACAATCCAGAAACTGGTAACATCGAGATTGACGCAGATAGCATTGATGAAATTCAGCAACGTCCCATTGACTGGACACGTCAAGCACCCCTAGTACAGTATTTAGCAGCGCGGAAAAATCACAAATTCCCACCTGTATTGGTAGTAATTAATCAACCGTGGGTAGATAACCCCAAAGCAGCTGAGTGGAATAGTCAGGGAATAGCCTTAAAATCTACGACTGATTTCACCCCTTTAGATAAAGATGGTAAAGTTGGTCTGCTGAATATTTCTGAAGATAATGTGACAATTTATGCTTTAGATGGTCAACACCGACTTATGAGTGTACAAGGGTTGATGGAGTTAATCAAAACTCGCAAATTGCAGCGCTATAAAAAAGATAAAACTGCTGACGATAACTTTATCACCTTAGATGATTTGAGAGATAAGTACCAAGTAGACCTTGATTACTTGCAAACCTTACCCAAAGAAAAAATTGGGATTGAATTTATTTGTGCGGTTGCTGCTGGGGAAACTCGCACGGAAGCGAGGCGAAGGGTGAGGTCTATCTTTGTTCATGTTAACTTAATGGCTGCACCATTGACTAAAGGTCAGTTAGCACAGCTAAATGAGGATGATGGGTTTTCCATTGTGGCGAGAAAAATTGCAGTTACTCATCCGCTTTTGGAACAACAACAAGACCGCAATCCTCGTGTTAATTGGAATAGTGGAACAGTGGCATCTAATTCTACTGTTTTAACCACATTGCAAGCTCTCCATGATATGTGTGAGCGATATTTGGGGCAAAAATTCCCTCATTGGAAACCTTTGGAAAAAGGCTTAATTCCCATGCGTCCAGAGGATGAAGAACTTGAGGAAGGAATTGCGGAATTTAGCAATTTATTTGATAATTTAGCCAGCCTTCCCAGTTATAAGCTGTTGGATGAAGAAGACACGCCAGCTTTGCGACGTTTTAGTTTTGAAAAGGATGGGGGGGAAGGAAATCTGCTTTTCCGTCCTGTTGCTCAAGTGGCTTTAGCGCAAGCTTTGGGAATCTTGGTTTTTCAAAAAGGTTTTACACTAGCAAATGTCTTTAAGAAGTTGCGGAAATTCGACCAGCAAGGCGGTTTGAGTGGTATGGAGTACCCCCAGTCTTTATGGTATGGCGTTTTGTATGATTCCAATAAAAAGCGGGTGCAGGTTTCTGGAAGGGAATTAGCAGCCAAGTTACTAATTTATATTCTGGGTGGAGTTCAGGATCAAATGGAACGTGCTGAACTGCGGAAGGCTTTGGCTGATGCGAGAACTGTAGAAAATAAAACCATTGGTTTTGATGGTAATTTTGTTGAACCCAAGCAAGTAGGACTTCCACCAATCTTATAATTTACACAGTTAGCTAGGCTTTGTTTTGTGGTTATTACGGTGCTATAAGTATAATAAAAGCATATAGCTTAATCTACCACTTTACAGGTATTAGTATGACTGAAATAAGCCAGGATAGTAACAATCATATTTCGCCAGAAGTTCAAGCTCAATTTAGGAGTTTTATTGAGCCATTCTTTTCACAATATCACCGTGATCGGTGCTATCTTGGGCTGATTTTTAAACAGGGGAAGCGGGATATGTTGCAAATCAATGTCCCTGCGAGTGATTTTTCTGGTCTTCTCCAAGCTAAACCATCCACTGGTAATGACCCTGACTCTGGAAAAAACCGCCCAGAAGTCAAAGGTCACGCTGATGAAATTAAAAAATATATTGTTGAGCGTTCTCGAAAAGAAAAAAAATGGATTGTCGGAACGTTGACTGCTAACGTCAACCCAGAAGAAATAACAATTATTGAATTGGGTCGAGGAATGTGTGTGGTTGTCATTCCTCGTAAAGTCAAGTTAGACATAACTGATGGACAACATCGTAAACGTGCAATTCACGAATTGATAGAAAGTGCTGATAGCGACTTAATCAGTGATGATGACTTTGCAATTACTTTGGTTTTAGAGGGTGACTTTCAGCAATGTCAGGCTGATTTCCGCGATATGGCTCAAACAAGACAACTAGATAAATCATTGTTATTATCATTTGGTGAATTCTCTGGTCGAGTGGGAATTACAAAAGAATTGATTAAAAGAGTCCCAATGTTTCAGGGTAAGACAGAGAAAATTAAATCAAGTCCTTCAACTAAACAGAGGCTGATTTATACAACTAATTTTATCGCTAGGTTTGTAAGTTGTGTTTTTACTAATGATCCCAGTAATCAGCTTAGAGAGTTTGATGTTTATGAAGAATCTGATGCTTTGGTTATTTGTCTAAATCAATTTTTCTCGGAATGCAGCAATACTGAATATATTTCTGATACAAGTGTTGATGACTTAACAGAAAATGAAGTAGCTGCATTTAAAGAAGACTGTATTTTAGGTGTAAGTGTTGGGTTAGAGGTTTTAGGGCGTTTACTACACTGTACATACGCTCCAGAAAGCCAATATTTTAATCAAGAAAAAATATCACAACTAGCAGAGATAGATTGGTCAAGGGAAAACCCACTTTGGCAGGATAATGTAGTTAGAATAGATCCTAATCCTAAAAATCCAGATAAGCCTTATAAACTATCTACGACTGCAACTGCTGTAACGGATGCAGTCAGAAAGGTAAAAATCCAATTGGGATGGATATATAATTAATTGAATTTGAGTATCATCTACAATCAAGAAAGGAATTTTGTTAAATCAAATTCCTCTTCTTGTTCATCATGGCTAGTTCTTTCATAACTTAAAAATAATAAAATTCGCTCCGAATAATCTACTGCTCCATGCAATTCCTTTTGTAATATTTCCAGTCCGCCATTAGCATATTCCTCAAACGTCTGATTACGTTGTCTTTCATATTCTTCCTCATGGGGAGATAATATTTTAATATCTTGAGTTTCCGCAACTCCCAATAATTTAATTACTACATCATTTCCCACCGAGGCGAAATATTCTAACCTTATGGGCGAAGGTTCTCGTTTAGAAATTTCTCCTAAAGTTACTCGCTTTTTATGCTTTGCACCCAAAGCTGCTGCAAACACAATCACATCAGCAAAAGTTTGGAAAGGTCCCGTTCCCCCATCTGAAGTTGTTAAATCCTTAACTAATTGAGCCTTATCTTTAGCAACCCTGATTCTACCAGTTTCCGCCATGATAATGATATCTATATTGTGACTATTTTAACCGAATATTAGAAGCGATCGCTTATTCCTATTTCCTCTCTGTGTCCTCTGCGCCTCTGTGGTTCGTCAACTCCACATCCTCATAAACCAGAGAGAGAGGAAAGCGAAAATCAACACTACTTAAATGAACCTCATCCCCCTCAGCGTAAGGATGTAACTCCCATAAACCCCTGTCATTCAATCGAAAACAATCCAAACTCATTTTTTGAGCATCAATTAGCACATACTCTTGTAAAGTTGATATCCGGCGATACTGCGTAAACTTACCCCCTCTATCGTAAGCTTCCGTACCAGGAGAAAGAACCTCAACAATCAGACAAGGATACTGAATAAACTTAATAGCTTTTTTATCCCTGGGATGACAACTGACAACAACATCTGGATAGTGAAATGGACCATTTTGCGATACACCTACTTTTGCATCTGCAATATTTACACGACATCCTCCCCCGCGTAAGTGTCCTTTTAACGCCGAAGCCAAGTTGAAAGCTATATCATTATGAGGAATAGTCCCCCCAGTCATGGCGAAAACTTCACCATTGATATATTCATGCTTAACCTCCTGCGTCTCCTCCCATTCCAAATACTCCTGGGGAGACATATAACCTCCTTCTCGACTCGCAATCATAACCCTACCTCAAAAACAACCACCCATCTTAACTTTACCTCTTCTCTCCGCGCCTCTGCGTGAGAAATTCACCCCTGTGTCCTCACAGTCAAAACCTGCGGTGGAGTAGCATCAGGAGGATACAAAAAATCCACCTCAACTTGTCGCCTCTCTCCCCCTTGCATTTCCAACCTCAGCAAAGGTTCACCAGTTTGTCCCCGTCGCTGTACCAAATGCACATAGCGAGTTCTTTCCACGCCATTATCATCGGTATAATGCACCCTCACCGTTCCCCGAAAAAATACCTGTTCCACCCGTGGCTGTAAAAACAGTAACCTATCACTTCCCCCTTCATCCTTCACAGGAGTTTGAATAGATACAGTTACAGTCCGGGTTTGGCTGCTAGAATTACGTAAAGGCAAACTGAGATTGTATTCTATCCCATAATTACTGTGAGCATAATAAGCCGTATCTACATAGCGTTTCAACATCGGCGCACTTTGAATTTGCCCAGTACTGAGTGTAACTAAATGTATAGTCGCCAAAGGATAAGAAAACGCCTGTCCTCGCTGCGGTATCGTCAAATCTGGTACATTAGAATTATCTGTAATTTGGGCTTGCCATTGCGTCCCTTGGGAGACACCAGCCACCCGACTAAATACTGTGGGTTCTCTGGGAGGATCGAGAGGCGTAGGAATAGCATCGCGCTTTCCTGCTAAACTGCCAGTATCCAGAAGTCTTTGCCATTGGGCTAAACTAGGCGGAGTATTGCCACTCTGAGATAATTTTGCCATATAAAGGGGGCGATCGCTCTCCAATCTGATCATCGTACTGCGACCACTAGAAGAGGGAGAATGTACAGGAATCGGTAAATTTGCTAATATTTGGCTTTTCCCTGGTTCTATTACCAATCTTTCCGGGAAATTAGCTTGTCTGATACCCCGCAAAACATCATTCATTGTGCGACTACCAGGGCCAGCGTAAACTGTACCTTGGGGATTATCTACCATATCCGGCAAACTGATAAACGGTGATTCTCTGGTAAGATAACTAGCAGCTTGTAATACTTGCAATGTTGCAGGTTCATTTCCAGGATTATGGACAATGATACCTTGGTAAACTGTGCGACTTTGAGATGGTGTTTCTGCCCTGACTATATGATGGGCGAACACATCAAATCTGCCTTGAAAAGAATAATTTAAATGTGCTTCCCGTGTTTGTTTCCCATCTGGGGGAAACGTTGATAGTAAAATGCCATCAGTTGTCACCAATTCGGGGCTATTACTGTTAAAAGTGGGAATAAGATTCAGTTTTCCTGGTAAACGGCGCACCTCTTGGGGATGTACTTCTATTCCCGCAATATATTCTGGGGGGACAGTGTAGATATTTAACGCCCGACACATTAAAGCTGCGACTTCTCCTCTAATAGCACTTTGCAGTGGTTTTAGCTGTTTAATGTCAGGATAATTAACAATAATACTATTAATTGCCCCTTGAGCGATCGCACTTTGGGCATAGTTAGGAATTTGCGCCGCATCATCAAAATACTGTTGTAATATCTGCGCTGGGTTAAGTACAGAGTTATAATTTTTCGCCCCAGCTAAGACACCGATAATTTGCGCCCTGGGAATTGCTTGATTCGGTTGAAAAATTTGCCCTGGATAACCAGCAAAAAACCCCTTTTTATAAGCCCTTGCAATAGCTTGATTTGCCCAATGATTAGGAGGTACATCTTTAAATATAATAGCTGGACGCTTTATTGGTGCATCGGGGAAAGCATTTAACATTAATACAGCTGCTTCCGCGCGGGTGACGGTTGCATTGGGGCGAAAACTTCCATCGGGGTAGCCTGTAATTAATTTGCGTTCTCCTAATTGTTGAAGACAATCTTTTCCCCAGTGATTTTGGGTGTCAGAAAAGGCGAGAGTGCGGGTGTGGCATAAGGTTAGAAGAAAAGTGAGTATTGCTAGGGTATATTTATTCATGATTGTCTCACGCAGAGGCGCAAAGGCGCAAAGAAGATAGAACAAGTATTAATTACGAATTACGAATTACGAATTACGAATTACGAATTACTTCTATGATTTCGGTATATTCAAATTCGTTGGGACTTTGCTTGACTAAGGCGTATCTTTGTCCTGCTAATTGGATATAATTTTGTTCACAATCTGGTTTTGAGGAATAATAGGTAAGTACATATTCTCTACCTATTCTTTCTGTCATTTCTTCTTCTACTTCACCTCGCCATTGAGTTTTACTGGCTAAGACAATTAATTGATTAGCTAACTTGGGAATTGTTCCGGATATATGTCGTCGTGACATTTCATCTAAGCTACCAAAGGGGGAATCCATGACAATAGGAAATGTGCTACTGTCAGGAAGCATCATCATTTTACGCTTTTGACTCCAGTCTCTCACTTTATCGATGATGCTGGCAATAAAGGATAAGCTGAGAATTTGATTTTCTCCGGTGGAAGCTGCAACTGGTGCTTCTATTCCCGCCGTATGTTCTACTAAAGTTAATTCATATTTTTCGCTAATTTTGGGAATATATGGTTTGACTGAAAGCTGGTTAAATATTTCTTGGACTCGTTTTTCTAGTTGCAGACGAAATTGTTTTTCTTGCCGATTTTTAACTTCTGTCAATCTTTCAATTGCATCTTGTGTAGCATTAATGCGGCGCTGTGCTAAAATTTGTCTTTCTTCATTCAGTTTCTGCTTGGATATTTGTTTACCTAACGCATCAATTTCTGTTTTTAATTGGATGAGTTTTTGTTGGTTTGCACCTTGTTCTCGATTTAATTCATCAATTTTGCTGGAAATTTCATCTAAGCGTTTTTGTAAGCTGCTAATTTCTTCATTTGCGTCTTTTCGCAGTTTGTCTTGAAGGTTATCTAATTCACTCTCAACTTGAGATATGGTTTCTCTTAACTGTTCAATTCTGGCTTTTTCTCTATCAACTTCTTCCCAAAAAGCCGCAGCTTGTTTATCAATTTCATCTACTTGGACACCCATACGAATAGCGGTTTCTTCTACGGCGGAAGAACCAGCTTTATCTAGCCAAGTTCGGACATTTTCATGATTATTAGTACCTGCACTTAAGTCTGCACCACAAATACAACGCTGAGTTTTTAATAATTCATTGACAAATTCTCGCGAAATTCCAGAGGTTAACTCACCTCGCTGTTTTAAGTCATCAATGATTTTCCGAAATTGTGATGTCGTCTCCCCCAATAACACTGTATAACCCCGTGCGGAAATAATTTTCTTCAGGGCTTCTTTATTTTTTTTGAATGCTTCTTGGTTTTCGGCTTTCTGCAATTCTAAAGTTTGCCACCTATCTTCTATTTCTTTGGCTTTAACAAGTTCTAATAAACGGTTGCTTGTCTCTTTTTTAAAGGTTTGCTGATATTCTAACTCTTGTTTAATTTCTGTTTGACGGTTGGTGAGGCGTTCACTTTCTTGTTCTATCTTCTCTTGGTCTTTTAACAGTTTCTTAGTTTCGGCATTACCAATGGCTTTCAACTCATTCTCTAAAGTTTTTTTCGCTTCTCCTAAATGTCGGATAGAACGGTTAATTACTTCTACACCTAAAAAAATCTTAGTCGCTTCCGCAATTTCAGCTTTTTTATCAGAACGCACGATTTCTTCTATGCGTTCACCGTCAAAGAAAAAATATTGATGTAAACTTGCTGGTAAAATCTGATTAATAATATCGTCTGGTTGTTGTTGTGGTATGTACCAGCTACCATCGTCTTCACCTACCCACATCCTTAACTCTGTTTTACTAGCTTCAAAGTCGCTGTCATTTTTATAAACCCGACAGGAACGTTTGACTTTGTAGCGTTTCCCTTCATGTTCCCAGCCAACTTCTACCCAACATTCTACGGGTTGAACTTTTTGAGATTCAGCTATGGAACGTTTATTAACTAGCTGTTCTGCGGAGGCGAAAGCGGCACTAAATTTTTCATATAATACCCAAGTGAAGGCATTGAGTAAACTGGTTTTTCCAGAACCGTTATTACCATGAATAATTGTGGTGTTCAGGGTATCTCCCACGGCGAGAATGATTTCTGGGGTTGTGCCATAAAAAGAGCGAAAGTTGCACAGCTTAATTGAAGTTAGCTTCATTGCACTTCTTCCTTGACAATATCTAATATCTCTTCGTTAATATGGCTATTGATTTTTTTATCTAGTCTGCCTTTTTCCAATTTCCAAACTCGCTCAATAATCTGTCGCACTTCTGGCGACGCACTAGAAATTGGTTCCTGCACATCGTCAATATTTGTCTCTGGGAGCATTTGGCGGCTTCTAAATAGGTTTTCTTTATATTTTAGCTGCTAGAAGTCCTGCTTTGACTCTTCTGTTCATCTTTAACTCTGTGATAGTGGGAATTTTTGCAATTTATTGGGCAAAAAAGAATGCTTGATTTTGTATATTGGTTGTGGTAGAGTAAGATAGATTTACATTATAATTGGATGTAAGCTAAATTTTTAGAGCAAGCAACATCCCATTATGATCAATTTCAATATTATTGTCCCACACTTTCTGCTATTTACTACAAATTTAAAAAAATTTTTTGTGAAAGAGGAACGAACCGCAGAGGCGCAGAGAACACAGAGTTATGAGAGTTGGAGTTTTTTTGCAAGTCCTGAATTAAATATCTAATAATCCGTAACGTTTTTGTAAGTTTAGTAGTTTCATTCTAGCTTCGCCGGCGTTATCGGCTAGGTCGGCAAATTCAACGAAGCGGCGGAGTTCTTTTTTTAAGAGGTTGCGTTCTATTTCTATGGTTTCTCGGTCTAGGTCTGGTGGTAAAACTACCATATCGAATATGGTGGCGCGTTCTTTACCAATGTGAGGACGTAATACTCTCCCCCGGCGCTGTATGAATTGGCGCGGGTTTCCAGAACTTGATAATATTACGGCTGTTTGAATTGCTGGTATATCAACGCCTTCGTCTAAACAGCGTATTGCTACTAAACCTTGTAATTCTCCACTTTCAAATTGACGGCGTAAGGTTTCCCGTTCTTTGAGGGAAGTGTGGGCGGTGTATGTGCTGACTCTATATCCTAAGTCTACACCGAGAATTTTGGCAACGGCTTTGAGTTGACGCAAGGATGAACGTTGTCCGGTTTCTTGGGAACCATCGCTACAATAAAATAGTGTGTGGGTGCTTTCTCTCCGAGTCGTCATTAATTCTTGCAAAGCGATTAGTTTATTTTCTGCTGTGCCAATTAATCTGGCGCGTTGCATTAATAATGGTTTTAAGTCTTCGTTGTCTTCAAAGTTTCCCCCTTGGCTATTTTCTCGTTCTCTATATAATAGCGATCGCCCAATCTTTTTTGTTAACTTTAAATAAGCTATACTTTCCGCTTCTGTCAGTTCTACGAGTATGGGATAATACAAATAATGTACCAACGCCCCTTGAGCGATCGCGTCCTTTAAGTTAAACTCTGGTTGTAGCACTGAACCAAAGTAATCAAATAACGATTGCGTGCCATAGTCATCAAAATACCTTTCTGGTGTCGCCGATAAAGCCAGTCGTAACCCCACCCGACGCGGTAAATTTTCTTCTAACTTCGGTGCGCCTAAATTATGCGCCTCATCACCAATAATTAAAGTTTTGGGGGGAAAATACTTTAGTTGAGACTGAAAACCATCACCAATTAATGTCGAGTTGGTAGTAATTACTGTGACAAAGTTTTGCGAACCGGAACGCAGATTATAAAGTTGGGTAGATAGTTGACTCTGCCAAGTGCGTAAATTCTCAAAAGCTAAAATAGGCTGTAAATTAAACTTCTCACATTCTCGCGCCCATTGGATGACAAGATGACGATAAGGACACACCACTAATAACACTTGTAAATTAATTTGCTGGTATAATTCACAAGCGATCGCTAGAGCTGTAATAGTCTTACCACTACCAGTAGCCATTTTCAGCGTCCCTCTGCCATTGTTAGCAAACCAGCTAGTAATAGCCTGTCGCTGATATGGACGTAATTGCAGAGATACAGGCAAAATTGGACAACCTGGTAATGGCTGACGAGTTTGATAACTCCCCTGACGTTCCCTCACAAATGGAACTTTCAGCCTAAAAGTAGATTTTTCCTGCACTAAATAATTAGTCATTGGTCATTAGTAATTAGTCATTAGTCATTGGGAAGTTACCGTCTTCCTCTACACCCCCACTTTTTTCCCCGGACTCCCCATTCCCCACTCCCATTTAATAACCGCGCCAAACTCCCACCAGAGAACCCTGCACCTGCACTTGTGTAGCGAGTACCTCAATGGGTTTATATTTAGAATTCGCAGGCTTGAGAGTCACGCGATCGCCTTGGCGATAAAAACGTTTTAAAGTAGTACCATAGCCATCCACTCTCGCAGCGACGATAGTACCATTTTTTAACTGATCTGGTTCTAACACTGGATGCAGAAATACCAAATCGCCATCAGCAATTAAATCTTCAATCATGCTATCGCCAGCTACCCTTAAGCCATAGCTTTGGGGAGGTAAAGAAATATTAGAAAAGTCTAAATGGTCTATAGCATCTGTAAAAGGTTCAATTAAACCACCAGCCGCAATTGTGCCTAAAATGGGAATACCTTGTTTAACATGATGCAAAATCCGAATCGTTCTCGCCTTACCTTCATTCCAGTCTATATAACCTTTAGTACGTAAATGCTCTAAACGACTTTGAATCGGTGCAGGTGATTTCAGCTTCATTGCTTCCATCATTTGCCGAATGGAAGGAGAATACTGATGAGTTTTGATATATTCTACCAACCAATCGTATAATTCTTGTTGAGCTTCTGTGAGACGTTCCATAAATTTATTGGGAATTAAATACAAATGTCTTTAGAACATTAGTACTACAAAAAATCCCAGATAACAAGATAAAAGTAAAAATATGAAAGGCAAAAGCAAGACAAATCTCTTTACTTCTGCCCGATAAATTTTTACTCTGCGCCTAAAACACTGGCCAGTAAAGCTTTTTGGGCGTGTAAACGATTTTCGGCTTGATCCCAAACTCGTGACTGAGAACCTTCTAAAACTACTTCGGTAATTTCTTCACCACGATGGGCTGGTAAGCAGTGTAAAACAATTGCCTCTGGGTCTGCAAGACTTAGTAACTCTTCGGAAATTTGGTAAGGCTGGAAAATTGGCAAGCGATTATCAGCTTCAGTTTCTTGCCCCATACTAGCCCAAACATCACTATAAAGCACATTAGAACCCTTGACTGCTAATTCTGGGTCATGAGTCAGCATCACTTCAGTTTGATCACCTGCAATCGCTCTTGCTTGTTCTACAATACTCAAATCAGGTTCATATCCTTTAGGGGTAGCAACTCTCACATTCATTCGGGCCAAAGCACAACCCAGCATCAGAGAATTGGCGACATTATTGCCATCACCAACGTAGGTCAAAGTTAAGCCAGAGATATCACCAAAGCATTCTTGAATTGTCAATAAATCAGCTAATATCTGACAAGGATGTTCTAAATCGGTCAGCGCATTAATTACCGGAATTTTGGCATAACTAGCAAAAGTTTCCAAATCTTGCTGTGCAAATGTACGAATTGCCAAAACATCCAAATATCGGTCTAAGACCCGTGCGGTATCCTGTAAAGGTTCGCCACGACTAACTTGAGTGACATTAGGGTTAAGATCAATTACCTGTCCACCCAATTGGTACATTGCTACTGTAAAACTGACTCGTGTGCGAGTTGAAGCTTTAGAGAACAACAAACCCAACACCTTATTGCAATGCAATTTCAACTTTTGTGATTTCAGTTGGGTTGCGAGTTGCAGGAGTTCTTGAAGTTCCTGGGGACTGAAGTCCGCTAGACTTAATAAATCTCGTCCTATCAAAGCTGCCATGCTTCCGATTTGTAAAGAACAATCATCGATTTCTGTTCCTTGACTTAGCTGGGTCAAAAAAAAGTACAGTTTTAAACCAGTACCATATATTTTTGCATCTAGTCCAGTATTTGGATTAATTATTTTTGGCTATGAATATTAATTTACCAAGTTTACTCGGTAACGATATGAATAAAATTTTTTGCCCTTGACTATAGACAACCAGATTATATATGCTAAAATAGGAAGTCGGTTAACGCGTTGAAAGCAGTAACCATACCCGCCAGCATAGCACAGTGGTAGTGCATCCGACTTGTAATCGGAAGGTCGTCGGTTCAAATCCGACTGCTGGCTTTTGACAAATAATTAGTTAATGTACACCAAATTTCTTTGCTTCCGGTAAGTATAAGCTATTTATGCTGTCCTGGAGTGAGAAAGAGCGATCGCTTCGCCATTGCTTTCTCTAGTAGAATTTGACAGGGAAAGTACGCGCATCCTTTAAGTGAACTCTCTTTACCGAGGGCGTATTGGTATAAGCTCGAAAATCATTCCACTGGGAGAAGAATAATTATGGTTACTAAATCAACAGGTTTAAATAACTCAAAATAATACTAACTTAATTCACAAAGCTGACGGTGAGATTAAGAAAGGACAAAAATAAAGAATTTTTATTCAGCCTTCCGACAGTGGAGAAATGAAGTTAAAACATATTATTTTGGAAGTCGCGCCAAATAGATAAATAGGTTGGTGAAGTATTATTCCCTTAGCTGGATTATTTACAGGTGAGCTTATTTTTATTATTCAAATATTAAATAAAAATCTTGTGTAGTTCATTCACAGGTCAATTTTTTCTGGTTTATTGATTCCCTCAATAAAAAATAACGAAATCCAGATAATGCAAAAGGTTTTAAATCAATGAATCAGGCGTTAAAAATCCCAACAGAAAATATTACGTAGTTGATTCAAATAGGAACTATTGCATGGCTAATACAGACGCAAACCCAAAGCAGCCACTATTACCAGCGCTGAGATCAAGAAACTATCGTCTGTTTTTTGCCGGACAAAGCCTTTCCTTGATTGGGTCATGGATGACATATATTGCCACAGTTTGGCTAGTGTATTCTTTAACAAATTCCCCTGTCATGTTGGGAGTTGTGGGATTTTCTAGTCAAATTCCTAGCTTTTTTCTTGCGCCTTTTGGGGGAGTTTTTGTAGATCATTTTTCACGATATCGGACTTTAATTGGGACACAAATATTTTCGATGATTCAGTCCTTAGCCTTAGCAGTTTTGGCGTTAACTGGTATAATTCAAGTATGGCATATCATCGGCTTAAGTTTATTTCAAGGATTAATCAACTCAGTCGATTCACCCGCACGACAAGCATTTGCGCCCGAATTAGTGGAACGTCGAGACGATTTGGCTAATGCGATCGCGATCAATTCAACTATGATTAATGGAGCGCAATTAATTGGCCCAGCCGTGGGCGGTTTACTCATCGCTCGTTTTGGCGCTGCCTATTGTTTCTTAATTGATGGGTTGAGCTATATTGCCGTCATTATGGCATTATTGGCAATGAATATTAAACCCAGGCAAATCGCGCTAACAATCGGGAATCCCTTCCAAAGAATTGCCGAGGGATTTGTTTATGCTTTTAACTTTCCAGCCATTAGAGCTATCTTATTATTATCAGCTTTAGTTAGCTTTATGGGACTGCAATATATAATTCTGTTGACAATTTTAGCAGAAGATATTCTCAAAGGTGGTGCTGAAACATTGGGATTTTTAATGGTAGCTTCAGGAGTGGGAGCTTCATCTGGTGGGATTTATCTAGCTACACGTAGAACCATACTAGAAATAGGCAGATTAATTGCTTTAGCACCAGTGATTTTAGGAATTGCTCTAATTGCCCTTTCCTGCTCTCGGTCGTTACCGTTTTCTTTATTCATCATGCTATTTGTTGGCTTGGGAACAATTCTGCAAGTTGCTGCTAGTAATACATTTCTCCAAACAGTTGTAGAAGATGACAAACGCGGACGCTTGATGAGCTTATACACCATGTCATTTTTAGGAATATTACCTTTAGGACATTTACTCGGTGGCTTCTTAGCAAATCACATTGGCGCACCTCATACATTAACTATTGATGGCATAGTTTGTATTTTAGGGGGTATATTTTTTTTCAGGAAACTCCCAATATTAAAACAAGCAATCAGTGCAGTTTATGAGCAAAAAAGCATTGCATTAATTAAAAGCCACCCCAATAAATAATTAATTGCGGAAATCCATACTTTGGACAAAAACATCATGAAATACTAGGATCATCGGCAGTTTTTATCTGCTGTAAAATCCGTTCAATTTGAAAAACCCTTTCATTTCTATTTTGTGATTTAAAGACAGCTAAGGCTTTTTCTAAAGAAGCTATTCCTTCACTTCGTTGATTATTTTGTAAAAGTGCTACTGCCGAATTAGCCAGAGCATCGCCATAATTAGGATTAATTTCTAAAGCTTTCTGATATGCTGTAATAGCTTCTTCCCAACGATTTTGACTAGCATAAACTAAACCAATTCCGTTGTAAGCCAGAGCATGATTTGAATTGAAGCGAATGGCTTCTCGATAAGCGTTAATAGCCTCCTCTGCTTTATTTTGTCGAAATAAAACATTTCCTAATTCAAAGTGTCCAAAGGCGTATCTAGGGAATTTTTTAATTAATTTGCGTAGGTTTTCTTCTGCACCTGTGAAATCGCCTTGACTGGATAAAGTTTTAGCTTGTTGCATCAGTTGCGATCGCTCTTCTTGTTGTGAACCGCCAAATTGAGCTAGTTTTTCAACTCTACTGTTGACACGTGCGGGTGAATTGACAGAGACTTTTCCAGAATGCGCTAATACTAGTGGTGATAAAGCAATTGTAGTGATCATACTCAGTGTTATGTAGCTCAGAGTAGAAACAAATGCTGATTTCATTGGCTATTTACCTCAATGATGTTCTATAGGTTCAAGATGAGTAGTTACGGGGGATTAGAGGCGATAGAGTGCCGGTGTCCCCAATCCCCAATCCCATTAAGCGCCTTCGCGCAATTTATCTAAAACACTGCGATCTTCTAAAGTGGAAGTATCACCAGATACCTCTTGACCTGATGCGAGATTCCGCAATAAACGCCGCATAATTTTACCAGATCGCGTTTTCGGTAAAGCATCCGTAAAGCGAATTTCTCCCGGACGAGCGATCGCCCCAATTTCTTTAACAACGTGTTGCTTCAGTGTTTTACTCAGTTCCTCACTGGCTTGATATGTCCCTTCTAACGTAATAAAAGCCACAACTTCCTCACCCTTAATTTCATCTGGTTTACCCACTACCGCCGCTTCCGCCACGGCTGGATGAGAAACTAACGCTGATTCCACTTCCATTGTTCCCAAGCGATGTCCTGAAACATTCAAGACATCATCGACACGACCCATTACCCAGAAATAGCCATCTTCATCTTGTCTCGCCCCATCACCAGCAAAGTAGATATAGTTACCATCTTTGGGGGGGATATGTTCCCAATAAGTGCGGCGGAAGCGTTCTGGGTCATTATAAACTGTCCGCATCATTCCCGGCCAGGGATAACGCACTGCTAAATAACCGCCTTCGTTGTTGGGTACGGTGTTACCTTCTAAATCAACAACATCTGCAAGAATACCAGGGAAGGGCAGAGTTGCTGAACCCGGTTTGGTGGGAATGGCTCCAGGTAATGGTGTAATCATAATACCGCCAGTTTCTGTCTGCCACCAAGTATCCACAATGGGACAGCATTCACCACCAATGATTTTGTGATACCACATCCAAGCCTCTGGGTTAATGGGTTCGCCCACTGTTCCTAACAACCGCAAAGAGGATAAATTACGGGTTTTGGGATGGTGTTCACCCATCTTGATAAATGCCCGAATTGCTGTAGGCGCTGTATAAAAGATATTTACCCCATATTTCTCAATTACATCCCAGAAACAGCCAAGATTAGACGCACGGGGCGCACCTTCATACATTAAAGTTGTTGCACCGTTGGAAAGGGGTCCGTAAACTATGTAGCTGTGTCCAGTAATCCAACCAACATCGGCTGTACACCAATATACATCTGTATCTTGCAGGTCAAAGATCCATTTGGTGGTGATATGACTGTATAAGTTATAACCAGCAGTTGTATGTACAACGCCCTTTGGTTTGCCGGTGCTACCAGAAGTGTAGAGAACAAACAGCATATCTTCGCTGTCCATTGGTTCCGCCGGACAATCGGCTGATACACCTTTTTGTAAATCATGCCACCAATGGTCACGCCCTGGTTCCATCTGTGTTTCTTGACAGGTGCGTTTGACTACTAGCACATCTGTAATGGAGGGGACAGCGTGATCTGCTAAGGCTTTATCTACTTCTACTTTCAGAGGAACGATCGCATCTTTACGCCAACCACCATCAGCAGTAATCACTATTTTAGCTTCTGCATCATTGAGGCGATCGCGCAAAGCTTCG
>NZ_JAYGHH010000006.1:143676-148301 GCF_034931045.1 Nodularia sp. UHCC 0506
CCACCAAATACCACACTGTGGGGCGCACCAATTCTCGCACAGGCTAACATCGCGATCGCGGCTTCGGGAATCATGGGCATATAGATACCGATGCGATCGCCTTTTTTCGCTCCCAATTGCTTCAACACATTGGCAAACTGGCACACCTCCCGATGTAATTGAGCATAGGTTAGTGTCCGAGAATCTCCTGGTTCCCCTTCCCAAATCAGCGCCGCCTTATTTTTGCGCCAAGTAGTCAGGTGTCGATCCAGACAATTATAAGAAATGTTAATTTTACCCCCAACAAACCACTTAGCAAAAGGTGGTTGCCAATCTAGCACCGTGTCCCATTTTTGGAACCAATCTAATTCAGTTTCGGCTAATTCTGCCCAAAATTGCTGCGGATTTGCTTTAGCTTTGGCGTATAGTTGTTGGTAGTCTGCCAAACTTTTGATTTGGGCATTTTGGGCAAATTCGCTGCTAGGAGGGAACGAGCGCTTTTCTTGTAGAATTGATTCTATCGTTGGCTGAGACATAATTAACCCTTCTGTGTAATAGCGTTGTAACTGAGAACTATCTTGTACTCAAAGTTATACAGGATTCCTGTGAATTTCATTAAGAGATACAGTATTTTAAGCACAAGTAATTTCACACTCAACTTTTCTGGTGTGGCAATTAACCCAAAATTCTTAGATCCTGCCCAGAATAGAATAGAATATACAATCTATGGTGCATTGTTTTTTTCACAGAGACATTTACCAGTTGAGCTAGTGCCGCAGGGCGGAAGTCAAAAGGCTAATTCTCTAGGCTTTTCATTGACTTGAAATGGCTAGTCGATTTACGGCAAGCTGTACTAGTTATAAATTATTCAACAAAACGTTAGTTATTGAAAGTAGGGCATCGTTTGCAAGCACAAGAGATTAAGGAACAGTTAAAATACCTGATCGAGCAAGCTTCCTCGATAGACCCTAGCTTGTCCAAAAAATTAGATGAAATTAATCGGTGGGTAAAAAATACTAGACCAGGTTCCTTGACTGCGAAACCCTTTGTCCTCGCCTTTCTCTTGGAAGTAATTACAGACTCTACCATTTGGCTGATGATTAAATCATCATCTTGTGAAGCAGAACAAAAAGCTAAGTTCGAGCAGATGACCCCAAATGAGAAATATTGGTATGGCTATCTTTTTCCGAGATGGATAAATGCAAATGACTCCAAATTTTACATTTGGAAACAAAAACTCATGGCAGGGGAATTTAATCAGGAAGATGATGATATCATTAAAGCAATAGCGCAAGATATTGTGCAGCGTGAAGGTAGTGTGTGGAAGCGTTATATTGCCGACCTGTCTATGGCAACGGATTTGATTGTGAGTAGTCGTCAGCATAAACCACTATGTATTCAAGTTACCAGTGTATCCGAAGAGTTTAATCATCAAAAGTATCATTTTTGGCAAAACACACTGCACTCATGGGAAATCGAGAGAGGAATATTTTTAAGTTACAATCCCAAAGATGCTAATTTCATTAAGCAGTTAGTCAACGTAGCACTGCACAACAGTGACTATCTTTCTGGTGGCAAGTATTTGAAGTTTGATTGATGCTGTCAGCAGTTCAATACTTGAAGATTTGTGTTTTACCCTACATACTCATCAGCTAATCACAGCTTTTATGGCTAACCGACAACAAACTCCCAGCTACGAAACTTCTGTGGAAGAATTTGCTCAAGCTTTGACAACCGCCCGCCGAATGCAGCATGACTGGCTAACTTACGGGGTAGATTATGTTCATTTTTATGTTGAGGATGCAGATAGTAATTGGTTAGAGACTTGGGGCGATGACGAGATTTTAGGTAATAAGTTATTAGATGCTATTAAGGAATTTTTAGTTAGTAGTGATGATGTAGCTATCAGAGTCAGGCAAAATTTAGGAGAGCGTTCACTTTTTGATTTAGCTGTAAATTTAGAAGTATGTTGGAGAATTGGCGAAAGCAGTGACAGATTATGTTTGGTGAGAAATCTGTTAGCTGGTGACGACAATAATGTTGATTTAAATAATGGGGAGTTATTAAATTTAGCAGAGAGTCTGTTGGAAAAATTGGCAGATATTTCTGAGTAAATATTTAAAAGTTCGTAGTGAGGACTTCAGTCCTCTCTATATTTTCCTCACTACTATTCCCAAGGACTCTACAACAGGAAGTTAGAGATATTCTTACACCGCAAAGGAAATGTTAAAACTTTTGGTGTATTGAATAACACCTAAAAATCCTTAACCGTAAAGCGATCGCCTGGATATCCTCCCCATGAGAATGAGGCAGCAACGCGTTAAGCTGGATAAGAGTAGCATTTTGTTGCACTTTTCAGATAATTTTTATTTTTCCTGCTTGAGAAACCCGGAATGCTAGACCAAATTTTTGATTATCTTCACTTTCATTTCAGCGTTGAAGCCCTGATAGTGCTGCTAATCCTGGTTTTATTAGAGGCGGTGCTATCTGCTGATAACGCGATCGCCCTCGCTGCGATCGCCCAAGGATTAGAAGACAAAGAACTCGAACGAAAAGCCCTCAATTTTGGTTTAATCGTTGCTTATGTGCTGCGAATTAGCCTGATTTTAACTGCCACTTGGATACAAAAATACTGGCAATTTGAATTATTAGGTGCTGGCTATTTGCTGTGGTTGGTATTCCAACACTTTACCTCAGAAGAAGCCAAAGACGACCATCATCACGGCCCCCGGTTTAACTCTTTGTTGCAAGCCATCCCTGTAATTGCCTTTACAGATTTAGCATTTTCCTTAGATAGTGTAACCACTGCGATCGCGGTTTCTCAAGAAAAGTGGCTAGTTCTGACTGGTGCAACACTTGGCATCATTACCCTGCGATTTATGACCGGGTTGTTTATCCGGTGGTTAGACGAATTTAAAAACCTCGAAGATGCCGGCTATATCACCGTGGCGTTTGTCGGTTTGCGCCTGTTAATGAGAGTCATCAACGATAACTTAGTTCCACCAGAATGGGTAGTAATTTCCGCGATCGCAATCATTCTAGTTTGGGGATTCTCTGTGCGTAATGAGATTGCAGAAGTAGCCGAATTAGAACCGGAAAAGAGTGAAGTAGAGACCAGTCCCCATTAGGGACGGGTTTACAGATATGATTTTATATCAACGAGGATATAACTAAACCCGCCCTTACCACCCAGTAGCGGCGGGTTTACAGATATCATTCAAGATGAACGACGATATAACTAAAACCCGTCCCTACCACTAAATTATTCTAGTAACCAAGGTGTTAAATGTGGTTGCCAACTGACCAATTCTTCCTCTTTAAACCACAAAGCTATTTCTCTCTGTGCAGTTTCCAAAGCATCAGAACCGTGGATCAGATTGCGGCCAATGCTAATGCCAAAATCGCCCCGAATGGTTCCAGGTTCTGCCGTTAAGGGGTTAGTAGCACCAATAATTTTGCGCGCAGAAGCCACAACACCATCACCTTCCCAAACCATCGCTACGACAGGGCCAGAGGTGATAAAATCCACTAAACTGGGAAAAAATGGTCGTTCCTTGTGAACATCATAATGCTGTTCAGCCAACTCGCGGCTGACTTTCATAAATTTCAAACCCACGAGGGTAAAACCTTTAGTTTCATAGCGACGGATGATTTCCGCTACCAGTCCACGCTGTACACCATCAGGTTTAATTGCTAAAAATGTGCGTTCCAAAGCTATCTCCCAAAACTTAATACGTTTTTCATCGGGTCTTAGTTCTTGTGATTTGCCTTTTGTTTATGTAATCAAGATTTCACACCCTTGACAAATAACAAATGACTACTGACCAATCAGAGTTTATCTCAGAAATTATCGTTGAGTGCATATCCGTGGCAACTTGAATGCGTTAAATTGTTAATTCGTGGGTGCAAAACAGAGGTCACGACAAATGGGTGCTGAATCAACTGCTACATCTGAAGGGGTGGTCATGCCTTCCAATGGACATAAATCGGAATTAAAACATCACAAGCAAAAAAAGCTGCTACCACCTAGTAGTACTACAGGGGGTTTGCCTGGGGCTTGGAAAATTGAGGACAGCGAAGCTTTATACCGGATAGAAGGTTGGGGAGAGCCGTATTTCTCCATTAATGCTGCCGGTCATATTACAGTTTCGCCCAAGGGCGATCGCGGTGGTTCTCTCGACTTGTTTGAATTAGTCAACGCCTTGAAGCAGCGTAACTTGGGACTGCCGATGTTAATTCGCTTCTCCGATATTTTAGAAGACCGGATCGAGCGATTGAATGCTTGTTTTAATAAAGCGATCGCCCGCTATAATTACCCTGGTGTATATCGTGGCGTGTTTCCTGTCAAATGTAACCAAGAACGCCACTTAATTGAAGATTTAGTCAAATTTGGCAAACCGCATCAGTTTGGCTTAGAAGCCGGTTCTAAGCCGGAATTAATGATCGCTTTAGCCTTGTTGGATACACCAGGCGCATTGCTGATTTGCAACGGCTACAAAGACCGGGAATACATCGAAACGGCAATGTTAGCCCAAAGACTAGGGCAAACCTCAATTATCGTTTTAGAACAGGTAGAAGAAGTTGATTTGGTGATTGCGGCACATCGTCAATTAGGAATTAAGCCGATTGTCGGAGTTCGCGCCAAA
>NZ_JAYGHH010000006.1:148326-174437 GCF_034931045.1 Nodularia sp. UHCC 0506
AAGTACTCAAGGTATGGGACGTTGGGGAACATCCACAGGCGATCGCGCTAAATTTGGTCTGACAATTCCCGAAATCATGGGAGCTGTCCACAAACTCCGCGAAGCTAATTTACTGGATTGTTTGCAGTTGATGCACTTCCACATTGGCTCCCAAATCTCAGCCATCAATGTCATTAAGGATGCCATTCAAGAAGCCAGCCGTATCTACGTAGAGTTAGCCATGCTAGGGGCAGATATGAAATACCTCGATGTTGGCGGCGGCTTGGGTGTAGATTATGACGGTTCCCAAACCAACTTCTATGCCTCCAAAAATTACAATATGCAAAACTATGCTAACGATATCGTGGCAGAGTTAAAAGATACTTGTGCAGAGAGACAAATACCCGTACCAACACTGATTAGCGAAAGCGGACGTGCGATCGCCTCCCACCAGTCAGTACTCATTTTTGATGTTCTCAGCACCAGCGATGTACCTCTAGAATTACCAGAACCCCCACAAGAAGAAGAATCCCCCGTAATTAAATATTTGTGGGAAACTTACCAATCCATCAACCAAGAGAATTATCAGGAATTCTTTCACGACGCAGCCCAATTTAAAGAAGAAGCCATCAGCCGCTTCAACTTAGGAATTCTGCGTCTCGAAGAACGAGCCAAAGCCGAGCGACTCTACTGGGCTTGCTGTCAAAAAATCCTGAACATCACTAGACAGCAAGAATACGTACCCGATGAATTGGAAGACCTAGAAAAAATTATGGCCTCCATTTACTACATCAATCTTTCAGTGTTTCAATCAGCACCAGATTGTTGGGCAATAGACCAACTATTCCCCATCATGCCCATACACCGCTTAGACGAAGAACCCATACGACGAGGAATATTAGCAGACCTCACCTGTGATAGTGATGGCAAAATTGATCGCTTTATTGACCTCCGTGATGTCAAATCGGTTTTAGAACTGCACACCTTCAAGCCAGAAGAACCCTACTATCTGGGGATGTTCCTCAATGGAGCGTATCAAGAAATCATGGGCAATTTGCACAACTTGTTTGGTAATACCAACGCAGTTCATATCCAACTAACACCCAAAGGCTACCAAATTCAACATATCGTCAAAGGCGACACAATGAGAGAAGTAGTCAGCTATGTACAGTATGACTCTGAAGATATGGTAGAAAGTATCCGTCAACGTTGTGAGAAAGCCTTAGAAGAAAAACACATCACTCTAGCTGAATCTCAGCGATTGCTACAAACCTACGAGCAGAGTCTAGGAAGATACACGTATCTGAATAGCTAGTACCGCAGGGGGTAGGGGGAAGAAGCAGGGGAGCAGGGAGCAGGGAGCAGGGGGGAAGAAAATTTTCCATCTCAATACCCAATAATACCCATTCCCCCTTCCCTAGTACAGCACGGCGTAAATAGACAGACCATTCAAAATCAATGAAAAGCCTATCCTAATAGAATAAGTTTTTTGACTTTTGACTTTTGACTTTTGACTTCCGTCCTGCGGTACTATTCCCTAAGTTGCATTCGTCCCCAACAAGTCCTCAATCGCTTGACGCTCAAAAGGTGTTTCGGATGGTGGAGTTTGACGAGCATCAGTAATTAGCCAATCTAAAGCAGCAGCTTGAACGTCTATAGCATCACCCGTTTTATCCACGCAATAACGACCAAAAACTAACTTATCAACCAGTCTGACTCCTGGGCCTAATCGTGACCATTCAAAAATTACACTGTTCTCAACTGTTGCGCCATCACAGATCCAACAATTCGGGCCAATCATCGCCGGGCCAACAATTTTAGCACCGTCTTCAATCCTGGTCATGCCACCAATATAAACTGGGCCTGTGATATCCACCTTATCCCAATTCACCGCCACATTTAAGCCAGTGTATATACCAGGAGCGACTTCATTACCAGGAATTTGCACATTTTTAATATCACCTCGCAGTACACCATTAATAGCCCGCCAGTAGTCTGGTACTTTACCAATATCTACCCATTCAAAGTCCATCGCAATGGCGTAAAAGGGCGCACCAACTTCTACCAATTTGGGAAATAACTGGC
Organism: Nodularia sp. UHCC 0506; assembly: GCF_034931045.1. Classification (NCBI taxonomy): domain Bacteria; kingdom Bacillati; phylum Cyanobacteriota; class Cyanophyceae; order Nostocales; family Nodulariaceae; genus Nodularia; species Nodularia sp. UHCC 0506. Next base: position 150,391 of record NZ_JAYGHH010000006.1, read on the forward strand.
CACCAATGTCATATTCAACACCAGAAGGTATGTACTCAAACACCTCCGGCTCAAAAATATAAATACCAGTGTTAATGTTGGTGCTAATAGCTTCCTCTTTTGAGGGTTTTTCTTGGAAATCTATCACCCGACTATCTTCGTCAGTGACTACTACACCATAACTGGAAACCTCTTCAATTGGTACTGATTTGGTAATGATGGTGGCAATTGACCCTTTGGATTTATGCCACTTCACAGCCGCAGATAAATCTAAGTCAATCAGAGCATCACCACACAACACCACAAAGGTATCATCAAAGAATGGTGAGAAGTCTTGGATACGCCGCATTCCACCAGCTGAACCAATGGCTTCTCCTACTAGTTTGCCGTCATCATCAATTTTGCCTTCAAAAGAATAAGCAATTTCTACGCCAAACCGTTGACCATCACGAAAATAGTTTTCAATTTCCTCCGCCAAATGGCTAACATTAACCATAATTTGGTTAAATCCATGTTGGCGCAAAAGTTCCAGGAGAAATTCCATCACTGGCTTTTGCAAGATAGGAATCATCGGTTTGGGAATTGTATAGGTAATGGGACGCACACGAGTACCCTTACCCGCCGCGAGAATCATAGCTTTCATAAAATTTTATTCCTCAAACACAAGCCAGTTTACTTTCATGGAGTGATACTTAATCATCAGTTTTAATTTCTGCTCTAAGTAACCCCTAAAAAAAGGGATAACAGGAATTTGTTGGTTATTGCAACCTTTTAAGTATGACCAGATGACAAGTAACCGATTATAATTTTAACTAATCCGCGTAATTTACCAGTTTTTTACAAGCTGCGTGCAAGAACGCTTAAGCTAAGTCTGTAAGTAACCGGATTTTAATTTCCTGATAAAACTCGTCTTGTAATAACTCGACTTTGGATTGAGATGAAAGCAGTAGTAGGGCCCAAAAAACACTAACTGTGTGGCTATTTTCTGACTCATGAGGAGAGTTATTTTGATGTGGTTGTTTTGTTTGAGTCCACAAATCTACTAATTGTTCTAGATTTAAACAATCCTGTTCTTTAAATAGCTCTTTTGCAGAACAATGCAACACTTGCTCTAGTTCCCCAGCTACTTCCGTCAGATTTTCCTGGTGAGCTAATTCTAGCGCCTGTCGCATATTTTGGGCGCTGGGCTGACGTTTGTGGCGAACAGATTTGCTGGATTTCTGCACAAGTTGGAGCTGGTTCGCCATAATCTGCAATTGCTTGATTAACTCTTGCAGAGTTACACGACGCTTTGCCGGTGGCATTGCTGACGGACGGCGGCGCAGGTGTCGCTCTAATTGCAGACGATGAGCATGATGTAATAATCCATCTTCACTGGCTGCGAGGGCATCATCTGCGAGATCATCCTGTGTATTATCTACTGAAGTTAACTGCATTAACGTGTTAGCCTTGAATAATACCAGCATCGATGCTGATAAAAAAGCCTGTCCCGATTGCGACAAGTCGGACTCATAGCCTTTAGCTGTGGCTTCCGGTGCCATTAGTTCTAGGTAACGGTCAATCACATCAATTACCTGCACATCCCAAGGATCGATGTCGCCTTGTTCTGCCTGCGAAATCAGGTGTGTGATTGTTTCTAATAACTCGGAAGCATCCATAAAATTTTGTCAAAAACTTTGAGCCTGCATAAGCAAACTTTGTTCCTATATAGCAACTGCCAAGGAATTTAGGACATTGTTGATTGCTGAAAGCCTTGAAGCAAATTGGTTTCTACTCAACACTCAGCACTCAGCACTCAGCACTCAGCACTCAACACTCAGCACTCAGCACTCAGCACTCAGCACTCAGCACTCAGCACTCAGCACTCAGCACTCAGCACTCAACACTCAACACTTTGCCATATCCGCAACTCCAGTCCTTCGGCTGCTTTGCCTATTTGAAATTTCTGAAACCCACGGCGATGCCTAATTGCCAGGCATCGCGGATTTTAGATAAAAATCTAAAATCCCCAATCGATTTATCGATTTACTGCCGCAGCTTCTCGCGCCGCAGTTGCTTGGTCTGGGTGGATACCCAAGCGTGTCAGATTAATTCGTCCTTTATTGTCAATTTCTCGCACTTTGACAATTACTTCATCTCCAACAGCTACTTCATCTTCAACTTTGCCAACGCGATAGTCAGCTAATTGAGAAATGTGAATCATGCCTTCTTTTCCAGGCAGAAATTCTACAAATGCACCTATAGGGATAATCCGAGTTACACGTCCTACATAAACATCACCTTCGTGTAACTTCCGAGTCATGCCTTGAATGATGTTACGAGCTTTCTTCGCCCTACTTTCATCCACAGCCGAAATCGTGACGGTGCCATCATCCTCGATGTCTACCTTTGCACCAGTTTCTTCAGTGATGCCCTTAATGGTTTTGCCTCCGGGGCCAATGACCAGACCAATCATGTCTGAATCAATCTTAATGGTCAATAGACGTGGGGCATAGGGTGAGGTTTCAATGCGTGGTTCTTCAATAGTCTGGAGCATTTTATCCAGAATATGCAAGCGCGCTGATTTAGCTTGGTGGACGGCTTGGGCAATAACGTCTAATGACAGACCAGAGATTTTCATATCCATTTGCAAAGCGGTAATTCCGCTATCTGTGCCGGCGACTTTAAAATCCATATCGCCTAAGAAGTCTTCAATGCCCTGAATATCAGTCAGAACTCGTACTTCGTCACCTTCTTTAATCAGACCCATTGCTGCACCGCTTACGGGTTTGAGAATTGGTACACCAGCATCCATCAAGGATAGAGTGGAACCGCACACCGAACCCATAGAGGTGGAACCGTTGGAAGAAAGCACTTCCGAGACTACACGAATCACGTAAGGGAATTGTTCTTTTGGAGGTAATACAGGGATTAGCGCTCTTTCGGCTAAAGCACCATGACCAATTTCGCGTCTTCCTGGGAAACGCATCGGTTTAGTTTCTCCAACTGAGAAGGGAGGGAAGTTGTAATGATGTAGGTAACGTTTGGATTGGTCTGTTTGCAGGTCATCGTTGAGATTTTGGGCATCTCCAGGAGTACCAAGGGTACAGGTGGATAATACTTGGGTTAATCCCCGATTAAATAAACCACTGCCGTGGACTCGCTTAGGTAATACACCAACTTGACAAGAAACCGGACGGACTTCATCAAGTTTACGACCATCAACACGCACGTTGTCGTCAACGATTTGACGGCGCATGAAGTGTTTTGTAATGTCTTTAAAGGTGTTACCAAGTGCCTTGCTGTTTGCAGTTGCAGCTAGTCGAACTTCGTTTTCTTCTGGCAATTCCTCAATGGCATTAGCAACTTGATCCTTCACAGCATCCAAAGCTTCATCCCGTTGGGCTTTGCTGTATTCAAATTGAGACAGAATTTTCTTAATTTCATCGCTGGCGCGATCGCGGATATAATTGCTCAGAGTTGGATCTTCCTCTGGTGGTGCTTCTTGCACAACTTTCAGACCCATTTCCGCTAATAAATCTTGCTGCGCTTTAATTAAATCTCTGACTGCTTCGTAGCCGAAATCAATTGCTTCAATAATATCTTGCTCTGGCAATTGATTAGCTCCCGCCTCCACCATGATTACACCATGGGGTGAACCAGCTACAATCAGATCCAAGTCGCCATTCTCAGTTTCGGCATAGGTGGGATTGATAATGAAATCATCACCCACTAAACCAACCCGTACTGCCGCCATTGGTCCGTTAAACGGAATTTGTGCCATCAAGGTAGCAATGGAAGCGCCAGTCACCGCTAGGACATCAGGTGGTACTAACTCATCCATCGATAGAGTGAAGGCAATGATTTGCAGGTCGTCCCGCAACCATGAAGGAAACAAAGGTCTCATGGGTCGGTCTATGAGACGGCTGGTCAGAATTGTTTTTTCTGGTGGACGACCTTCTCTCCGCATGATTCCTCCAGGAATCCTACCTGCGGCATACAATCTTTCTTCGTAATCTACTGTCAGGGGAAGAAAATCAATTCCTTCTCTGCCCTTTGAACGTGTAGCCGTCACTAAAACAGATGTGTCCCCTGATTCTATTAAAACTGACCCACCAGCTTGGGGAGCTAGTAAGCCTACTTTCAGTCTAATATCCCTACCATCGAAGGATATTGACTTATCAACTTCTGCCATTCAGTTTTTTTTCCTTCTCTTTTGCTTTTCTCTTTCTGTGGCAATCCTAACATTTCTGCCCTCAGACTGGCTTCTGGTACACACAAAGATAAACAAGTTGTTTAACGCAAAGCCCGATAGAAAATTAGCGCCTCTACTACCTGCCCATCTGCTAGCTTCACTGCACGCGGAATATTGCCAATAATATCAAATCCCAAAGACTGCCAAAGTTTAACTGAAGGTATATTAGTTGCAAAGACCAAATTGAACATCACTGCTTCATAGCCCAGGTTTCCTGCTATCACTAGCATGGTTTCGCCCATGAACCGTCCAATACCCTGACCACGTAACCCAGGTTGTACAATAAAACCAGCGTTGCAAATATGGCTACAGATACCGGGGAAGTTTGGCTTTAAATAAAATGCCCCCAGCACGTCTTTTGACTTGTTTGTAGTACCTTGAGCAGATGTCCTGACCACAAAGGCATCCTGACTCAACCAATAAGCTGCAAATGCCGCCTGCGACAGAGGTTTATTTTGAGGATAGGTTTTACCTTCATTAATTACTACATTTAGTAATGACCTCACCGCCTCCTGTTCTTGGGATTTCATATAATCTAGCTCTACTACTAACCCATTTTTTAAAACTTTAGAAAAAGGCAATTCCATGATCAAAATATTCTATGTTATTTAACTTATTTTTCTGGAAGTTTTTTGGATTACAAAAGTTCCAAACAATGATGTTATTTGAAAATGGCCACAAATAAAAAATGATGATATTAGAATTCCCTGGAAATAAAGCTGCTACAAATATTTTAATATATATTTTCATGTAGTTTTTGCTATCGTCATAAATTAACTTGTTAATCAAAAAAATGTTACAATGACAATATATAAGTATGCACGAGAAAATGAATATCTTGTTACTATCAATTTAAATTACATATTTAAGACTTTAGCTTGATTAAATTTTAACTAGTTAGCACATGGCAATTTTACACGGTAATTGGTTACTAAAAAATAACAATAGTTGTTTATTTATTTGGGGTGAAACTTGGCGTTCATCACAAGTGAATTTAGGTACTAGTGCATCACAAGATATACCACTACATCCATTGGCAATGACACCAGTTGACTTGACTGAGTGGTTAAGTTTTCAAAATATAAAAATTGCTAAACTAGGGCAGAAAACCCCAGTTGCTGTAGTTGCCACAGGGCGAACTAGTAAAAATAAAATTTCTACGAAACCAAGCTTGCAAACGCAATCTCAAATTATTGACTTACCAACTCATATTATAGAAAATAATCATCAAGAAATAGAATTTATTTCACCTTTACATTCTGCTACTTTGGGAAATGAAATAAATTCACCCCAATATCTGCAACCGTGGCGAGTTGAAGGTTTTTGTCTCAACCCCACTGAAGCGATCAAATTTCTTGCTACTGTCCCTTTAAATGCTGCTAGAGAAGAAGATACTTTATTTGGTGGAGATTTACGTTTTTGGTCACAAATTGCCCGTTGGAGTTTAGATTTAATCTCTCGGTGTAAGTTTCTCCCAACTATCCAACGGCAAGCTGATAATTCTATTGTTGCTAGTTGGCAAGTGCTTTTAGACAGTGCAATGGATGGAACACGGCTGGAAAAATTTTCTGCAAAAATGCCATTAGCTTGTCGTACTTATGAACAAACTGATGAATTTGAAGAAAAATCTTTAGCGGTAGATTTCCCAACTGAACCGCAAGAATTATTATTAGGATTTCTTAACAGTACCATAGATGCCCAAGTGCGGGAGATGTTAGCTTCTCAACCGCTACTAGAAACTAGGATGTTGGCATCTTTACCATCTGCGGTGCGACAGTGGTTGCAAAGTTTAACGAGTACATCTCACACAGTGAGTGCAGATGCAATGGAAGTAGAAAGATTAGAAGCGGCATTGAAATCTTGGACTATGCCACTGCAATATCAACTGGTAGGAAAACCGTTATTTCGTGCCTGTTTTCAACTGCTTCCGCCTGCGTCTGGCACAACAGATTGGATATTGGCATATTTTCTCCAAGCTGCCGATGATCCCAATTTCTTAGCAGATGCTAAAAGTATTTGGAATCACCCAGTTGAACAGTTAGTTTATCACAATCGCACCATTGATCAACCCCAAGAAACTTTATTGCGGGGGTTGGGGTTAGCTTCGCGATTGTATCCAGTTATTGCACCTAGTTTAGAAACAGAATATCCCCAATCTTGTCGCCTCAGTGCATTACAAGCTTATGAATTGATTAAATCCGTTGCTTGGCGATTTGAAGATAGTGGTTTGGGGGTAATTTTGCCTCCTAGTTTAGCTAACCGTGAAGGATGGGCGAATCGTTTGGGATTGAAAATCAGTGCTGAAACCCAAAAGAAAAAACAGGGACGTTTGGGTTTACAAAGTTTACTAAATTTTCAATGGCAATTAGCTATTGGTGGACAAACTATTTCTAAAACTGAGTTTAATAAACTGGTAGCTTTAAATAGCCCACTAGTAGAAATTAACGGTGAATGGGTGGAATTGCGCCCCCAAGATATTAAAACTGCACAAACGTTTTTTGCTTCTCGTAAAGACCAAATGGCACTTTCTTTGGAAGATGCTTTACGTCTAAGTTCTGGCGATACCCAAGCCATTGAAAAGTTACCTGTGGTTAGCTTTGAAGCATCTGGGACATTACAAGAGTTAATTGGGGCTTTAACCAATAATCAAGCTATTTCACCCCTCCCCACACCTGCCAATTTTCAAGGACAATTACGACCTTATCAAGAAAGAGGTGCGGCTTGGCTGGCTTTCTTAGAACGTTGGGGTTTGGGTGCTTGTTTGGCTGATGATATGGGATTGGGGAAAACAGTTCAGTTAATTGCCTTTTTACTGCACCTCAAGGAACAGGATGCACTAGAAAATCCTACTTTACTTGTTTGTCCAACTTCTATTTTAGGTAACTGGGAACGGGAAATTAAAAAATTTGCTCCTACTCTCAAAGTTTTACAGCACCATGGCGATAAACGTCTTAAAGGTAAAGCATTTGTAGAAGCAGTCAAAAAACACGACGTAATTATTACCAGTTACTCACTCGTTCACCGGGATATTAAATCTTTGCAGAGTGTCGATTGGCAGACAGTTGTATTAGATGAAGCCCAGAATGTTAAAAATCATGAAGCTAAACAATCACAGGCTGTAAGGGAATTAAAAACTACATTTCGGATAGCTTTAACAGGAACACCAGTAGAAAATAAACTGCAAGAATTGTGGTCTATTTTAGATTTTCTCAACCCTGGGTATTTGGGAAATCGCCAATTTTTCCAAAGACGGTTTGCTATGCCAATTGAAAAGTATGGTGACACTGCATCTTTAAATCAATTACGGGCTTTAGTTCAACCGTTTATTCTACGTCGTCTAAAAACAGATCGTGATATTATTCAAGATTTGCCAGAAAAGCAAGAAATGACGGTTTTTTGTGGTCTTGCTGCTGAACAAGCTGCACTTTATCAACAAGTCGTGGAAGCATCTTTAGCAGAAATTGAATCTGCTGAGGGTTTGCAGCGTCGAGGGATGATTTTAGCTTTACTCGTCAAACTTAAACAAATTTGTAATCATCCAGCCCAATATTTGAAAGCCTCGACATTAAAAGAACATAGTTCTGCTAAACTGCAACGGCTAGATGAAATGCTAATGGTAGCTTTGGAGGAAGGCGATAGGGCTTTAATTTTCACTCAATTTGCTGAATGGGGTAAGTTATTAAAAGCCCATTTACAGCAAACACTTGGGAAAGAAATATTCTTTTTATATGGTGGAAGCACTAAAAAACAACGAGAGGAAATGATTGACCGTTTCCAACAAGACCCTCAAGGACCCCCGATTATGATTCTTTCTTTAAAAGCGGGTGGGGTAGGCTTGAATTTAACTAGGGCTAATCATGTCTTTCACTTTGATAGATGGTGGAATCCCGCAGTGGAAAATCAAGCGACAGATAGAGTATTTCGTATTGGTCAAACTCGAAATGTGCAAGTGCATAAATTTGTCTGTACTGGCACGTTAGAAGAGAAAATTCATGACATGATTGAAAGTAAAAAACAATTGGCTGAACAAGTTGTTGGGGCTGGTGAAGAGTGGCTAACTGAAATGGATACAGACCAACTACGTGATTTACTCATTCTTGATCGTAGTGCGATAATTGAAGAAGATGAAGTTTAAAGAACAAGAAAGTAGTATAAGAACCCCACCCCCAACCCCCTCCCATATCAAAGGTTTATCCTTTTCGGGGGGATTGAGGGGGGTGCGAGGAGGGGGCTATGATATAGCTTATATGATTAGGAAAAGCCATATGAAAATAGCACCGCAATTAAAGCTTTTTTCTAATTTTATTTAGATAACAAGATGACAAACAAGATAGACCATGACCGCTTATTCAAAGAACTAATATCAAATTTTTTCATAGAATTTCTAGAACTATTCTTTCCTCAAGTTCTCGAATATGTAGACACTACATCAATTACATTTTTAGACAAAGAAATATTTACGGATGTCACCGCAGGAGACAAATATGAAACAGACCTAATAGTTAAAGTTAAATTTCTAGGTCAACCGTCTTACTTTGTGATTCATATTGAAGCCGAATCAGGTGCAAGACCGAAATTTAATCAAAGAATGTTTCGTTATTTTGCGAGATTAGATGAAAAATTGGACTTGCCAATATATCCGATAGTTATATTTTCCTACGACTCACCCAAAACCGTAGCCGTGAATAACTATCAAATCAACTTTCCTGATTTTGAAGTGCTAAAATTTAATTATCAAGTAGTGCAACTCAATCAACTCAACTGGCGAGACTTTTTAATTCGTCCAAATCCAGTTGCATCGGCTTTGATGTCAAAAATGAATATAGCACCAGAAGATAGGCCAAAAGTCAAGGCAGAATGTTTAAGGTTATTAGTTACCTTAAAATTAAATCCAGCCAAAATGCAATTGATATCAGGGTTTATTGACACATATTTGAGATTGAATAAAATAGAAGAAGAGAAATTTCAAGTAGAAATAGGTACATTAATCAAAGAAGAGAAGGAGGAAGTTATGCAAATTGTCACCAGTTGGATGGAAGAAGGAATTGAGACAGGCATTGAAAGAGGCATTGAAAGAGAAAAAAATTTGATTCTCAGGTTAATTAATAAAAAGTTTGGCCAAATTGATAGAGAATTAGAAACTGAAATCAGAAGTTTAAATATAGAAGTTATTGAGGCTTTAGGAGAGGCAATATTTGATTTAAATACTGTAGAAGATTTACAAAGTTGGTTAAATAATTTACAACAAGTTTAAGCTAGGTAGATATGGCTTGCCATAAGCCTTTTATTACTAGGATTTTGCTTGTATACCTGAGCCAAATTTTTGTATTTATTTATGAATAACGATACCTTACAAGCAAGTAGAGAATGGTGGTCACAAAAGTGGCTAGAGTTACTGGATTCTTATCGGTTTAAAAAGCGTTTGGAACGAGCGAGAAATTATTCTCGTCAAGGTAATGTTTTAAATATTGAGTTTACAGGGGCAAAGGTTTTAGCTAGAGTCCAAGGTAGCGAACCTGAACCTTATAAGGTTTCTCTTTCTATTGACCATTTTAGTGAGGAAGAATGGGGTTATGTGATTGAAACTATGTCCCAAAGGGCGATTTTTGCAGCCAAGCTGTTAGCTGGGGAAATGCCTCAAAATATTGAAGAAGTTTTCACAGCTAATGGTCTGTCTTTATTTCCGTTTACACTTGCTGATGTTCACAGTAAATGCTCTTGTCCTGATAAAGCCAATCCTTGTAAACATATTGGTGCTGTATACTATCAGTTAGGCGATCGCTTCAGTGAAGACCCTTTTGTACTGTTTCAATTACGCGGCCGCACTAAAGAACAAATTATCAGTGATTTACGTCAGCTACGCGGTGCTAAGGTCGAAGTGACAGCACCTAAAACACCTGATATTAAACAAACGACAACGACTCACCCGCAATTTTCTGTTAATCTTGGTGATTTCTGGCAATATCATGAACCTTTAGAATCTTCTTTGGTGGTGATTACGCCGTCGAGTAGCGAAACAGTATTAGATGTATTGGGGGCGATTCCTTTAGCGAAAACTGAAGAAGGATCAGTAACCTCAACATCTGGTGATGTGGTGACAAAATATTTAGATACTGTCTATAAACAGGTAAGTCAGCAAGCAATGTTAGCTGCGATGAATATGGGAGGGGGTTGAGGTCTGAGGTGGGAAAGATTGTTGCAGGTTCCAAATTCTTCTAAACTGACTAAATAAGTTTTAAATCTCAATAGCCCCTCGTGATGGATAACGATTCGGAATATATCAGGGAAACGGAAGCTACTCGTGTCCGTGTACTCAGTGAAGCACTACCTTACATTCAACAATTTGTGGGTCGGACTGTTGTGGTGAAATATGGTGGTGCAGCTATGAAAGATAGCACCCTAAAAGACAAAGTAATGCGGGATATTGTCTTTTTATCCTGCGTTGGCTTGCGTCCCATTCTGGTACATGGTGGTGGTCCAGAAATTAATAGTTGGTTAACTAAACTGGGTATCGAAGCACAATTTAAAAATGGTCTGCGTGTCACCGATGCGCCCACTATGGATGTAGTGGAAATGGTTTTAGTCGGTCGAGTTAATAAGGAGATTGTTTCCCTCATTAGCCGGGCTGGGGGTTTGGCGGTGGGTCTTTGTGGTAAGGATGGTAATTTGATTACAGCCCGTCCCCAGGATCAAGAAGGTATTGGTTTTGTAGGGGAAGTCAGTAGTGTAAATATTAAAATTTTGGAAACTCTTTCTAGTAGTGGCTATATTCCGGTGGTGTCTAGCGTCGCTACAGACGAAAAGGGACAGGCTTACAATATTAACGCTGATACGGTGGCTGGGGAAATCGCTGCCGCTTTGGGTGCGGAAAAGTTGATTTTACTGACTGACACGCCAGGTATTCTCAAGGATTACAAAGATCCATCTAGCTTGATTCCTAAAGTCGATATTCGCCAAGCCCGTGAATTGATTACCAATGGTATAGTTAGCGGTGGGATGATTCCAAAAGTGAATTGTTGTGTGCGCTCGCTTGCCCAAGGCGTAAGTGCAGCACATATAATTGATGGTCGCATTCCCCACGCCCTACTCTTAGAAGTCTTTACTGACGGTGGTATTGGTACTATGATCCTTGGTTCCCAGTTTTCCTAAAACGGTGAATAATCTGAGTTTAAATCGGGATAGTTCAAAATTACGCGCGTTTTTGAAGCGCTGCTGCTAGTAGATCGTCCTGTGGATCTGACACGATGTCGATTCATTCTCACCTGCGATCGCACAGCGCTGTTACCAGCAGATCGCCTCCTCAATGGTGTATTTTTCTGGGAATTATGATTAAAAATCACGGGATTAACTAGGGTTGAGTTCCGAAATATGGGATTAATTAAAGTTGAATTAATCAACCCAGAATTAGGGTTCACATTTGGCTTAAATACAGGATAAGAGTGATAGTCGCGATCGCTGCTGCGTCTGGGAATTAACCCTGTGCTTGGATTGACAGGCATGGGGGTAGGAATCGGACTACCATAAATAAAAGAACCAACAGCAGGCGGCTGATTAATTCTCACAGTGTTATTAATGATGATGACACGCTGGGCAGCCACTGGGGTAATTGTAGCGCTGATGACAGAGCAAATTATTCCTATTCCTAGCCAATTCAGTTGTAAATGCTTGATTTTTAGCATATTTTTGCTCACCTGCATTTGATAATCTGAATTTTTTTCAGTAAATAGCCGCAGCTACTTGGTTAAAATTTTAAACGTTAATCAACTTCCATTTTGTCAGCTTTTCAGAAAATTCTCAAAAAATTGCTGACATCGACAAATTTCAAGCAGTGCTGATTGGTGTGTAAAACGTGAGTACAGAAAGTTTAGAAATTGCCAGAAGTCGTTATCAGGCTGGAAAACTTAACTTTGAAAATGGGAAATATCGAGAAGCTGTAGAAAACTTGGAAAAAGCCAGCGCCTTGTTATCTCGAAATTCTCGCCTTGGAGGTGAAGTTGAACTCTGGCTGGTAACAGCTTATGAAGCAGCTGGGCGGACTGAAGAAGCGATCGCTCTTTGTCAACAACTCCAACGTCATCCTTTCCCAGAAACCAGCAAACAGGCAAAAGAGTTACTTTACATTTTAAAAGCCCCGAAACTCCAACGCCCCAGTGAGTGGATGACGGAAATCCCAGATTTAGGCACATTGTCTGATAATGATGCCAAAATTCGGGCATCTGGAAATTACGCAAAAGCTTCTCGTCAAGCACCTACTGAACCAGAATTAGCAGACCTTAGCCAAGTGAATACCCAAGATAATCGCTTTATTGGGGTAGCACTAATTGTTATTGTGTTAACACTCTCGTACTTGGCTTGGTTGAGTTTTTAGTTTTTGGGAGATTATGATGAATTATTCTATTTTCAGAAAGATTTTAGTGAGATTCACCAAAGCATTCAGTTTTGTGTTAATCAAAATGGCATTATTCATCAAGCTGATCAGTCGGAGTCTCATTCGTCGGATCTTTCCGATCAAAAATCCTATTTTGTGGCTGGTTCTGTTATCATCACTGCTGCTAACCGGTTGTGTTGATTACGATGCCGGTGTTACCTTCAATAACTCAAATAGTGGCGAAATCGTACAACATATTAAACTGGGAGAACGACTCACCAGCTTTAGTGGTGACTATGTATATGAATGGTTACATAGCATAGAACGGCGCACCCGTCAACTAGAAGGTAAAACTCAACGGATTTCTCCAGAAGAAATTATTGTAAAAATTCCTTTTAGTAATGGTCAAGAGTTGCAAGAAAAATTCAACGATTTTTTTAACTCTCGGACTAATCAAAAAGCTGAGGCTTTGCAGAAAGCATCTACATCAGAATTACCGAAAATTGAATCTAATTTACTCATCAATCAGAACAATTTTGTGCTGTTAGTGAGGAATCGCTTAATTTATGATTTAGACTTGCGATCGCTCTCCTTAATTGCCAGCAGAGGTAACGTATTATCTGACACTGGTTCAATTCTCGATCTAGAATTTAGCATAAAAACCCCTTGGGGAGCTAGAAATATTCAACGAACTGAAACCGCTATCAATCCTCAAAAGCAAGGTAAGCAATTAGTATGGCAACTCCAGCCAGGTCAACTCAACCACATAGAAGTTATTTTCTGGCTACCTAGTCCCCTGGGTATTGGTGGTTTGTTAATTATCCTGTTCATCTGGGGAGGAATTTACCTGAGATATACCTTTATGCCAGATCCCAGAGTTCAATTTGCATCTGATACCAAAGCAGCAGCCACGGAATAAGAAGCAATTTTAGATTTCAGATTTTAGATTACATGACAATCCAAAATCCAAAATTATTCATGGTGATAAGCGCTCAATTTTCCAACTGTGATTATCACCGCGAGTATACAGCAAGCGGTCATGCAGACGACTGGAGCGACCTTGCCAAAACTCAATTTTGCTGGGGATGACTCGGTAGCCTCCCCAATGAGGTGGTCGAGGAACTTCCTGATTTTTATATTTTTCCTGAAATTCCTGCAATTGTTGTTCTAAAACTTCTCTCCCCCAGATTACCTGACTTTGATGAGAAGCCCACGCACCTAAACGACTATTGGGTGGACGCATCTCAAAATAACTATCAGACTGTTCTGGGGCAATTTTTTCGACTGTCCCCACAATTCTGACTTGACGTTCCAATTCCGCCCACCAAAAAACTAAAGCTGCTTGAGGATTTGCTGCTAGTTCTTGTCCTTTATGACTGTTGTAATTAGTGAACAAAACAAAGCCCCGTTCATCGAAATCTTTCAGTAATACCATTCTGGCTGAAGGCTGACCATCTGGTGTAGCAGTAGCCAGAGTCATCGCATTCGGTTCAGGAAGTTGGGCTGCTAGTGCTTGTTCAAACCATTTTTTAAACTGAATAAAGGGATTAGGGTTAATCTCGGCTTCACTCAAACCTTCCAAGGTGTAATCTTTGCGAAGGTCTGCTACGGTCTTGTCCATGTCAATTTGTATATTTTAGATAAGTTTGGTAAATAAAAGAAGTAGCCTATTGATTGGGCTGTTATCCCACACGTGACATAAAGCATTGTGAGTGCCAAACGTCTTCCAGAAACTACCGCCCATGTCAGAATTATCCGTCAATCGTGGCAACTCGGCTTTCTTGAGGGGGAAGTAAGTGCGGGTAGCTTTGAGTGGCATTTTAAATGGCATTTTCGCCGAGGAGAACTGTCTGTAAAGCCGTCCCAAGGTCGCGCCCTGATTAAAGAACCTCTCGGTCGTTTCTTAGAACAGCAAGATTATCAGCTAGAACCTGGGGGAGATTATGCTTTTACTATTAGGGCTGAACTTTAGTCATTGTTAATGGGTCAATCTTCAACACTAGTAGTTAGGCGATTTAAGTATCTTTCAATTAAGAGGAGGGCAACTATGTCGTCTATGGGTCTTGGTGGCTGTCTCATGCCCTGTGGTAAGAGTTTTGTTAGCCCTTTGGGTGGATACATCTGCCAGTAGCGATCGCGTGCTTCTAAGGTGCTGTAACGCTCATCAACTAAAATTATACTTAGCTGCTCGATCAAGGCCTCACGCAGTTGCTGTTTCCACTGTTTAGAGGTGGTTTGATCACCCATGACTAATAAGGAGACGGGAAACTGTTGACGCAGGGTTTCAATGGTGGCGATCGCCTTTTGTGCTGTCACAACCTGGTGATAGTACAATTGCCGATCTAGTCCCATGACTGCTAAACCACACTTATCTTTACCGGGATCAAAGCCCAAGATGACTGGTTGTGTTGGTGAAAATTCACTAAAAGTCATAAAAAATACACTTAAATTATTTGAATCTTCTGTTTATTTCTTAAGTGCTAAAAACAACTACGCCGTTAAAAATTGCCAATAACTTAATTCTTAAAGGGCCTGCTGTATAAGTATCCTCCCTAGCGATCGCTTTAATTTCTAATGGTTGCTCATACTGTCTTAATTGTAAGAAAAAGCGTAGATGAGAGCCTTCTCTTAACACACCCTCGACAATCCCGGCATTCCGCGCCCGAAATTCCGCAGCCGAAATGATCAAATCCAGTCTTTGCGATAGCTGATAGGATGACATAATTTTGGGATTAGCAGTAGTTGTCGCTAGTACCTCGCCTTCGGAAAAAACCAATTGATTTCGGGCTGCATCCGCAAAAAATTCTATCTGGTCTTCTCCCCTCACATAATTGCCAGCAGAGAAGATTCGCACCACATACTCTCGACCGTCGTTAATTTGCTGGCTGAGTTGCTCTACTCTTTGTTGAGTAATACCCAGTAACTCTTTATTTGTCGGTTTTTCTCCCGGTTCTGTTAATTGAATATTGGCATTCTGGTTAGCTATTTGCAAAAGCTGCATGACTGCTTGACGAGCTTCACTGGCTTGATTAACGCGAACCACGTTCGCAGCTAAAACTTGATTGCGAACCAGTGCTAACTTACCTAGACGCAGGTCACGGTATGACTGATAAAATTTTTCTAGCCTTGCTACTTCTTGTTCTAAATAATTCTGTTGTTTTTCCAATTCTTTGAGGCGAGATTCCCTTGTGGCTATCACTTGCTCTCGCGAAGCAATTTCTTGATTGCGTTTTTTGATCAATCCATCCAATTGGGCAATTTTGCGATCGCGTTGGTTAATAGCTGTTTTAGCTTCTGCGTACAGCCGTTGCCGTTCTGCTCGGAGTTCCTCAATCGCCCCCTGCAATGTCTCTCTCTCATCATAAACACTTTGCAGTTCAGTTAAGGCTCGTCGATACTGGCTCACCAGTTCAGCTAACTGGTTTTGGGTGCGTTGAAGTTGAGTTTGTGTGGCTTCTTGTTTCGCGTTAGCTGCTTGCAAGGATTTGTTAATTACCTGTAAGTCTCGCTGTGCTTTGGTTTGCTCAGTTCTAGCTGTACTTAACTCAATCTCTACTTGACTTTTTTCAGTTTCGGCAGTTTTTAGCTGTTCCCGCTTATTTCTCAGGTCTTTTTGAATATCTTCAAGCTCAAATACCCCTTGGCGCAGTCCTTTATCAGCTGCAAATAAGATTCCTAATGTTGATGCCGAAATTAACCCACCAGTAAAAATAGTTACTAGTACAGCCGTTTTTTTCGGACGCAGGTTAAATAGTGAGAGGCGTGCTTTGCCAACTCGTGTGCCAATGCGATCGCCCACGGTGGCAATTACGCCCCCCAAAATTAAAATTGCTGCTATCAGGATGTACCCGGTGGTCATCTTCAGCTACCGTTCACCTAGTGTGCCGGAGGCATAATGCTTCCAGATACAGCCTACTACTTTCATTCATTACCTTTTGATATTCCCACTATCACCATAGTGGAATTCTACAAAGATTTTGCTTTGTATCGCAATTATCGAGGCGTTAAACCCTGTTGGTTTAGGTGTTGAGCGTTTATTTGACCGTAGTCTACACTTAGGCTTTAACGTCTTTACTGACCCCCTGATTTTACCATATTCGAGGGAAATTCAAGTGAACTGCTTACTTAAGGTGACAGGTTTATGCACGGTAATCTTCTTTTTGTGGATTGAAATCATCTGTTTTTCACGCAAGTCCCCTAGTAAACGAGTTACAGTTACACGAGTTGAACCAATTGCTTCTGCGATCGCCTGATGAGATAACTTCAAATCAATCGTAATCCCATCAGCACAAGGAACCCCAAAATCACGACAAAGAATTAACAGAAAACTCACCAGTCTTGAACCCATATCACGGTGAGCGAGAGTTTCGATCATCATCTCTGTTTGGAGAATCCGCGAAGAAAGGCCTCGCAGCATCAACATAGATAATTCTGGATTTTCCTTAAACGCTTGCTCAACCTGTTCAATTGGCGCTGACAGTAACTCTACAGGTGTAAATGCCACCGCATGATAGAATCTATCGGATTTATTTCCCGTCAGTAATGACAACACACCAAAAACACTATTTTCCCGCAGCAGTGCTACCGTTATTTCCTCTCCTGCCTCATACACCCTGGAAAGTTTCACAGCACCCTTTAAAAGAAAATAAACTCGTTCAGCAGGATCGCCGGGAAAAAATATTGTTTTATTGCGTTCAAATGTTTCTACAACTGGAGGAAATGCTCCGGTCGCCATCTGACGAAATACATTTGCTAGGGCTTTATCTTGTGTCACGATCATCTCCCTTCCCCTACCCAATGCCGGAAAAACAAAAACTGATTACCTAAGAATACACCTGAAAAATCAATAAAGCACCGTCAACCTTTCTGTGCATTCCTATACTCAAAGCCACAACTTCGCAGTTATTTGTTCATAATGATACATAATTTTTGATGTTTTTAGCGAGTAGTTGTTATAAGTTCTTGCACAGTTGTGGTCATCAGGTTTTTTCCCCAAAAATTCACGATATCTTGAGAATATCTTCAGGATTATCTGGAGAAACTTTTCAAAAAACAGTTCTCCTAATGATCATTTTTGCAAAAGTTGTGCAGAACTAAGACAAACTCGCCTCAGATTCTAGTATGCTCCTAATGATTGATCACATTCACAATTTTTATGCTGAATCTGACTGGAAAAAACGCCTTAGTTACAGGGATTGCCAACAACCGTTCCATTGCCTGGGGGATTGCTCAACAACTGCACAAAGCCGGGGCTAACCTGGGTATTACCTACCTGCCAGATGAGCGCGGCAAAATGGAGAAAAAAGTGGCGGAGTTGGTGGAACCTCTCAACCCCAGTTTATTTGTTCCCTGTAATGTTCAAGATGATGCACAAATTGAATCTACCTTTGCCGCCATCCGGGATAAGTGGGAGAAATTAGATATTCTCATCCACTGTTTAGCCTTCGCTAACCGAGATGATTTGACTGGCGATTTTAGCCAAACCTCACGTTCTGGTTTCAAAACGGCGTTAGAAATCAGTACCTATTCGCTAGTGCAGTTAAGCGGTGCGGCCAAACCCCTCATGACAGAAGGTGGTAGCATTATCACTTTGACATATTTAGGCGGCGCGAAAGCAATTCCTAACTACAACGTCATGGGAGTAGCTAAAGCCGGATTAGAATCTAGTGTACGTTATTTGGCTGCTGAACTGGGGCCAAATAACATTCGAGTCAATGCCATTTCTGCCGGGCCGATACGTACATTAGCTTCTTCAGCAGTAGGCGGAATTTTAGATATGATTCACCATGTAGAAGAAGTAGCTCCCCTACGGCGCACTGTGACGCAGCAAGAGGTAGGCAATACTGCGGCTTTCTTGTCTAGCGATTTAGCCAGTGGCATTACAGGGCAAGTTTTGTATGTAGATGCAGGATATGAAATCATGGGAATGTAGTCATTAGTCATTGAGATACATCTTCTCCCCCCTGCACCCTGCCCCTGCCCCTAATACCCTTTAACTATGCAAACAGATTGCCTAAGTTCAACTGAAACTGCTCGCACTGCTTCTGTTCATCGCACCACTGGCGAAACTGATATAAAAGTTACGATCAACTTGGATGGTACAGGCATCTGCACAGCAGCCACCGGGATTCCGTTTTTGGATCATATGTTGCATCAGATTTCTTCCCACGGGCTGATTGATTTAAATGTCCAAGCCCAGGGAGATTGGGAAATTGATGACCACCACACCAATGAAGATGTGGGTATCACTTTAGGGCAAGCGTTTAGTCAAGCTCTAGGTAACAGAAAAGGTATCGTTCGGTTTGGGAATTTTCTCGCCCCATTAGATGAAGCTTTAGTGCAAGTGGCGCTGGACTTTTCTGGTAGACCTCATCTGAGCTATGGTTTGTCAATTCCTACTCAGCGAGTGGGAACCTATGACACTCAGCTAGTTCGGGAATTCTTTGTCGCCTTGGTCAACCATAGCCAAATGACACTGCACATTCGTCAACTAGATGGCATTAACTCCCATCATATTATTGAGGCGACATTTAAAGCTTTTGCTAGGGCAACCCGCATGGCGGTGGAAATTGATTCTCGTCGTGCTGGTACAATTCCCAGTTCTAAGGGTATCCTATAGAATGTCAAGGTTAAAGGAACCACTGAGCTACTCAATTTGTGATCATTGTCAAACTTAGTGGTGTATGAAAGTGCTGAGTGGGTAGGGGGCGGGTTTTGGCAGTGAGTCTGTAGTCCGTCGAAATCCTTGGTAAACCCGTCCGTATAGGCAGGGGAATGCTGAGTATCAACCCAGCTAATTCAAGGACTTCCAGCAATCAACACTGACATGATCGCCTTGGCAGTTGTTATAATTGTGGCTATGAAGTCTGGTGTAGATATCCCTGATCCTCAACTAAATACTATTGATAATCCGCCAGTAGTCCTCACTGCTGATTTGCGAAAAGTTTATCGCACGGGTTTTTGGCTGAATCAAAAAATTGTCTCGCTCAAAAGCTGTTCGGTTCAGGTCTACAAAGGCGAAACCTTTGGGTTATTAGGGCCAAATGGGGCTGGCAAAACTACCCTATTAAAACTGTTGCTGGGAATTATCCGCCCCAGTTCAGGTAAGGGTGTATTATTGGGTCAGCCATTAGGCGATCGCTCTACTAAGCAACTTATTGGCTACCTCCCAGAAAATCCCTATTTATATGACTATCTGACCGGCTGGGAATTTATCCAGCTGGCGGCGGGTTTATTCCAGATTCCTCGGAACGTGCAACGCGATCGCATTCCTCAACTGCTAGAATTAGTGGGTTTATCCCTAGCCGATGCCCGCAAAAAGCCGATGCGTCGCTATTCTAAGGGAATGTTACAGCGTGTAGGCATGGCACAGGCGCTGATTAATGATCCTGAACTAATCTTCCTCGATGAACCCATGTCTGGTTTAGATCCCATAGGACGCTACCAAATGCGGGAAATTATTCTATCGCTGAAAGCCGCAGGTAAAACTATTTTCTTCAATAGCCATATTTTGAGTGAAGTTGAACAAATTTGCGATCGCGTGGCTATCCTCTCTCAAGGTGAATTAATTTGTTCTGGTTCTCTCGATGAACTCTTAGGCAGTGACAACACTTACCATATCAAAGGTCGAGGTGGTGACTCCGAAGTTCTGAAACAGTGGCTACCTAATCTAGTTTTTGAGGGTGATGGTTCTTGGCAAGGCATACTCCAAGCAGATTACTATGATTTCCTTGCTAGTCTCCGATTGATGAGGGGGCAAATAATCTCTATAAACCTATCTCGGCATTCCCTAGAAGATTTTTTTATGCAACAGTTACATCATAACAAAAATGTTCATTAGAATTACGTAGAAAATTGGCATAATCAAGCTTGATCAAGGAGTGATTCGCTCAACTTACAAATTAGAAAACAACATCTTAAAATCTGTGATCATTGAATCATAAATGCAACAGTATTTATCATCATCTGATCTTTGCTTAATTACTTAATAGCTGTTTTGAGCGTGAGTGAAAACAGTCTTGATAGCTGGCGGTTTTGCAGTAAGGGCGGGTATGACTAGGCCACACAAGTTATAACAAATATCCTGAATGACCAACAAATAATTTTAATCAACCTGCCTCTACTTGCTTTATACTCAGCAATCAAAACTTTGCTCAATTCCTCTAAAAATGACGGATAATTGTTTTCACTTCCTAAAGTTGCTATTTTATACCTTGTAAAAATTATGATTGGCTTTTAATTTAACTTAACTAAAAATTACAAAATAAAAAATAATATGGTTCCAAAAAATGGTACTTTGCTAGAACTTTACTAAAATTTTAAGAATAAAAAATAATATCACTCCGGAAAATTACACTTTGCTAGGAAAATAAGAATGTTGGGGCAATTAATTCGAGGAACTTGAATAATTAAGTATAGTCAATAATCAAAATATTTAGACAACTATGCCGACCACAGTCTCAGCTTTTCAGGTAAATATGCTTAACATCGGTTTGTTGAAATTCATCACCCAGCCCTTTTTGGGTGTAGCTTTGTTAACGGCTTTTAATATTGCTGTACCTTCTGCCAGTGCAGTGCAGGAAAAATTAGTAGCACAAACAATACAACCAACCTTCCCCTCAGCAGAATCAGGATCTCCAAGTACACAACCCATATTTTCAACACAACAAGGGTCATCAACTATCCCCATAGATACTAACTATACGTTAGGAGGGGGTGATCTGATTCGTGTAAATGTATTTGAAGTACCAGAATATACTGGAGAATACCAAGTACCTCCAGGTGGATCAATTAACCTACCTTTAATTGGCAGTGTCCCCGTTTTGGGTCTAACAACCGAACAAGCTGCTGATGAAATTGCTAACAGGTATTCTCGCTTTCTCAAACGTCCCTTAATTTCAGTTAACCTGTTATCGCCTCGGCCGATTAATATTTTGGTTGCCGGAGAAGTTACACGTCCAGGGTCTTATACTCTGAACTTACAAGGAGGTGCGGGTAATAATCCCGGTGTACAATACCCAACCGTGTTATCTGCACTAACTACAGCTCAGGGTGTAACCTTGGCAGCAGACGTAACTAAAGTTCAATTAAGACGTAGGATAGGACGTTCCTCCGAGCAGGTCGTGAATCTGAATTTAAAGGAACTAATCCAGACAGGTCGCATAGACCAGGATATTACTTTACGGGATGGCGATACCATTGTTGTGCCAACTGCAACCACTTTTAACATTGCAGAAGCCCGAAATTTATTTGCAGCTAACTTTGCTGCTAGTCCAAACACACCGAGGACTGTAGCTATTATTGGTGAAGTTAATCGTCCTGGTTCATATCTAGTTGGCCCAACTGTCGGCGGAGCAGAAGGTGGTGCTGGTGCTGGTAATATTCCGACTCTGATGAGAGCGCTGCAAATAGCTGGGGGAATTACATCACAAGCTGATATTCGTAATCTCAAGCTGCGCCGACCCACAAGAACCGGTACAGAACAAAATATAGATATCGACCTCTGGAAATTATTGCAGTCTGGTGATATCAATCAAGATATCATTGTACAGGATGGAGATACGATTTTTATACCTACCGCCACTGAAATCAATACAGCAGAAGCGACTCAATTAGCTGCCACTACTTTGTCTCCTGCAACAATTCAAGTTGGTGTGGTGGGTGAAGTCAAAAGTCCAGGAACCGTGGATATTAAGCCTAATAGCTCCTTAAATCAAGCGTTGTTGGCTGCGGGTGGATTCAATGATTCTAGAGCCAAAACAACTACCGTGGATTTGGTTCGCCTTAACCCTAATGGTTCTGTCACCAAACGGGCAGTCAAAGTTGATTTTTCTGAAGGAATTAATGAAGAGACTAATCCCATACTCCGCAATAATGATGTTGTCATCGTCAACCGTTCTGGTTTAGCTAGAACAGGCGACAGTGTTGGTGCAGTAATTAATCCTTTAGGGGGTTTACTGGGAGTATTCAGGGCTATATTTGGTTTCTTTTAAGTAGGATTGATTATAAAATCATGAGTTTGAAGTTGTGGAGACTAACTAGTACAGCAGATCGCAACTTCAAACCCATAATGGTAGTCAATAGATTGACTTACCTTGAAAGTGGTTTGATTCTATGTACTCTTGGCTAGACAAAAATCCACCTCGAATATCTTTAATTAAAGGATTACTGTGCAGTTTGACTCTGACTGTAAGTTGCAGCGTGGGTATTCCTTCTACTCAGGCAGCAGAAACAGTGACTATTCGCTTGGGGCCATTTCAGCAGTCTATAGCGATCGCTGATTTAGAAAAATTTGCCAAAACGGGAAAACTACCAGAACACCTGCAAGTTTATAGCTTTGTCTTAACACCCCAGGTAGGAGCATTCCTGCATCAAAGATTGGAATTAAATCCAGATTTAGCCGACAAATTCGTTGATCAGCTAATGCGTTCGCCACAAGGTAAACAATTAATTACTTCTTTGAGAGCAGCAATCCCAGATAGCACTATAGAAGGACTGCAATCAGCGCTCTATCTCTCCCTACGTCAAATCAACGGTTTAAGCGCAATAGGTCTGTTACGAGCCTATCCCCAACAAAATATTACTGTAGATGCAACTCAAGCTCTACAAATCGCTATCAACTTTAACGCCAATAACTTGCAAAACCAGGCCTTTGGGATTTTGCTAGAACAAGAATTATTAGTAAAAAATAATACGCCTTTTCAGCCCACCTTTGACCCAGCAGCTACAGGAAAAAACACTGTTCAGCAACAGACACTCACTTTTCAAGACAGACAACGAAATCGCAGCATTCCTGTAGATATTTATTGGAGTCAAAGTTACACCCCAGCACCACTGGTAGTAATTTCCCACGGATTTGGAGCCAATCGGCGATTTTTTAGCTATTTAGCGCGTCATTTAGCTTCTCATGGAATTACCGTTGCCGCACTTGAACATCCTGGTAGTAATTCTGTAGCCATCAATAACGCTGCAAATCAAATGAATTTGGCGCAACTACTACCAGCTAGTGAATTTATTGAACGACCAAAAGATGTGAGTTTTCTGCTCAACGAACTAGAAAAACTCAATACTCAATCGGGACAACTTCAAGGAAAACTGAATACAGAGCAAGTCAATGTGATTGGTCACTCTTTAGGAGGCTATACGGCTTTAGCCTTAGTTGGTGGAGAAGTAGATTTAAAAGAACTGCGGGAGTTCTGTCAGGCTTCTCTTTCTTTTGGAGAATCACCAGGCGATTGGTTACAGTGTGCGGCAGCTAGTTTAAAAGAAAATAAGCCACGTTTGCAAGATCAGCGAGTTAAAAGTGCGATCGCACTCAACCCCCTTGTTGGTAAACTCTTTGGTACAAACGGTTTAGCTCAAGTTAGCAAACCTGTATTAATGTTAGCAGGAACTGAGGATGCACTCACCCCAGCCTTAACGCATCAGATCAGACCTTTTCAGCAACTCCCAGCGTCTAAGTATCTG
>NZ_JAYGHH010000006.1:174462-179061 GCF_034931045.1 Nodularia sp. UHCC 0506
AACAGCCATTGGTGCTACTCACTTAAGTATTACTGATCCAGCATATCCGGTAAGTGCCGCAGGCATCGTCAGAGAAAAGCGAGGGGAAGAAACCAACTCCTTACGCCAATTAATTCGTGGTGTCACCTTAGCATTTATTAAACAAGACACACCTGAAGCCCAGATTTACCAACCATTTCTGACACCAGCTTACGCCCAATCTCTTTCTACCGCACAACTACCCCTACGGTTTAATTCTGATTTACCAAAAAACATCAAACCCTGGCTCAGTTTTATGTGATTAAAGGTTTAAAAGATTAGACTCAAATGAGGGACTAAGGTAGTACCATATCCTTTTACACTAAAATTGCTCAAAAGCTAAATAGGAGAATATATGGAGCCAATCATTGCCATAGTCTTAGCACTCATAGGTTATGCGTTAGGATCTGCAAAACTGATTAATCAAGGGAATGAAGCCCTAGTAGAAAGATTGGGGCGGTATCATCGCAAACTTGGGTCGGGACTCAACTTTATTGTGCCGTTGATTGATCAGATTGTGATGGAAGATACCATACGTGAGCAGTTTATCGACATTAAACCTCAAAATGTGATCACCAGAGATAACATTTACCTAGAAGTTGATGCTGTTCTGTTTTGGCGGATCAGAGATATGGTCAAAAGTTTTTACGAAATTGATGATCTTCAAGGTTCTCTGACACAACTGGCGACAACCACACTCCGGGAAATCATCGCTCAAAACACCGTAGAAGAAACTAATGTCTCCCGTGCTGAAATGGATACAGCCATTTTAAATCAGTTAAATCAAACCACAGAAAATTGGGGAGTGGAGATTCTCCGCTTGGACATTCAAAGCATTACACCACCTGAGAGTGTAAGAAAGTCGATGGAAGAAGAACGAGCGGCGGAAATTAAAAAACGGGCGCTGGTTTTTGAAGCAGAAGGGGAACGTGACGCGGCTATCAAAAGAGCGCAAGGAACTCAAACCTCAATGCAGATAATTGCTGAAGCCTTACGTTCTCATCCGGAAAGCCGTGAAATTTTACGGTATCTCGTAGCTCAAGATTATGTTGTGGCTAGTCAAAGACTTGGCGAAAGTCATAATGCGAAAATAGTCTTTTTAGATCCCAGTAAAACCAATGAGGTTTATAACCAGATAATTGCTGACTCTATTGTTCAAGAAGGTAATGGCAGAAACTCTGAAAACAGTAATGTCTAATTCTTATTCCCTTCCCTGTGTAAGATTACCGTTCTTGCCGGAACAGCGCATCAGCTACCAGTGACACATCACGCATTTCTTGGACATCGTGAACTCGGAGAATATCAGCACCCTGAGAAATAGCTGCACAACAAGCTGCGGCTGTTCCCCAGACTCTTGCTTGAGGATCTGGTTGGTTTAAAATACGACCAATAAAACTTTTACGCGATGCTCCTACCAAAATAGGGCAATTTAGCGCTTTTAATGCACGCAATTGACGTAAAAGTTCTAAATTCTGCTCATAGTTTTTCGCAAAACCAATACCCGGATCAATAATGATTTTCCTGTGATCAATGCCTACAGTCGTTGCTGCTAAAATTCTTGCCGCTAAAAAATTAGAAATTTCTCCCATTAAATCTTGATAATTAGTCATTTGCTGCATTGTCTGCGGCGTTCCCTGAATGTGCATCAAGACAATTGGCACATCTAAACTTGCTACCGTTGGCAGCATCTCTGAGTCAAATGTGCCACCGGAAATATCATTAATGATATCTGCTCCAGTTTCTATAGATGCTCTAGCTACAGAAGCTCTAGTAGTATCTACTGATATCGGGACTGTAATCTCTCGGCGGAGGACTTGCAATATCGGCAGTACCCGATTTAATTCTTCTGCAACTGTGATTTGTTCTGCTCCTGGTCGAGTTGATTGACCACCGACATCAATGATATCAACACCAGCAGCGACCATTGCTTGTGCCTGAGCTAAAGCCGCAGCGCTATTATTAAAAGCGCCACCATCGCTAAAGCTATCGGGTGTGACATTTAAAACACCCATGAGGTAAGTTCTCTGTTCCCAAACAAAACAGCGTTCTCGAATTATTAACTTGTTTGACATAAATTAACAGTTTGAGTCATTGATACACGCATTCCCCGGCTCGGCCAGGGAAACAGCGTTGCATAATGCGATTACTTGTAGTTGACAATCCGAGCAAAACTGGCAGGTTCTAGACTTGCTCCGCCCACAAGAGCGCCATCAATTTCTGGTTGAGCCATAATCTCATCAATATTATTCGGCTTGACTGAGCCACCGTATTGAATCGAAACATTGGGATTACTCAACTGACTACGAATTAAACCGATTACCCGATTAGCGTCTGTGGCTTCACAAGTGTCACCAGTACCGATTGCCCAAATTGGTTCGTAGGCAATCACCAAATTATCTTGATCGACATCTATGAGGTCTTTATCTAGCTGGGTGGTAATCAGTGATTCAGTTTCCCCAGCATCTCGTTGTTCTTTGGTTTCGCCTACACATAGAATTGGTGTCAGACCATACTTTTGAGCTGCTTTGAGACGCAGATTCACAGTTGCGTCTGTTTCACCAAAGTATTGCCGTCTTTCGCTATGACCGACAATGACAAAACGGACACCAAGTTCTGTCAACATGGGGCCAGAAATTTCGCCTGTGTAGGCTCCATTTTCTTCCCAGTGGAGATTTTGCGCCCCTAATTGGATGAGACTGCCATGCAAACTCTTGGATAAAACGTTTAAGTTAGTGAAAGGGGGACACAATACCACTTCTCGGTCTTCGGGGATTTCGGCCAGGTGAGGCAGAAACCCTTGTAAAAAATCCTGGGTTTCTGCCTGGGTTTTGAACATTTTCCAGTTACCGGCAATAACTATTTTCCGCACAGGTGATTTAGTCAAGATTCTAACGCTACTAGATGCATTTTTCAGTTTAGGACGTTTTGTTGGTCATTGGTCATTGGTCATTGGTCATTGGTCATTGGGAAGTTACCGTCTTCTCCCCCCTGCCTCTTTCCCCATTGCTCCCTGCTCCCTGCTCCCTGCTCCCTGCTCCCCTGCCTCTTCCCCCCACTCGCTTGCTAAAAATAATTAGGATAGAAATATGGGGACAAAATCCCAAATTGCAAACTTAAAATTGATATGACTTCCACATTGCCCTTGCCTGAACCTCATCACAGCGACTCACCCAACTGGGAAGAAGAACTGGATAATGCTATTTTCAGTTTTGAAGATATTCAAAGGTCACTCGACTATAAGCAAGCACAAACGGCACTGCGAAATTTAGTTACCAATCTTGATCTGACTCCCCAGGAAAAAAGCGGATTGGAAAATGAACTGGCTGATTTAGAAACTATGCTGGGTAAGTTGGACAGCATGGTGGTACAAATTGCGGCTTTTGGCATGGTGGGACGTGGTAAGTCCTCTCTACTCAATGCCTTGGTGGGACAAACGGTGTTTGAAACTGGCCCTCTGCATGGAGTTACTCGTGATTCTCAAAGAGTTAATTGGAGTATTAGTGAGGAGACAATTGGCGACAATGAACGCACTTTACGAGTAACTTTACCTGCGGGTGGTCAATCTCAGGTGGAACTCATTGATACTCCTGGGTTAGATGAAGTAGATGGTGATACCCGTGCTGCATTAGCGGAACAGGTCGCAAAGCAAGCAGATTTAATTTTGTTTGTAATTGCTGGGGATATGACCAAGATAGAATATGAAGCTCTGTCTCAGTTACGGGAGGCGGGTAAACCGATAATTTTAGTATTTAACAAAGTAGATCAATATCCTGAAGCTGATCGGATGGCAATTTATCACAAAATCCGAGATGAAAGAGTGAGGGAATTACTTACGCCTCTGGAAATTGTGATGGCAGCTGCATCACCATTAGTCAAAACGGCAATTATACGCCCTGATGGTACGAGGGGGGTGCAGTTACGTAACAGTACAGCCCAGGTTGAAGAACTGAAGCTGAAAATTTTGGAGATTTTGCACCGTGAAGGTAAAGCTTTGGTGGCTCTCAATACCATGCTGTATGCCGATAATGTGAATGAGCAATTGGTTGAGCGAAAATTGACGATTCGTGAACAGAATGCTAATCAGTTGATTTGGAAGGCTGTGATGACTAAGGCAGTAGCGATCGCTCTCAATCCAGTAACTGTTGTAGATATACTCAGTAGCATAGTTATTGATATTTCTCTGATTTTGGGTTTATCTAAACTCTATGGCATTCCTATGAGTGAAAGCGGTGCTGTAAAATTGCTACAAAAAATTGCTCTGAGTATGGGCGGCATCGGTTTTAGTGAGTTACTGGCAAATTTAGGCTTAAGTGGATTAAAAACTGTGTTGGGCATCTCTGCATCAGCTACTGCTGGCGCGACTTTTGTTCCTTATGTCTCAGTTGCAATCACTCAAGCCGGGGTAGCTGGGGTGTCTTCCTA
This sequence comes from Nodularia sp. UHCC 0506, assembly GCF_034931045.1. NCBI lineage: Bacteria > Bacillati > Cyanobacteriota > Cyanophyceae > Nostocales > Nodulariaceae > Nodularia > Nodularia sp. UHCC 0506. The sequence continues at coordinate 178,903 of NZ_JAYGHH010000006.1, forward strand.
TGGCATTGGACAAGTGACTAAAGTTTATTTGGCTAATGGGGCGACTTGGGGTGCTGAGGGACCAAAAGCAGTTATTAGTCGGATTTTGGCGAACTTAGACGAAAAATCTATCCTCAACCGCATTAAAGAGGAATTACAACAAAAAGTTAGATTTCTTAA
>NZ_JAYGHH010000007.1:0-26790 GCF_034931045.1 Nodularia sp. UHCC 0506
TGTAAAGGTAACAAATGTTAAACCTGCGGAGATGGTTAATAATTTAAATCCTGGTGGGAATTTAAAATTTTTCATTATTATTTATGGACAGAATTAAAAATAGAGGCGTTTCATGAAACGTCTCTACAAGAATGTATCATAATTTTGTTTTTGCTTGGATTGAGTGATTATTTAACCTAATATTATTTAATATTTGATTGGTTGGGTTTATTTTTTCAGATCAATCAATGTTTAGGTACAGAATCAAAAAATAAGAAACCGGGTTTGATGAAAAAGGATGCACAATAAATAGACAAATTTTCCTAGACCATAGCTGGAAGTATTGTAAGTTCATTAATAAATAGAATTAATTCTCAATTATTTTCCAAAAATTGTAATTTCTAACTAGGTGAATCAAAAATCATTTGATCTTTGACTCACCTCAGAAAAAACTTTACCTTTAACTCTCTGCGCCTAACGTACTTCGTACTAGAGCCTACGGCACGCTCCGCTAATGCGTGAGAATAAAAAAAATATCTTTTTACCCTCGACTATTCTGCAAAAACTCCCGCAAACTCAACAAATTGAGGGTCTGACCTAAATTCAAAGGTAAAATTGAAATGCCTTCTAAGCGGGACTGTACCCAACCTTCTCCCCAATACCACTCATGAAAGCCATCAACGGCTCCACTGAGTAGCAAACGTAGACAATTGGGTTTTGCCACTTCTACTTGATGATGAATTGAAATTGGCCCAGACCAGGTTGTAAACTGAAGTCCAGTATGCAGTTCTTCTGGCATTCCTGGGGCGAAACTTTCCCCTACAAGCCATTTGGCTACATTTTCGGGTTTTTGCACACTATCACGAATCGCACTTGCGGAGGCGGTGATTTCTATTCGTAGTTGACTTTGTTGAAAGTTACCTAGCATTTTTTAATAATTGTTTAAACGTCAGGACTGACTTTTAGTGCGTTGTAGTTCTAGTATTGCAAATACAATGACCAATCACAGTGTCGTTTTTCTGCTAGATGAGAATTTAGAATAGAAAATGTAGACTTGTTAAGAAATGTAAGGTTTTTCATGGCTGACCAATTAATTCGTGCCACAGCTGCCGACGGTGGAATTCGTGCCGTGGGTGTGATTACTAATCGTTTAACAGAAGAAGCAAGGCAACGTCATAAACTTTCTTATGTGGCAACCGCAGCCTTGGGGCGGAGTATGGCGGCGGGTTTATTAATGGCTTCTAGCATGAAGCGGCCTGGTTCTAGGGTTAATGTCCGAGTCAAGGGTGATGGGCCTCTGGGGGGTATCTTGGTGGATGCTGGCTTGGATGGAACAGTCCGGGGCTATGTCGCTAACCCTTCTGTAGAATTGCCTCCTAATGAAAAAGGTAAGCTTGATGTTGGTGGTGCTGTTGGTAATGGCTATCTCTACGTAGTGCGAGATATCGGTTATGGTTATCCTTACTCTAGTACAGTAGAACTAGTATCGGGGGAAATAGGCGAAGATGTGGCTCATTACTTAGTTAGCTCTGAACAAACGCCTTCAGCTTTAGTTTTAGGGGTGTTTGTAGGGGCAAGTGGTGTCACGGCTGCGGGAGGTTTGCTGGTGCAAGTTTTACCAAAAGCTGCCAGAGATGAAGCTCTAGTGGAAACACTGCAATCACGGGTAGCTGGTTTGTCTGGATTTACACCATTACTGCAAGCTGGTAAGACGTTGCCAGAAATTTTGAACGATTTACTCGGAGACATGGGTCTGTCAATATTTCCCGAACGTCAAATGTTGCGCTTCCATTGTGGTTGCTCTTTTGACCGTGTGTTAGGGGCGTTAAAAATCCTGGGAGAAGAGGAATTGCAAGACATGATTATTAAAGATAATGGTGCTGAGGCAATTTGTGAGTTTTGCGGTGAAATTTATCAGGCAAATAGTCATCACTTGGCGCAGCTAATTGTGGATTTGCAAACGGAATCTTCAGTTTCGGGTTAAAGTATAGATTAATACTAAAAGCTGATAAAATTCATGCTATCTGTGGTCAGAAGATATTTAATCAAGTAGCTTTTACATGACGAGAAAGTTACTATGGCATCATCGGAATTATCAGCTTAGAACAGATCGCTATTCAACTATTTTGGTGTGAGAGATGACAGAGCGGGATATTCCTGAAAGTTGGCCCCCATCCAGAGCAGGAGAGCCAGATGATATGAAAAGATTATCCCGAACGCCACAATTCGGTGAAACTCAAGGATTTGGTGTCTCGGCTACTGGTTCTACCTCTAAGTTCGTGAAGCAGCAAAAACAAGACACTTCGGAATTACCTTTAAATAATCAGTCAGCAGAAACTAGTTTACCTAGTAAAAAGTATTGGAAATCGCCACGCTGGATGAAAAGCTGGGTTGTGTGGGCGTTAATGCTCACATTTATTCCTGGAAGTGTGGGATTTGTGGCGATGGCAATGCTGCTGAAGCTACCAAATGCCCCCAATTGCCCAGCAATTTCCCGACCTTTTGTCAGCGCTGCGGTGAAGTTACATTGCGCTCAGATATCAGCTTCTAAGCAGAATGTGAATGATTTACTGCAAGCGATCGCTATAGTGAGTAAGATATCAGACGATCACCCATTGCGAACAGAAATTGATCGTTACTTAAAAGAATGGTCGCAGGATATTTTGCGGTTAGCAGACCAGAATTTTCAAGCTGGAGATTTAGAGGAAGCGATCGCAACTGCGCGTAAAATACCTAAAGAACTGCCACCTTACCAATTGGTAGAGGAACAAATCACTAAATGGGAGACAATTTGGTCTCAGGCAGAAGGTATATATCAGAATGCTGAAGAAGAATTAAAGGAACGGCGTTGGCAATCAGCGTTTATGCTATCGGCTAGATTGCTGCGTGTAGATAATGAATACTGGTCAAGTATTAAGTATGATCAATTAAATAACTTGATCAACTCAGCACGGGAAGATGGTGATAAGTTAGCAAATGCTGAACGTTTAGCAAATAGCAAAGTAGTAAATAATTTACTAGAAGCGATTAAAATCTCTGAGTCGATTACATCAGAAAGCTACCTTTATGAAAAAGCACAGGACTTGATTCCTGAAATTGGCCGAAAAATGCTGGATTTGGCCCAGGCAAGTTTGGATAAGCGGGATGCAAATACAGCTCTAGATATTGCCAGACAAATTCCAAATAATGCGCGATTACAGGCAGAAGTAGAAGACTTTATGGTTTTAACTGATGCCCAAAAAAGTGCATGGATTGGTACGGTATATGGTTTAGAAACAGCTATTTTTCAAGCGCAACAAGTTGATGTTTCCAGGCCAATTTATGGTGAGGCACAGCAATTGATTGCTCGTTGGCAACTGGAAATTGAGGATGTGGCGCGTTTAGAAAAAGCCCGGTCACTTGCTAGTCAAGGTACTATCGAGTATTTAACCGCAGCGATTAGTGAAGTCCAGATGATTTCTTCTAATAACCCCCGCGCCTCTGAAGCTAGGAAAGAAATCAACCGTTGGCGTAACCAAGTAGAGACTATTGAAGATAGGCCGACATTGGAACGGGCGCAACAATTGGCATGGTTGAATGATATGAATTCTTTGCAGGCAGCAATATCTGAAGCTCAACAAATCCGCCGGGGTAGGGCTTTGTATTCTGAGGCACAAAGAAAAATTCGTACATGGACGGCGACTGTTCAGCGAATGCAAGATCAGCCATATTTAGATCAAGCTAGAATGCTGGCGCAAAGTGGCGATTTTGTGGGGGCGATTAATACTATTCAGCCAATTGTATCATCTGGGCGATCGCTTGCTGGTGAGGCGAGGAGGGCTATAGATGATTGGCAAGGGCAAATCCGCGCTAGAGAAAATTGGAGTAGAGCTACGCAGGTGGCTACTGCTAGTACACCAGAAGCTTTGTCTCAGGCTATAGGATTGGCTGATAGGGTTCCGAGAAATAGCACTTTGCGGATGGATGCGAATATTGCTATTAACCAATGGAGTCAGCAATTATTAGATATTGCCCGTTCTCAGGGTAGTGTTAATATTCCTCGTGCTATTGAAACTGCTAAGTTGATTCCACCCAGTAGTTCTGTTTACAGTACGGCGCAACAGCAGATTCAAAATTGGCAGTATGTTCTCAATCCTGAACCTGAAGTTTTTGAGCCTATTCTCCCGATTGTTGAGCAGTAATTTTTAATAAAACTTAATCAACCTTGTGCAAATGTGATTTTTTGTGGGAGGTTGATTTTGTTTTAAGAGTTAGTTTCGCGCATTAGCGAAGTGAAGTTCAAAGTTAGGCCAATACGGTTCGGTTAAGCAGAAATCCCAATTTTTATAATGCCAAAAGGTCGATTATTACATTCCACTTTTGAAAATAATGTCAATTATTAACCTTATCCGAACCGTATTGAAAGTTAGGTGCAAAGTTGAGAGGGCGATTAGAAATCGCGGCTACACAAACGAAGTCCGCCTGCGCGGACTCTAGAAACTGAAAATTTATTGTTTCAATCCCTGATAGGGATTATTAGTAATTGGAACTATGTTTTCTGGAGATTTTCCAGAACTTAGTCTGTTTCAATCCCTGATAGGGATTATTAGTAATTGGAACCTAGTACCCTTTTGAGAGATAAGTAACATTCTTAAGTGTTTCAATCCCTGATAGGGATTATTAGTAATTGGAACTTAATTTTTAATATGCTATGATACGTATGCCATAAGTTTCAATCCCTGATAGGGATTATTAGTAATTGGAACAATTTGGAATTAGTGAAGATACAAACAACATCCCAGGTTTCAATCCCTGATAGGGATTATTAGTAATTGGAACTTTACTTAAGTCTTTATCGGCGATCGCACAAGAAAGTTTCAATCCCTGATAGGGATTATTAGTAATTGGAACGCATAATAGAGTCTGCAAGAATATCTACAGACATCGCAGTTTCAATCCCTGATAGGGATTATTAGTAATTGGAACATACAGTTTATTTCAATTTGTATAGGATTTCCCAGAGGTTTCAATCCCTGATAGGGATTATTAGTAATTGGAACTTTTTTATGGAAAATTTTAGAGTGATAAAAAGCTGTTTCAATCCCTGATAGGGATTATTAGTAATTGGAACGCGGTTGTACATACTATATATCTCTTCAGATGTGTTTCAATCCCTGATAGGGATTATTAGTAATTGGAACTTGTTCATCATCTGAAACGTTATCAGGAACAATAACGTTTCAATCCCTGATAGGGATTATTAGTAATTGGAACAGCCAACAGCTACCAATAGAATTCTTAATTTCAGCCGTTTCAATCCCTGATAGGGATTATTAGTAATTGGAACTTATCACACTTAATGTATAATGTTGACATAGATATGTTTCAATCCCTGATAGGGATTATTAGTAATTGGAACAATCCGCTTTCCAAGATTGGGTGTGGGCGGATGAGGTTTCAATCCCTGATAGGGATTATTAGTAATTGGAACTCCTCTCAAAACAGGATTGCGTAGCCAAGCCCGTAGTTTCAATCCCTGATAGGGATTATTAGTAATTGGAACCGGTATCTCCTTCTTTGGGTGCAATTACTCTAAAGGTTTCAATCCCTGATAGGGATTATTAGTAATTGGAACGAATCTGATTATGGAAAGTATTCTTTTTCGGACTCGTTTCAATCCCTGATAGGGATTATTAGTAATTGGAACGCAAATAAAAAGCGTCGCTCAATTATCACAGAGCGTTTCAATCCCTGATAGGGATTATTAGTAATTGGAACAAAAGCACGACGGTTTTGGGGAATTAATAGAAACTGTTTCAATCCCTGATAGGGATTATTAGTAATTGGAACTGTGAGGATTGAATAATGCCAAATGCAACTATTACGTTTCAATCCCTGATAGGGATTATTAGTAATTGGAACAAGATCCTTCAAAAGCCGATGCTCCGCCAGTCTTTGTTTCAATCCCTGATAGGGATTATTAGTAATTGGAACCATCCCCACACTAAGCGACGACGATTGGGGCGAAGTTTCAATCCCTGATAGGGATTATTAGTAATTGGAACAGAGTTAGCCGGGGCAACGATGCCCCTTTTTAAGTTTCAATCCCTGATAGGGATTATTAGTAATTGGAACAAGCTGAAGCTGAGGTAAAGTTTAAAGCTGCTTTTCGTTTCAATCCCTGATAGGGATTATTAGTAATTGGAACGCCCGCAGTTGAAAGCGTTGATATATTTGGTTTTCAAGGTTCTGTTCCGTCAATCCAAAACAAAGATAGCTTTTCAGCGATTGGGTTGTCAAGAGGGACAGTTTAAAAATAGCTCAAAAGCTTTGATAGCAAGGATTTGGGAGTTTGCGTCAACTTCTATTTAGGTATGAGAGGGTTCAAAACCAGATGAGGTAAGGATTTCAGGTGTAAATTTTTCAATGTTCAAAAAAACACCTACTAGTTAACGCAAAACTCAAGCAAAAAATATTGTAGTGTCCCTTGGCATATCACCACCGATGCGCTCGACTTTTCCCTGACAGCAAGCGCAGAGGAAATAAAAGCGGATGTTGTCTTCTTTGGGTTTGATGATTTTAGACAAGCGCGATCGCAGTTTAGCATACTGAGTCTGAGTTAAGTCGCACTCAAATACAGAATACTGCATCCACTGTCCGTAAGATTTCAGAATTTTATGAATTTTGGTGCGGCGCTTGTCTTCTGAGATATCGTAGGAAATTACTACAAACATGGGGTCTAGGGGGTTACTTCATGACTAATGGGGGATACTTGTCAATTTCTCCCAGGAGATATTTAGCGAGGAAACGTCCTTGAATCTCAAAGGTTTCTTGATAGGTATATTGTTTCTGCATGACTGGATGCTTAAATTTACTCAGCTTCTTTTCTTGATATAGCTTGAGAAAATTATGCAATCCTTCTTTTGTGAGTGAAACAGCACCACTGACTGGTTCGGTAACAAAGTCTTTTGGTGCTAACATCCGGCGATTAATTGCAGCTAAAACTACAGCATCTACTATTAATGGTCGAAATTCTTCCATTAAATCTAGTGCTAATGAAGGTCTGCCATATCGTTCTGTGTGCAGGTATCCTAAATAGGGGTCAAAACCAACTATATTTAAAGCGCCTTGGATATCGTGACGCAGTAGGGAATAACCTAAACTCAAAAGCGAGTTAACTGGGTCTGTGGGTGGGCGACGGTTGCGGGTTGAAAAGCTAAAGTTATCTACCCGAATTAGTTGATTAAAACAACCAAAATATGCTGCACTCCCAGCACCTTCATAACCTCTGATGGAATTAATGGTTTTGGCTTGATCTAGGGAGGCGATCGCATGAGATAATTGAGTAATTCCAGAATTCACATCTAAGTCATAACGGCGTTGTGCTAGTAATAAAGATTGACGATAATTTTTGAGTTTTCCTCTGACAAAACCTTGAGTTACATGGACTGCTTTTGCTGATTCTCCGGCGGCTTTCCATTGGGCGTTACGCACAAAGATATTCTTGCCCATATCTGGTTCTAAGCTAGCGAGAAATTTTCCATTAAAGTTGAGATAAGTAATGGGAATTTTTCTGATCATTAGTTCGGAAATAGCCGCAGGTGAAATATTCGCTCTCCCCATGATGACTACGCCATCAACTTTAATTAGAGGTACATCTAAAATTGTCTTTTTCTCGGCTTTGATATTCAGACTTTCGTCAACTTTACCAATATAGGCATCTTCTTGTGTGACGTAAACTGTTCCCATGATTTCCTCCAAAATTTAATAAAATTGTCTCAAACCCCTCAGACTGAAAGTTTGGGGCTAGAAATACAAAGATGTAAGAAGCTCGTAGTAAGGGCTTCAGCCCTTCTTTTTTGGCTGTATTGACTGTGTTAATGTTTAATTACAGGAGATGGAGAGGACTAAAGTCCTCACTACGAACTTGATGAGTGAAAGGAGATATACCAAATAAATCGCTATCGTTAGAAAAATGATGGAGAGGACTAAAGTCCTCACTACGAACTTGATGAGTGAAAGGACTAAAGTCCTCTCTTCGAGACGCTACGCGAACACTACGAACTTTAAGTTAATTGGCTTCCTGATAGTTTCTTAATTTGTCAGATGCTTTGGGCAAACATTGGGAATACAGGCTACAACCTTTGCAACGTTTACTGTAAGATGGTGGTGGCATTGTGCCTGTTTCAAGTAAATTTGTCACGGCTGCAATGGTAGCGATCGCACTGTCTCTAAGTTCTTGATTAATCTCAACTAATTGTCGTTGATGAGAATGAGCATAATAGATATATCCGATGTTGATAGTTTGCCCTGTCATTTCTTCTAAACATAATGCTTGGGCGCAAACTTGCAACTCGTCGTTATCCCATTCACCTTTACGTCCCCGTTTGTATTCTATGGGATAATATTCACCTGAAACTACTTCGATTAAGTCAGATTTGCCGATGAGTTTATATTTTTCTGATTTCAGGTAAATCGCTCGAATTTGCCAAGTATCTTCTCTGTTAATATCGCCTGTGGTGTGAACCCGGTCATGTAAAGCTGTACCTTCAATTGTGTATTGATTATCCGTAAATTCGCCAGCACAAAACATCCGCCAGCAACGATGAGAACAATAGGCGTATTGGTTCAACGCTGCTATCTGAATATATTCGTAATTCATAATTCGTAGTTCGTAGTTCGTAATTCGTGTTTTTTAATGGTATGAACGTCGGATCATTCCCATACCCATTGGTGTTTTTCTGCCGACACCTGCATATAAAGCAAACTCGGCTAAAGCGTTAATTTGTTTAATTTGTATGGGTTCAATTTCACCTAAAATGCGATAATTAACTTCTCCAATAATGCCAATAAATTTGCTGCGGGAGTCTGCTAATATTTCGGTGCGAATATTAATAAAGGAGGGAAATATTGATTCAATAGCAATTTCCTCAAATTCGATTCCACTATATTTATTCCACCGGGAAAGCAGGGAATTAAAAACACATTCTCTGGTGGGGAGGGTGGTGTCAAATTTTCCTTGGCGGAAGGCGGTAGGTGTGGAGAAAGTCAAGTCAATGGTGCGATCGCTTTCACTGGCTTGCTCGTATAATTGAGTGTAACTAGTGGCATTTGCCCAGGGTTGGGTAGATTGGGGTGTGCCTTGAATGCTGGTAATATACAAGTCAGCAGGGCCAAGATGCCAAGGATGATTAGGGTTAAGATTCAGCCATAGTTGGGTAAGTTGGCTAAAGAGTGTGTCATCTAAGAGAGAAACGCGCCACCAACAAGGGGTTCCGGCGGAGATGGGTTGTTGATGTGAGTGTTGTAATTTAGATATTCCCCTAGTTCTCTGAGACGGGAAATTAGTTTGCAGGGGTGAGAGTGTGAAGGCTTTATCTGCGGTAGAATCATGTAGGCGATCGCCTAATGAACGATCTACGGAACTAACAAGGGTCAAAAATAGTGCGTGCAGATGTCTCCCGGTGAGAAACTGGGAAGGGATAGACGATTGCGGAAGTAGGTTGAGAACTAAACTATGAGGCATATTTTTAATAATTCGTAATTCGTAATGCTCCCTTTGGGAGAGCTTCGCTAACGTAATTCGTAATTGGGTTTGGATTTAAAGGTCAAAAATTTATTTGCGTTTTTTGGTTGTGGGCTGAACAATTCTTGACTCTACAGTAAATTCTGGTATTTCTGCGAGTTCGTCTGCACTTAAATTATACTGTTCACAAACCAAACTTAAGCGATTTCCCGGTGTTTTTACGGCGTTGACAGAGTGAGTTAAATCACCTTGAAAGTAAAGTAAAGTGTTTGCTTGGGGTTTAATTTGTCCCAGTTGGCGTTTATGCGACTTCAGTACCAGTTCTCCTCCTTCCATATTTTCAGGTAAGCGCACATAAAGAACGCTAACAACTGCTGGCGGTTCCACAGTTTTGCAGTAAGAACGCAACGAGCGGTCAATGTGGGGGTCTACACGGGAACCTTCTTTTAGTTGTAACGGATTGGGATTAGACGCAGAGGTATGGGAGGAAGGGTTAAGGGTCTACACGGGAACCTTCTTTTAGTTGTAACGGATTGAGGTAAAATGCATTACAACCCGGTTGCAGAGCCAAGTCAAGGTATAGTTTGAAATAGGGAAACTTTTGTTCTACAGTGGAAATGTGCGATCGCCTAAACACTACAGAAAATCCCTTAGTCCCGACAAAATCGCGGTTGAGATTATTGATAGCAAAATACCGACAAGCTTGAATTTCTCCCCATAAATTATTCAAATATTCGCTGGGGAAAGCGTTTGGTTGTTGTTGAAAGTGTTTCACGGTGAAGATAGAAAGCGATAGAAGAATAATATACAGCCTAGTGAGGTATTGAATAAAATAGGAACCACAACTGATAAATCATCTATGTTTACCTGTGTTCATCTGTGGTTCCATTTTCCTAACACTAACCTTTGCAACCAGCCGAATTATTAACTCCCAAAACGGTATTCCATCCGAGCCGGAAGCTTGAGTTCTGAGATACCCTCAAACTGATAGTATTCACCGCGCATTTGCACATTTTGAATCAGACTAACAGGAGGCATATTTACCACATCATAGCTAATAACTTGATGCGTAAACATCACATCTAAAGGATTTAAAGGATATTTACAAGTAAATACACCTGAAAAAGTTTTAGATTTACGTAACTCTGCAACTGTCACCTCAGCCTTACTCATCCATTTACCCAAGCGAATCCACTTTGGTAATGTAATTGGTTTTTGAGAAATTACAAAAAACTCAAATTGACTTTCTGGCGCAATTTCCTTTGCTCTCCCAAAACTAGGAATATTCTTCTGTGTTTTCTCCATTTCAACGTGGTAGTTATTGTTAGCATACTTCCAGGTATTGAGAACGGCTGAATGTTTAATCGAACGAGCCGGAGTAATGTAAATACCCTGTTGATTCAGTGGTGTTAAATGCTCCTCATATTTTGGCACTTGTTCAGGGCAAAAATAGCGATAGGAATGTTCTTCAGCCACCGTAGTAGAGTAGATTTTGCTATCAACTAAACCCAGTGCATAACAAAGAGCGTAATTATGAATTATCGGCTCGGTTTCGTAGAGTCTCCCAATTTCACGAGTAGCAAAATAGAGGCTATCGTGTAGTTCTAATTGACATCGATAGATTATAGCCATAGCTGTTACTTAGTTTTAGCAGCAGTTTTCTTTTTGCTAATATGTTTACTGGCGTAATTTTTAGCTTCTGCATCAGCTTTTTCTAAAATTGCCTTAATTCCTGTTTCTTCACCCACGAGGCTTTTAACTTCATGCAGCAGAGGTGAAAAAGCATCACCAATGAAATCAGTATGCACAATAAACTCATCAGCCATTAAAGCCTCAATTGCACTTTTAGCAGCAGTAATTACATCATCTTCATCTAAAGGTTCAGGAGGATTAATTGTATTTTGCGCTTTCATTTGATCATATATTGCTTGAGTCCAACGGAGATTGCTGGTAATTTCTCCATCTGCAAATACAACACCAATCAACTCATTTCTCACACGACCTGTACGGGTAGTTTGCGCTCCATAGTGGCGCGTTCTGAGAATATTATTAAAAACGTAAAGAAAACTAGCTTCAGTGGGATCTTTGAGGGTAACAATACTAGGGAAGAAAACTTGTGGACTAATATGATCTTGCTGATTAATTCGACTGGTAACTTCACCCGGTTTAGAACCATTTTCCCCCTTAGAAGCCATTGTACCATTTTCGTAGGGAGCGTTAAGAGTAAACGTTTCGTGTGATTGATCAAAAGCTGTAATTGAAAATGCGGTATCTACTACAACCTTAGATTTTTCTGAACCAGAATCACCAATAGCGAAACCGTAAATTATGCAATCAGGATTATCCATTGCAAAACTAACGTTATATTCGCATTCTTCCGCAGTCATCAAGCCATAGTTACGCAGTAATTCTCGACCAACTAAACGCTCTGGTGTAGATTGTTTGCGCTTAAACATTGACAAACGGCTAATTGTGGTTTTATCTTTTACTCCGGCTCGTACTCTGGCTTTATTTAATTCTCCATCTGTTTGAAAGAGAGGATAAGATTCAGTGATGCGGACAGTGAGGAAATGGACATATTTACCCATTGGTTTATAGGGTATTTCAGATTGAAAGAATTTAGATTCAACAGTTTTGAGAAATGACATAATTAGTCTCCAAAGAATGACGTTTTATTGGTGTACGAAAAGACCAGATTTATCTATTCCGTTTCTACAAGTTTTTCTGCGTTTTCTTTGTCATCTTCAAGGCGATAAAGAAATTCACAGGTATCTCGAATTAAGTTAAGTTGACGACCTGCTAAACGGGCGCGATCGCCTGCGAAAGATTTCTCAAATACCTCCTGTACAAAATATGTAGCAAATTCTAAAACAGCTTGCCGTTCTTCCTCGCGTTTACTCATTACCCAACGTCCTTCAGCAGTAGAGGAATGAACGCGATCCATGAGTTTAAAGACTTCTGCCGCCACAGCCGCTACTAATGTTTCTCCTTGAAAAACACTTGATTCAGCTTTAAGAATAGTTTCAGCAGCGATATCTATGGGTTTTAAAACAGCATTAGACTTGGGATTATAACGCTTATTAGCTCTGTAAAATCTGCGGTATAAGTCTGTTAATTTTTTCGGATGATTCAGGCTTGACGCTTCTCCCACAATTAATTGCTCCATATTTTTGTCATATTTAACACAAGGGTCAAAACAAGGGTAAAAATGATAGACATAAAGCCTAATTTTCTCAATGCGTGCCGTTTCTACTCCTTGGTTACGCACCCAACGATTGAGATAAGCAAAAACATACAAAGAACTGGTTTCAAAATCCTTTGCTAGTTCTGTAAATCTCCCCCAATTGGCATCGTAACCAGTTTTACCTTGTCTAGCATTCACATCTAAATGAATAGCATAAGCGGCTGTAAGCACATTTAACGGTGCAGGGTATTGAATACCGTTTTCTTGCCAACCTTCCAGAATGTAGTCAAGACGAAATCTGTCTTTTCTCACCAAAGCACGGAAAGCATGAGGCGCACTATCTAAGAAAACGCTTTCCTCAAATTCCGAACCATCATTAAAAGGTGGAATTGGCGACTCAGAAACCACCGTTTTCACATCTAAAATCATCGGGAAAGCAAAGGCTAACCAAGTTGGCATTACCCAAGATTCTGTATCTGTGCTATCTCTTCCTGGTGGCAACGCCATGAAGTAAAATGTTAAAGGCTGGTCTTCAGGATAAGAAAGTTTAAATGTGCGGTCTTTGTCAGCCTGGAGATTTTCGTCAATTAAGAAACTATCAACACTTTGGTAATTTTCTCTAGCTAAATTGGCTTGTAAATCCTTACTAATAAAATGATTGCGAACGCTGGTATCAAAGCGAGTTTGAGCAATGCCGTTGTAAGCTTTCTGCAAAAACTTATTAGTTTCTGGTGTGAAGTAATACGTCGGGTAAAAATAGAGATAGCGATATTTACCATCCTCAAATCGTTTCCCAACTGCTTGAGTTTGATTCATCAATATTTGCCTCAGCATCATCTCCACACCAGCAATACTAGAGATGTTACGCTTGGCGTTAGAACCTCCTAACATTTGCTTATTTGTATAAACTTGCGGCGTAAATAAAACTGCTGATTCCATTTGCTCAGTCACAGTGTAAGCTGAGTGAGAAATTGAGCAAATAAGTTGCCGTCCTCGTCCTGGTTTTTTGGCAGCATTATAGTTATTTAACTCCTCTAAAAATGTCTGAACTTGAGTTTCATTTGATAATTCTTGATTTGTATTTGGTAACATGACAACGCGATTTACCCACACCTTTAAATCCTCCCAGCCATCAGGTAATTTATACTGAGAAATAATTGGAGAAATCAAAGTTGCTAAGTAATCTATGACTTGCTGACAAGTTTCGCGGACATTTTCAATCCCAGGATGACGTTCGAGATATTTAGCCGCCAAATAATACCATTCATAAGGTACGCCGCCAGTATTTCCTTTTAACTTATTTTCTTTGAGACTTTCATTAATGCGTTGAATTTCTCGAATGCAGGGTAAATATTCTGCTAAATTCCAAAACTCTGCAACCTTCTGAGTTAAATATAAATCTGTAACTGCTGGCAGTTTTTTATCTTTCTTCCGAGCAACATCAATGCGCTTAACTGTTTCTTCCCAAATCTTCCGACTGATTAAATCACCAAATTCGGCTATTTGGTCGATGCGGATATCATCTGCAAATTCAAAGTCATAATCAGGAGATAAAACATTTTTTTGCTGAAATTTAATCAGATTTTCACTTCTACTTTTAGCAACAGAAGGTTTGTTAGGATTCAATATACGTAATGTAGCATCTAAAGCTACTCGCATTAAACCTAAATCATCAAAAAATAAATTGTAATATTCGGCATATTTCATGCCTTTACCATCTCTACCAAACCCTGTTTGTCTGAGGCGCAATTGACCTGCACAAAGTGATTTAATACTATCAACTACACGGTCTGATAAGTCTGCTTGTGCAATGAGTGGCGCATTACGCAAAGCTAGATAAATTACACCTGTTGGCAGATATAACAAAGGTTCATAGTAGATATTTTCATCAGTGTTAAGACTGGTATGAGCTTTAATTAAAGCATTATTCACCACATTAGTTAAAACACCTCTATTCTCAGCAATGCTGTGATAGGTAAATTTCAACTGTCCATCACTCAGATTATGGATAATTTCTTGGAGTCTGGTATTTTCTGCATCTTGAGGATGTTTAACAATTGAGGCGAGGGAATCAGCCAAACAAGTTAAATCAGATAGACTGCGAAGGGTGCGGTCTTTAAGCACTGGATTTAAGCCAAATTCGGAAAAATTCCAGTTAGTATCCCAGCGTCGTTGAGCATTATAAGCCATGCACAATAAATCATCTAAATACTCTCGATAAGCTTCTGAGTTATCGGGATTGATAAACTTATCAAGTCCTAACTGGCGAACTTTTTGATCAATAATTTGGCGATGTTCTGCTAACGGTAACTTGCGACAGTCTTCTGGTGCATCAGGAAACTTTTCAAAATCATGTAAAATAAATCCAGCAATTACTAAACGGCGTTCTCTTTCTTTCACCACTCGCCGCACTGTGGTATTGAGTTTTTCTAAACGCTTTTCAATTAAGTTAGCAGGAAATAAACCGTTGAGTAAGTGAGTATTTAGCGATTGGTCAGCCGCATTATCTCGCCTAACTTTAGTTTTACCTTCTGCTTCTCGCTGTTGGTCGATTTCATCAAAGAATTTACCT
This sequence comes from Nodularia sp. UHCC 0506, assembly GCF_034931045.1. Lineage (NCBI taxonomy): Bacteria > Bacillati > Cyanobacteriota > Cyanophyceae > Nostocales > Nodulariaceae > Nodularia > Nodularia sp. UHCC 0506. Next base: position 15,241 of record NZ_JAYGHH010000007.1, read on the forward strand.
CCTTTAGCGGTGACACCAATGGCTATCTTGAGCAAATTTGGTAAAACATACTCGGCAAAATCTGCCATTACTTGATCATCAGGGTTTTCCGCCTGAATAGCTTCTCGTAATAGTTTGAGTGTGAGTAATTCGCCTTCAGTTTCAATAGTACGGTCTGAAGAATCACCATCAAAGCCAAAGTCTTGATTTAAGAAATCATCTTCTAAGTCTTCAGTATTATTTTCAAATAAAGATAGTTGTTGGTTTTCTTCGCTGGGGTTTGTTTTTTTATTCATTATCTACATCCAATGAAATTAAATAAGTATTTATTTCTCGCACGTAAAGCGGATATTGTCTTAATGCGAAACTAATTGATTTAAAAACTTCTTTTGGATCTATATCGTCATATTCATGCACTAGGCGATTCCTTAATCCTGCTGATGGTGCTAATTGTGCTGCTAATTCAGTTGAAATGACAGCATATTTACCAAGTTCAATAAAAGCCTTAAAGTTAGTTGGCGATTTTCCAGGATTTAGCTTTGACAATATATGGTCATTGATATCTATCGCTGCTTGAGTCATTAATTGTAGAAGTCTTTCAATAATTAGTTGAGTATCAAAGTTATTTACATAATCATCCCAACTAATCGCCTCGAATCTTTTCAAATTCTCCAGGTAACGAACAATAAATTCTAATCGAGTTGTAATAATTACAGTATCTATATTTTTCATACACCCCATCTTGCTAGAAACTGTTCAATGTTTTTGCGTTTAGTATGTTCAATTTTTTTTATGTCTGAATTACTCAGTAATACTTTTTGTTTAAAATTTTCAAATTCTTTCACCTCATCCTCATACAAAACCTGACCATCACGAGCAACAAAATGTGCTATTAATTCGGAACAATAATTAAGTTGTACAATATCAATATGATCAGCATTTATTTTCAATACTTCACCAATCAGCATAGGTAATTCAAACAAACGGCCAATATTATTTTTGGTGTAAGTCTGACGCTGTTCTTCATCACACAAAACAGCAAAATCCCAGTCACTATTTGTGTGTGTGTTACCAGTGGCTCTAGAACCAAACAGGACTAACATTTTTAAATAAGGGACTTTTTCTGGAAATTGTAAGGCTAAGTCTTTAAGTTCTGCAATTGTTGGGGTATTACTTTGCATTTGATTATTCTCCAGTTTTGTGAATAGATTAATCACAGACATTTTCTGGTTAGTGAAGTGTTTTTAAGAATTACAGTAGGCATCTCCATCTAGAGAATAAGGATTTGGAAGACTTTCTAACTCCTGGTATTTATCCGAAAGATGCTCACAATTACGAGTTCTCCATATCAATGTATCTATTGACTCTGTATTCTCCTGAGTTTTAGCCTCAAGATTTTTACATTGCTTCTCTATGTAGTCAATTTTTGTACATATTCTTTCCAACGTGTCGATGTCGAGTATGGAATTGTCCTGTTTTGGTGCATTCACATCACTGTGCGAACGGATAGATAGCGATATGCTGACGTTAACTACCAGAGTGATTTGATTCGATTCGGTGTTTTGGCTAACCATAGTGTGTTATCTTGCGAGGACTAATCACATGATAAAGCAATTAGTTAGTCATGACTACTCAAAAATTTCCACAAAGATTTTTGAGTATTTATACTTAAAGAACTAATTTTCTCCCTCTACCCTGGTATAGTATGAATGGGAGGGTAAGCCACCTACTCTAAATCTTGAGTAATAATACCTATTAGGGATTGAAATATGACCTACTATTTGCGGTCTAAAACCCTCCCACAAAATTTTCAAACAACCCATATCTCATCTCCTGTGCTTTTAAAGGTATATGCAAGGGTATCTAGCAGCAGTGCAGAGTGACCAAAGGCGATCGCATACGGCGCACTAACATCATGAAAGCTATACTGATCACTAATGGGATAAATCTGAAAGTGCATCGGTAGCCGTAGCCGCATCCGTACTTCAGATACAGGACGGCGAATTACATAACAAACCAAACCTTCCTTCTTCAGTCGTTTGTTAATTGCACCAATCCATTGATTGTCAGGTTGCCAAATTTCCACGCCAGTTAAAACCTGAACTTTCCAAGCGTCAGCTATTGGCTGTAAGTCTCCAGAATATGTAAATTTCCAGTTCAGCCGTTCCTCTCGGTAGGAACGCAACTTCATAAATGCTAGACAATGAGCAAATCTACCTTTGGCTATGGGTTGTCCGGTGCGTTGTGCGGTTTCTTTAAGTGTCCGTACAAATCCCGCCTCTGTCCACATTTCAATTTCTAAATTGCCCAAAATGCCCGGTAAATCGTAGGTTTTAAACCTGTCTGCTTCGTTTTCTTCGGTTAAATCGTATAAACCACATTGCAAAGGACTGGAACCGCGAAAACTAGCCGCATCGTCAGCAATGGGATTTCCTGATTTACCTGACAGTGCTTTCCAGTCTTTCGCCCATCCGTTAATACGTCCGGCTATGGACTTCAGCTTGCTTCCAAAGACTTCCTCACAGGCTTTTTGAAACTGTTCTCGGCTTTGGGCATACTGTTGTTTAATGGTGCGATCGCTCAATCTATAATACAGCCAAAATGATTGTACAGTTCCCCAACGGCGATAATAACCGCGAAAATCATTTATTTGTCGATAATTTTCACTAATTGTATTATGAAAACATGGTCGCTCATAAATACAATTTACCTCTAATGGTGGTGAATCTACCTGAAATAAACGTTCTACTAAAAAGTTAGGCACAAGGGCAAAAGCTGTGAAATTTTCAAACTTAATTATTTGACCATTTTTCTCATAACCTTGATGTCTACCCAATCGCCCCAAACGTTGAATAAAGTTACCTGCATCTGATGACTCAAAAATAAGAAAATTGATTTTAAAATCAACTCCCACATCAATTGTGCTAGTACCGATAACTAAATCAGCCATCAGACTTCGCTCTTTTATGCTTTTTCCCGAAAGTCCTGTATTTTCGCCTACTGTTAATCCAAATTGCTTGAATATTTCTTGAAAAAATACAGTTAAGCGTTTGACTGCTGCAATTGAGTTGAGAATAATAGCTCCTTTACTACCTGGATACTGTTGAAATTGAGCCAAAATTAAATCACTGTTTTCTTTTAGCCAACTTTCTGAAGCTTTAAAAGAAGGTTCCAAAGGAATAAAATTCAATGAAATTGTTCGCGCTACCTGCCGCCAACCCTGTATTTGCAGTTGATGTCCTTGTTCTGGTGTTTCGGGAAATTGATATTTATTTTGGGCAATAGGATTGATAACTTGACAACGAAATCCCGCCTGTTCTAAGCTGCCAATTAAATTTGGATCTGGTGTAGCTGAGATGAACAGGAATTTTTTGCGGCGATTTGTACAACGAATTAACAACATTGTGTTAATTACACTGGCAATTTGGGGAGCAGCAAAAACGTGAAATTCATCGAAAATAAATAAGTCAAAATCTTTATCAATTCTACCCCATAATTTATCTGGACTATCGCCATGAATTATATAAGCCCCTCGATGCAAGTAGTGGAAAATATCAGGGTTAGTGAGTAATGCTTCTCTTTGGCTAGTGAGGGTAGAAATTGCTGCTCCTTTTTTCAATCCTTCATTTTCGGCATAATTTTCTAAATCAGCACCACTTAATCTAACTACACGTGGCTCATCTTCTGGCTGAAATTGCTCAATATATCCTCTTATTTGCGTTTCTTGGTCGCGGGCGAGTTCATTAGTTGGGTAAAGTCCAATGGCGGAGAATTGACCTTGGAAAACTTCTAAATATGCAGCCAAGCTTTTCCCATCGCCTGTCATAGCTGTGTTGAAGACTACTTCAATATTTGGATCGCGTAGTGCTTCTAAGGTAGCTAATTGATGCCAAGAAAGCGACCAATTTTTAGGTAATTTTACGCCGTCAGGTGTGGGGACGGTTTGCGAATAAACAGGCTTGAGTGTAATTTTGTAATTTTCCGTCATTTATCTGTTCTCTCCATTCCAATATCCTGATATTCCTGAATATTTCCTAGTCGAATTATCCATAATTTACCTATCACATCTGCTGCTTCTAGTCCAGCAATTAGAGTTTCTGTAACTGCACGATAATCTTCAAAGTTAGGGCGGGCTGGTAAACAAATAACTATTATTCCTGTATAGTTGGAAGGCTGATATTTAAGACGATTGCCAAATCCTCTATCTATAGTTACTAAACATCTCCCTTCGCTATGACAAATATCAATTAATTGTTCATCAGGAGTGGAAATTAAGCCTGGTTCTCGTACAGTTGCAACATCGTGTCCTGCAAGACGTAGTAATGTCACTACTCGCAGACTACCAAGATTTTCATCAAGTTTAATATTCATTTTTTTGTTTCCTTTTACAGCCCAATCGGAATTTCTACATAGTTATCTCTTGTCATCTCCGCAGCGTAGGCAATACAAGCTAAAATATCCTCTCTTTCTAAACCGGGATATTCTTCTAAAATGGTTTCAATTGTTTCTCCACTTGCAAGCAAGTCCAGGATTAAAGAAACCCATATACGATGACCTTTAATACAAGGTTTACCGAAACAAATATTGGGGTCAATGGAAATTCGAGATAGTAAATTGTGCTTAGTCATTGAAACTTCTCCAAATTTGTGATGATTCTTTTCAATGATTCCTGTTCTCCAATAAACTTAAATAGTGTCCGTAACTGGTTGTTACTTCTTATATTGCCATGCAAAATAAAGATTGGCAAGATATATCCATACAAAGTGTCCGTATAAATATGAGTCGAAAAGGTCAGTCTATAACTCTCTCTATTTCAGAACGCGATAAGGCGGAATTAGAAGCGATCGCACTACAATTTGGTATGATGTGGGGCGATCGCCCGAATATCTCGAAACTGGTAGAAGCGATCGCTCAAAGAAAGCTGCTCATCGGTAATAATAATGATTGGACAGAAGCCCGTATTAGAGCATTACACCGATGTATTGGTGCATTAACTGACATTGGACAAATAGAACAAGCCCAAATTATTGCTAACTTGCTTCTCGAACGCAGCGAACTATCAATCCCACTACGAACGGAAATCCAAGGTTTCCTAGAAAATCTCCCCCCACCTTGGCGCTTACAAATAGATAACTACATCCGGCGACAGCAACCTTTTCAACTTTCCTATCAAGATCCAGCAGGGCGTGTATTTAATTTTACCGTCCGTTATGCTCAGATTGCACCCCACGAAAAGCGGCAATATCTTGATTGTTGGTGTGAAGAGACAGAAGGAAGCTTTGATATCCCCGAACTCATTCACAACTGGAGTTTGCGTTTAGACAGAATTACAGATGCGGCGGTGATTTCTATTCCTGGTCAGTGGCGTAATCACTTAGATGAGATAGAAGTAGAAATGCACATATTTGGTAACTTAGCCTTTGCCTATAAAGCGAAACCAGAAGACAAAATCAATGAATGGCTACCAGATAAACCCAAAGCGCGGCGAGTTATTAGGCGTGTATCCAGTACCTTTTGGTTTAGCCGTGAGGTGATGCAGTATGCGCCAGACTGTGTAGTGATTATGCCAGAAAATGTGCGCGATCGCCTAAAACAAAAACTACTCACTTTATGCCAGTTATACGATATCGAAACCGAATCTTAACTTTTGTAAAGTGGGCATTTTGCCTACTTTCGTTAATATTCCTGAACCACAAAAACTTGCTGGCTAGATTTGGGCTGATTCTGCTTTTTCACACGCATCAAACGGTTTCTCATTTCCTTGATCTGTTGCAGATAAGTATGCAGAATTTGAATTTGTCCTTTGTAATCTCTATCGGTTTTACAGATAATCATCTCTGAGTGAGAAATACCGCTACGGTGTAAAGCTATGAAGTCTTCTCGGTTCAGAGTAATCACAACTCGCTGCTGTTCGGTAGCAAAGGCGAGAACTTCTGCATCAGAAATACCTTGATTAGCTTGTCCGGCTTCTTGGGAGGTGAGAACATCATAACCATACTGGCGGAGTTCTAAGACCATATCCATTGGCAAATTCTCATTAGAATAGAACTTAATCATTATTAATACTATTCACCACATCATTTAATTCTGCTTCATGTTGTGTGTAATATGTCCATACTGCATTTAAATCATCTTGAGTCAGATGGGGATAGTTACGCAATAATTCTGCATCATCGGCTCCTTGCTGACGAAACGTCATTAATGTCCATACTGGAATGCGGGTGTTGCGAATGCGTGGTTGTCCACCGCAAACACCTGGAGTTAGTTGAATTGCCATACTATTGAGGCGTTCTTGCAGTAAAAGACGTTCCTCCAGAGTCAGTGAGGTAATGATTTGCAGCAGTGAATCGACTAATCGTGTGTTCATGGGTTTCTGCAATCCTCTACTTATCGTAAAATCTGGTCAATCATGCGGTTGGCTTGAGAAGCATAACCACCGCCAAATAAATTAAAGTGATTGAGAATGTGATACAGGTTATAGAGGGTTTTTCTATCTCCATAACCTGCATCTAAAGGAAACACCTCGTTATAGCCTTGGTAAAAATCGGCTGAAAAACCACCAAATAATTCTGTCATAGCGATATCAACTTCTCTATCACCAAAATAGGTTGCTGGATCAAATATTACTGGTTCGCCTGACACTGTAAACCCAGCATTTCCACCCCATAAATCACCGTGTACTAAGGATGGTTGCACTTGATGATTTGCCAATAATTCCGGAATAGCTGCGAGTAATTTATCTTGTTTGGGAAAACTCCCACCCCGTCGCCTAGCTAACTGAAATTGATAATTCAAGCGATGTTGAGTATAAAATTCTGCCCAGTCTGTTATCCAGGTATTGATTTGGGGTGTGGAACCAATTGTATTATTAATTTGCCATCCAAAACCTTTGCTGTTAGTGGCTTTGTGCATCGCTGCTAACTTGCGTCCCATTTCTTGAGAAGATTTGCTGTTACGGTTACTGAGCGTAGTCGAAGTACCTCCTCCCATTTCTAGCCATTCCAAAACTATATAGCTAGAGTTTCCAGCAGTACCCCAGCAAATCGGTTTGGGTACAAGAATGGTATTTGTCGCCAGCATTTCCTTTAAACCCAGCGTCTCAGCTTCAAACATGGCAACCTGAGAGGCTTGATTGAGCTTGACAAAGTAAGTCAAGTCACCATCAGAAACAGCATAACCTTGATTAATACAGCCACCACTCACACTGCGCTTGTGCTGAGTTTGAAATTTTTCGCCAGTTGCTTGGCTAATATGGGTATCAATTTCAGTCCACATAATTTCAGTTACCAGTTAACAGTTAGAGACTTTCAAGAAATCAACTATCCAAATAAACAAACCACAGAGACACAGAGGACACAGAGTTATGAGAGTTTGAGAAATTTTTTGCGTTAGGTGATTGAGTATTTTTTTATTTGGAAGTCCCTTAACATTATTTAAGCACTGATAACTGATAACTGTTCACTGATGTGGTTTCAATACGACTACACCATAAGCATCTGGGGAAAGATACTGTTTTGCGGCTTGCATTAAGTCAGTTGCATCCTGGGATTGAATATGATCTGGGTAATTAAAGGCAGGTTCTAAATCTCCGATCATAGATTGATAATAACCGTATAAACCAGCGCGATCGCTTGGGGTTTCATTGGCAAATATAAACTTGTTGGCTACCCGTCGCCGGATGCGAGCAATTTCTGATTCTGAGACTAACTCTGTATGTAGTGTCCGGATATGTTGAGCGATCGCCTCTTCCACAGCCTGTAAATTTTCTACTGCACATTTAGCAGAAATATAAAACGTCCCTTGTAACTGATTGGTCATATTACTCACACCAATGGAAGTCACCAGTCCCCGTTCTTCCCGCAAATCCCGCACCAGTCTAGAAGTCCGTCCATGTGCCAAAACTCCCGCCAAAACATCCAAACCATAAATATCATTTAACTGTCCCAACCCTGGAACCCGCCACACCATGACTAAACGTGCTTGCTGAAGACTTTCATCAATAAATTCCCGCCGCACAACTTCTGTAAATGCAGGTTCAGGATTAACCCCTAACCGTTGACTGTTAACTATTAACTGTTCACTATGAAATCCCTCCGCCACAGTTGCAATTAACTCTTCCACAGGTAAATTACCCACAGCTACAGCCGTAATTGACTGGGGTTGATACCAAGTCCGATGAAAATCCCGCATTTGCTGGGCTTTAAGTTGAGAAATTACCGCTTCTGGCCCCAACACTGGACGGCGATAGGGTAACTGTTCAAAAGCCGTCTCCATTGACCTTCTAAACGTCCTGCGGCGGGGATTATCCTCAGAACGGCGAATTTCTTCCAAAACTACCAAACGTTCCCGTTCAAAGGCATCATCAGGGATGAGAGCGTTACATACGACATCTATTTGCAATGGAGCAAGGGCGGCAAAATCTTTGGGAGCAGTAGTTATATAGTATTGAGTATAATCTTGGCTCGTAGCAGCATTAGTCACAGCACCTCGCTCTTCAATTTGACGTTCAAATTCACCGCTTGCTAAACGCTCAGTTCCTTTAAAAATCATGTGTTCTAAAAAATGAGCCATGCCATTAATAGCATCAGATTCAACAGCCGAGCCAACTTTAATCCACAAGCTGAGATTCACCGCTTCCACTGGCATTTGTTCTGCAACTATAGTCAAGCCATTCGGCAATTTATGCACCGTGGGGGCATTGATCCGAGGAAATTTTAGCAGGGCTGGGGTCATGGGTAGTGGGGAGTGAATAGCTTTGTTATTCCTTTATCTTATCTAGCAATTCAAATCAGCATCTTCAGGTTGTGAATATTACACGGCTTTTTTTTTGGCAGATGTCGTAAAATTATGAGTAGTAATATTAAAATTTGTAAAGATAAAGTTCAATGTCTAATATTTCTACTCACAAAACTAAATCCCGTGTTGCTGTCATCGGTGCAGGTATAGGCGGACTGACTGCGGCAGCATTATTAGCCCATCGGGGTTACAGCGTCTTAGTCTTAGACCAAGCCCTGGTTCCGGGGGGTTGTGCTTCCACATTTCAACGGCGCGGATTTACCTTTGATGTGGGGGCGACTCAGGTAGCTGGATTAGAACCTGGGGGAATCCATCACCGGATTTTCTCAGAATTAGGGATAGATTTACCAGCAGCGACACCTTGCGACCCGGCTTGTGCTGTGTATTTACCTGGGGAAAGTACACCGATTAATGTTTGGCGTGACCAAAACAAATGGCGAGAGGAACGCCAAAAACAATTTCCTGGGAGTGAACCGTTTTGGCAGATGATGGCGGTGTTATTTGAGGCTAGTTGGCAATTCCAAGGACGTGATCCGGTTTTACCACCCCGGAGTTTATGGGATTTATGGCAACTAACTCAAGCGGTACGCCCTAGTACATTAATTACCGTCCCTTATACATTATTTACTGTGGGGGATGCTTTAAGGTTTTACGGACTGGGTAACGACCATCGTCTAAGAACGTTTTTGGATTTGCAATTAAAGCTATATTCTCAAGTTGATACCGAGGAAACCGCTTTAGTTTATGCAGCTACGGCGTTGAGTGTCTCCCAATTACCCCAAGGATTATTTCACCTCCAGGGTAGTATGCAGGTACTAAGCGATCGCCTAGTGGAATCCTTAGAACGAGATGGTGGTAAGTTATTAATGCGCCACACTGTGGAACAAATCACGGTGGAAAATAACCAAGCTACGGCTGTAGTGATTAGAAATCAGAAAACAGGGGAAATCTGCACAGAAATTGTAGACCATGTAGTTGCTAATGTTACCGTACAGAACTTAGTGCAACTATTAGGAGAAAAAGCCCCATCTGGGTATAAAAATCGGGTGAAAAAATTGCCTCAAGCGTCGGGTGCGTTTGTGGTGTATTTAGGGGTAGATATCAGCGCCATTCCCCCAGATTGTCCTCCCCACTTACAATTTTTCTATGATGTTGATGGACCGATTGGGGAAAATAATTCTTTGTTTGTTTCCGTCAGTCATCCCGGAGATGGACGCGCCCCAGAGGGGAAAGCGACAATTATCGCTTCATCCTTTGTTGATCCTGCACCGTGGTGGGAAACGAATAATTATCAAGGACTTAAACAGAAGTATACAGAAGATGCGATCGCCCGTCTTTCCCAATATTTCTACCTCAAACCAGAAACCATCATTCATCAAGAAGCCGCCACACCCCGGAGTTTTGCTCATTACACAGCACGCGATCGCGGTATAGTTGGCGGTATAGGTCAAAGAATACCCACCTTTGGCCCCTTTGGATTTGCCAATCGCACACCCATCAACCATTTATGGTTAGTCGGTGACTCCACTCATCCCGGAGAAGGTACAGCTGGAGTCAGTTACTCCGCCCTGACAGTTGTCAGACAAATTGAGGCGAAATCTCAGCATAATTAATTGACCGTGATTTAGAACCCTTGTAGAGACGTTCCATAGAATTTCTCTAGATTCTTTGTCACCGGATGTTTAACAAACCCTAAGTCAATCAGCAAAAAAAGTTCCCATAGATAAATATACATAAACGATCTGTGTTCATCTGCGTGCATCTGTGGTTTAATCTCAAAAATATTGACTCTGGCAAAATATCTAGTAAAATCATATCCTCATAGTAATTTGTCTGTAGGTACTCTTGCTGTGATATCAACTAAGATAAGCTGGATAAATGAATTACGAAACAGCTCGCCAACTCCTCATAGCCCAGACACTAACAACTGATGAATACCCAGATGCTTTATTAATGCGGATGAAGCTAGGAAAACCACCAGTACCCGGTCAGATCACCTCGATTTTATTGGCGTTGAAAGTGGTTTTTGAAGCCATGAAAGATGCACCCACTCTCGACCGAGAATTAGCCTTTGCCCTTTATCAGTTGGGTGTCAAGGCGCAACAAATATTTGTCGCCGGGCGCAAAGCTGGAATTGATTGGCCACCTCTGCTGAAAGAAGACTTACTGAGAATTTCTCTCACAACAGAAAGTATCTTTTCTGGTGTCTGGCAAACCCCATCTCCTGTAGGATTAGGGGGTTTATAGAGGCGAATTGCAGCAGGTTGGGTTCAGCCGAACCCACAGCAAACGCCAACTATTAGCGATTTCGCAATTCAGATTCCAATTTATCGAGGTCAGCTTTAAGCAAAACAGTCATTTGACCTGTGAAAGCTTTGCCTCCTGGGGGCTGGGCAATTTCCAACCAATAAACAAAGCGATCGCCTACACGTAATTCTCCCTGTAAAGCCTCCCTGATAGGCGTTCTAGCCATTCGAGCCGAGTTAATTGCACTCTGGTTAGGATACTCATATACTACTTGAGCGCGATTAAAATCTTGATAGATATCTAAGCCATAAATTACCCGTAAAGATTCCTGGAGACGTTGAAAACTTATACCGTTAATGGCATCATACATAGTCAGGCGTTCGCTACGAATCCGACTACGGTCTTGGGTCATTGTCACCCTACCAGGAGGTAACACTGAGGCTTGAAAAGTGAATCGCTGGGCTGCTGTATCACTTTTTTGGATAAATAAACGTTCTCCCGGTCTAGGGCGGAGTGTTGGATGTGCTG
>NZ_JAYGHH010000007.1:26815-27524 GCF_034931045.1 Nodularia sp. UHCC 0506
ACTTCTTCTGTAGTTTGTCCCGGTAGCGCATCAGCCTGGGAATCAAACAACATTCCCATACCCAACCAGGGAACTAGAGAAAAAGGCAGAATCAAGAAGTTAAGCAGAGATTTTTTCAGCATTTTCCTATTCGGAACTTACATGGAAATTTCCCCCAACAGGGGACAATCATAGTTTTCCCGTTTTACGGTCTGATTGTTTCATGAGTCATTTTAAGTACATCGGCGTAAAGCGAAAGCTGCCCTACGAAAGTCCTTTGTTCTTTTTTAATAAATCCCAACAGTTCAGGTACTAATGAAGATTAAGTGCGATTATTTGGGCAATATAACCCTAGAACCTTTTCTCCATTCTCATCATGAGATTTTTATTGAAGCTGATTGGTTTAGCACTAATACTTGCGGGTATCTATTTTCTCGGTCAAAATATTTATTTTACTACTAATGTGTCTCCTTATTGGTGGCGCGGTATAGCTGCCGATGGTTCTATACTTTTTATCACTTCAGGAATTCTCATGCTATTTGTCCTCCCCCGCCAGAATAAAGCTCTAGGTTGGGCGGGAATAGGGATTGGAATACTTTTGGTTTTTCTGAGCAGTCGCGCTATCCTCAACCCTACAAGTCTTTGGCAATTTTTCCTTTCCGTGGCTTGTTTTGTCGGGGGGTATCAATTGTTATCCACAGGTCGCATCAATATTTAGAATCTATCTCAA
>NZ_JAYGHH010000007.1:27549-41001 GCF_034931045.1 Nodularia sp. UHCC 0506
AAGGCTGTCATATTTAAGCTATTTAAGATGCTGGACTTAATTGGCCGCTTTTCATCCCAAAAAATTAGAGACGAATAATAATTTATAGCTGCTGGAGAAGTCAAAATCTCAAAAGTCTTTTGTGCGGTTTCCTCATTATCAAAACTCAGAAAGTAAACAGTATCATCAAAAACTACAGGTTTATTAATCAGTTTGCCGATTAATCTAAACTCTAACCGCTTATAAAGTCCACAAATCGCTATTTTCCAAGGTGTAAAAGTGTATGAACCGACTCCGAAAATAGAAAATCTGGGATTACTTTTGTAGATTTTACTTTTGCGGTTATCTAAGTAACTTCCATGCGACTCTAGATAATTCCAAGTTTTAGGAGCTACATATTTTATATGTTCAGTTGATTCACCAACAAATTGTTGAGTAACTAGGACATATCTATCAGTAGTATTGACGCGATTTTGAGCAACATCAGAGCCTTTAATTAAAGGAAAAATATAGGTTTCTTCAATGTCAGCAATTTCTCCTGACTTGTTAATAAAAGTGTGATCAATTTTACGAAATTCCATGATATTTGAGCAATCATGTTTAATGCCAGAACGCCATTTTTTTGTAGTGCTGGTATCGTATAATTTACTCAGTTTATCAAAAGTAGCTATATCTCTAATCAAAACATTATTTCGATATCCTATTTTGTAGGATTTTGAGTTACCCAGACTACTAAATACATCACAACAGTAGTTTTTAGATATGGAATCAAATTCGCAGAATAATAGACAAGCTTCAACAGAAGCATTAAAATGCTTTTTTGTATCTATAGTATAAGTTGCACAATTAGCAAGGTTCAGATTATGAGAATAAAGGTAATTTAATAACTTTCTGGAAACAGAGGTTTTACAAAGCATTGCTAAGTAAGCATCACGCCCCTGTAGCCATTGGATAGCCTGAATTAGCATCCATTCTGAAATATCAAAGTTACTCTTACCAGTAATTGCATCTAAGCCGCGATGATTTTGAAAATTATTTTTATGGGGTAGGTTTTCACCACCAATAATTCCTTGTTGTGAACTTGTCACCCAAGGAAAATTACCAAGGACTAGGAGTTTACCATTTAATTGATTTATATAAGATGACCAATCAAATTGAAAAAAATCTGCATTCTGAAGCTCAATTCTTTCATCTCGTAAGCGCCGCTTCTTTGTTTTTACCTCTTGTAAATAATCTGGGTTCAGTTCTACTCCCATAATCTTATTTGTTGATTTAAACAAGTTTGAGGCTACTTCAATAAAATTACCTATCCCGCAAGTTGGCTCAATAATTACATCAGGAGATACACCCAGTTCTATCAATTTTTTACATACCTTTGTAGCGAGTTCTAGGGGTGTTTGAAAGTCTCCATATTCTACTTTTGCTTTGTCAACAGTGGGAATCATTTGTTAGCCCTGTAAACAGCAATTATACCTGCTTCTTGTCCAGCACTTTCAATAACTCTTCTATATTGAAGTCGCCATTGCAGGGCGTTAGAAATAGTTAAAAATCCTTGTAATGGATGGCTTAAAAGTATTTCATCTGCGATATTAGATGCTTCAATTTCATCCACAGGCAAATTCCGATCATACATAAAAGCAATCAAATCATCTTTATTGCCTTCATTTTCCAAGATGCTGCGAATTCCACGAGTCATCTGAAAATCAGCCGTTCTTTCTGCGCTGACATAAATTGTGTGTAGAATGTTCAAATTTGCAGTCCGGTTCATACTTTGGTCTGTCTTATCATAAACAAAGATGATTAACGCATATCCCAGCCCAAAAATTTTTTGTCGTGCAGATTTAAAAGGACAAGATGACTGTGGCTGCTTCATGCTTGTTACCTTAACATCAACCAATAACCCTGGAAAATCGATACCACTGGCGGAGTTACCCTCCACAAAATCATACTTATCTTTGAGATGTAGCTTAAATTTTTGCTCTAAATATGTTCCGATCGCTTTCCCATCAGTAACACCGTATAGTAAAGGTTCTGGGTGTCTAGACTCGGCGGCTGAAAATAGTGCAGCTTCAGTACAGAGAGTTTCTATGGTCAAAATTGTCATATTTGAAGCAAAAATTAATGACAATTATCATACCCTAGCTTGAGGTTACAGTTTTGCGATCGCTACAAAACAACCTTTTAAACTCTCATTCTCCGTACCTGGTGCGCCTCTGTGTGAGGAATCATTGCTACTTTAAAGCAATTCAAATTAAGTTAACCTGCCGACGGTTCCGGTGCATTAACCTGCAAAAATTCTTGCACCCGCCGGAGATAATTTGGCGCATCTTCCAACATAGGAAAATGTGATGTCCTGGGAATCATGGCAAACTCAATTTTGTCACTCTTTGCTGCCGCTTGACGACCCATCTCAGCCGGAATAATCTGGTCATACTCACCAGCCACCAACAAAGTTGGTACTGTCAACTTGGCAAACTCGTGGGGCATTAATTCCGCTTGGGCTTTACTGACTGAAGTATAAATTGTACCCAAGGCTGCATCATAATCCGCTTCGAGAAAATCTTGTAAAAAAGCTTGACGCTCTGAATTAGGGATAGGGCTATGCAAAAATCTCGCCATGAATATCCTATCAACCAACGGTATTTTACCTAGCCACTTAGGACGAATTTTAACTACGTAGCCACCAAATTTATGAAAAGCAGTAAAGGCTTTTTCGTCATATTCAAAAATACCGCTACAGGTTAAAATCCCTCGTTCTACTCGTTGGGGATAACTGTTCATAAACAATGTAGCAATAGATGCACCCATTGAATGAGCATTAATATAAACGTGCTGAAGTTGCAATTCATCTAGCAAAACCGCTAAATCTTCGGCATATTCTTCTAATTCATAGCTTAACTCTGTGATTGCTGTTGATTTGTTTGGGGTTGATTGTGATGCCACAACAGATGCACTGGCTGTAGCTATGTTAGGTTTTCCACGAGAACGCCCAAAACCCCGCAAATCATAAAGTAAACAATCAAATTGGTCAACTAAAACATCAGCAGTACTTTTCCAGTACCTAGCTGAACCAGCCCAACCATGAATAAAAACCATAACTGGCTTGACCAAAGAACCAGATGGTTTTTTGACCCATTCATAATAATGCTCAACACCACGGACACAAATATAAGGCATTTTGAGAGTTAGCAGTAAAAAAACATTAGTTAGGAGTGTTGAAGACTCACAACTCTTCACTCCTAACTTTACTCAGCACTCAGCACTCGGTGTACGGGCGGGTTTACTAAGGATTTTGACGAACCACAGACTGACTGCTTAAACCCGCCCCTACCTACTCAGCACTCAGCACTCAATTAAGCTGATTCTGGCTTAGGTAGGGAAGACGGATGCACTATCAATTCTGCGGTTGAGCGCTTCTCTACCATTTCTTTAGTAACCATACAGCGACTAACATCCTTCCGAGATGGTAATTCGTACATGACATCAAGCATCAATTCTTCTACAATGCCTCGCAAAGCTCTCGCACCTGTTTTTCGACGGTAGGCTTCTTGAGCGATCGCCTGTAAAGCATCCGGTTTAAAATCTAATTGGACGTTATCCATATTGAGCAGCTTTTGGTATTGTTTTACCAAAGCACTGCGTGGTTGGGTCAAAATCGCCATCAGAGCTTCTTCATCCAACGGGTCAACTACTGCAACCATTGGCACACGTCCAATAAATTCGGGAATCATGCCAAACTTCACTAGGTCATCTGGTTCTAAATAGCGCAGAGTATCAGCCGTCCGCTTCTCTTTAGACTGAATGTCTCCAGGCTGTACAAAACCCATTGACTTTTTGCCTGATCTCTGCTCTACTACCTTATCCAAACCGACGAAAGCACCGCCACAGACAAAGAGAATATTACTTGTATCAATCTGGATGCAGTCTTGATAAGGATGCTTACGCCCTCCTTGCGGTGGTACATTAGCAATTGTCCCTTCTAACATTTTCAGCAACGCTTGCTGCACGCCTTCGCCGGAAACATCGCGTGTAATGGAAGGATTTTCACTCTTGCGAGCTACTTTGTCTATTTCGTCAATGTAGATAATTCCGCGCTGGGCTTCCTCAACATCCAAATCTGCCACTTGTAACAGCCGCAGTAGAATATTTTCCACATCTTCACCAACATACCCTGCTTCTGTCAGTGTCGTGGCATCGGCCACAGCAAAGGGTACATCCAAGATGGTGGCCAAGGTTTGCGCTAAGAGGGTTTTACCACAACCAGTCGGGCCAATTAACAAAATATTAGATTTTTGCAGTTCTACAGCATCGTCTGCCTCATTTTTACCTTTGGACTGAATGACGGCTAGTCGCTTGTAGTGATTATAAACCGCTACTGACAATACTTTCTTGGCTTCGTCTTGACCGATCACGTGTTCATCTAGATATTTTTTAATCTCTCTGGGCTTAGGAATTTGGTTAAGTGAGAGATTAGAAGAGCGCGCACGACGTTTTTGAGGTGGTTCTGACCTTGGTGCTGGTTGTGATGCAGCCGTATTCGTGTCGAGTAACTCTTCATCTAGGATTTCATTACACAAGTCAACGCATTCATCGCAGATGTAGACTCCCGGCCCTGCGATTAATTTACGCACCTGCTCTTGAGACTTGCCACAAAATGAACATTTTAAATGGGAGTCGTACTTAGACATACCAGCCTCTTATTTCAGAATGGTGACGTTTTCCCCGGCGGTGGGAATATTTTGTCTGGAGATGACCTGATCAATCAAACCGTAATTTTTTGCCTCTTCTGCGGACATAAAAAAGTCACGTTCAGTATCTGCCTCAAGTCTTTCTAGTGGTTGACCAGTATGATGGCCTAGTAACTGATTTAACTTAGCTTTAACGTAAAGAATTTCTCTCGCTTGAATCTCAATATCAATGGCTTGACCTTGAGCGCCACCTAGTGGTTGGTGAATCATGATGCGAGAATCAGGTAGAGACATCCGTTTTCCAGCAGAACCTGCGGCTAACAGAAATGCCCCCATGCTTGCGGCTAATCCAAAGCATATAGTAACAACATCAGGACGGATTTGCTGCATTGTATCATAAATTGCCATACCTGCGTAGACTGAACCGCCAGGAGAATTGATATAGATTTGAATATCTTTTTCGGAGTCTTCTGCGTCTAGGAACAGCAATTGAGCGACAATTGAATTGGCAACATTGTCATCAATGGGAGTACCCAAAAAGATAATTCGCTCTCGCAGCAAGCGGGAGTAAATGTCAAAAGCCCTTTCTCCCATGCCAGATTGCTCTACTACCATCGGGACGATGTTGCTAGGGGCGCTCAGATGGGAGTTAAATTTGATTCTACTTAAACTATGGATGGGGTCATTTCCCGACTGCGATAGAAGCATATAAGAACAATTGAGAATTAAGTTAGGACAGGTTTGGTAGCAGTTATGGCTACCTTGTTCGCGGATGCAATTTTATTTGAGCTATTTGTTAACCATTATGCCTTATATATATTCCTCTCGGTGCAGCAGGTCAAGGTAAAGCGATCACAAATGCCGCTTTTCTTCCAGGTTCCGGCAATATTTCACTGAATTTTGGTGTGAAGGCGCGATGAATTAATCCTCTAACAAAAAGTGCCGAGTAGGAAATATCGTTACTCAGCACTTTCTGGTACAGACGCAATTTTTCACGTCTGAGCAAAGATTATATTGATTCTGTACTAGCTGCGGCGCTTTGTTCCTCGGTCTGAGGTGCAGTTGTTTCTGAGTCTTCTGCTGTTTCTTCTGCGGGACTTAGAGAACCTTCGGGGACAAGTTCGATTGATGAATGTTCTAGTAGCCAATCGATGATTTTTTCAGTTAACATCTCGTTTTCGACCACTGAGCGCATTCTATCAGCATCAATGTCTTGGTCTGCGTACTGTTCCATCAATTCAGCGACTCTGGCTGCAACTTCTTCGGGTGTCACCTCAATGGACTCGCGTTTACTGACTTCTAATAATCCCAAAGAGCGTTTGAGGCGTTCAATGGCTTCATCGCGCGATCGCTCCCGCAATTGAGGAATAATATCTTCAGTAAACAGCTTTCTCACGTCCAAACCTTGCTGAGACAGGCGCATCGCTGTTTGAGTCAGCATCGCGTCTATTTCTTTGTCAATTAAGGTTTCTGGTAAGTCAACTTCCACATACTTCAGTAGTTCTGCTAGTAAAGCTTCCTGCTGGTTCGCTTTGGTTTTTTCCTCAGCCTCTTTTTGATGCTGTTCTGCTAAAGAAGCCCGCAGTTCCTCCAAGGTATCAAAGTCACTAACTTCCTGGGCGAAGTCGTCGTTCAATTCCGGTAGTTCTTTTTCTTTGATTTCTTTGAGTGTGACTGTGAAAATTGCCGCTTTCCCCGCCAGTTCTTTGTTAGCATAAGGATCTGGAAACTGAGCCGAAATTTCTCTAGTTTCTTCAGGATTCATCCCTACCATGCCAGATACAAAGCCAGGAATAAACTTATCTTCTTGCAATTCTAGTTGAAAATCGGTGGCATCTGCGCCAGGAATTGGGGTTGGCTCGGCTGTTTCGTCTTCGCCTTCACCTTTGGCCAGCACACCTTTAAAATCAACTACGGCTACATCACCAATTTGGGCTGCACGTCCTTCTACTGGAATCAGCGTCGCTAATTCTTCTCTTTCTTTTTCTAGAACTTCATCAACTCGATTGGTGTCGTGTTTGATTTCCTCAGCTTTGGCTGATAAACCTGTGTACTGCACCACATTGACTTCTGGTTCTACATCTACAGCCGCTAGGAAGGTTAGGGGTTTCCCTGGTTCATAATTACTAATCAATTCCTCAAAGGAACTCCGCAGTTGTGGTTGTCCAATGGCCGGAATTTCTGCTTGTTTGAGGGCTTTTTCTACGCCCTCTTGAACTATTTCTTCCAGCGCTGCTGCTTTAATTCGAGTTACGCCAAGGCGCTGTAGTAATATCGGCCGAGGTACCTTGCCTTTACGAAACCCAGGAATAGTTGTAGTACTAGCTAAGTTTTTAATTACCTGTTCGTAAGTTTTCTTGGTAATTTCTGGCGTAATCTCGATTTCCAGACCAATTTGGCTGGCGGGAAGTTTTTCCTGGGTAACTTTCATGCTTTGTCTCTATATTTTCTGGTTTTTTGGCTCCAAGTACGCACAAGAGGCGATTTACCGCTTCTGTGGGTTGATTTCTCTTGGTTTGGTCATGGGAAGGACCCACAAGTTATCTGTGAAAATCCAATATTATCTGGATGAGTGCCTTGAGTAGATATCCAGTTTATCGTCAATGGCAAAGCGCTTGACAATTAACCGCAATAACTTTACCTATTGAAACTCGCAGTTATTACAATAACTTAAGCAATCCATTTTCCTAAATTTAAAAGGTTTAACACCGTGATATCCTGGTTCTAAAGAAGCATCTTCTAATATGGATGGTGAGATTGTTGGGTTTATCTGCTGTGGATGACTACTTTTAACTGTGCGAATGACAATTCCTCGGAACTTTAGTACATCTATCCTAGTTGGCAACCAACTTTACTCGCACCACCATGAAGTCAAAAAGCTTATTATACAGGCTTTTCACTGATTTTAAATGGTTTTGTTACTTCTGTTGTTCTGTCCTAAGTCGATATTTGTTTACTTTAAAATTACACTATGCTTAAGTGTATATACTTCGTTTTGATTCGGAACTGGGGTTGTTGTATAATATTACTATATACTAGAGATTTATATAAAGTAAGTGGAAAATTTTAGCAAAAAAGGTAGTAAATTTCAATATTGTTTAACTAAATGTAAGCTGGAAAATAAATTTACCAGATTCAAAAAATTCGCATAGAATTAAAAAAAATTTTATTAACAATCCGCGATCGCTATTTAGACAAGTTAAGTATAAATTGTCAATTGATCAAAAAATTACACATCACCTTTTAAGGAGAAAGCCAGTTTGTCGAAATCCTATCGTGTAGCTATTTTGGGAGCCACCGGTGCTGTTGGCACAGAGTTACTGGAATTACTAGAAAACCGTAACTTTCCTGTGGCAAAGTTGAAGCTATTGGCATCGGAACGGAGTGTGGGGCGATCGCTACGGTTTAAAGGGGAAGATATAGCAGTAGAATTAGTCAGCGATCGCACCCTAGAAAATGTAGATATACTTCTAGCTAGTGCAGGTGGTTCTACATCCAAAACTTGGGCAAATGTGGCAGTAGAAAAAGGTGCTGTAGTTATAGATAATTCCAGCGCCTTTCGGATGAACCCGGAAGTACCCTTAGTCGTACCAGAGGTAAATCCCTTAGCTGCTGCTAACCACAAGGGTATTATCGCTAACCCTAATTGCACCACAATCTTGATGAGCGTGGCAATTTGGCCCCTCCATCAAATCAGTCCCATACAACGGATTGTAGTTTCCACCTATCAATCGGCCAGTGGGGCTGGCGCAAAAGCCATGGCAGAAGTCAAAACCCAAGCTAAAGCCATCTTACAAGGACAGCAACCAGTAGCCGAAGTCTTGCCTTACCCCTTGGCATTTAACTTATTTCCACATAACTCTCCCCTAAACAATTTGGGTTACTGTGAGGAAGAAATGAAAATGGTCAACGAAACCCGCAAGATTTTTGGCGACCAACAAATTAGAATTACTGCTACTTGTATACGGGTTCCCGTACTGCGCGCCCATTCCGAAGCAATTAATCTAGAATTTGCCAATCCCTTTAGTGCAGATGCAGCTAGAGAAATTTTAAATCGTTCTCCTGGAGTAAAATTAATAGAAGATTGGGAAAATAATTACTTTCCCATGCCGATAGCAGCTACCGGTCAAGATGACGTTTTAGTGGGGAGAATTCGTCAAGATATTTCTCACCCATGCGGCTTAGAACTTTGGCTTTCAGGCGATCAAATACGTAAAGGTGCGGCATTGAATGCAGTACAAATTGCCGAATTATTAGTAGAAAAAAATCTACTCAAGCCAGCAAAATCATACGTTTCTAGTGAAAAATAATCACCAATGAGATTTCAGGTATTTCTCACTAGGAAAATATAAAAAAACCAATATACGTGAAATACCCTTGAAACAAATTTACCAATAGGTTATTAAAATAGAAAACCGCCGAGAATATGAAATCAGTGAACAGTGAATATCGGGATAATAAGCTAATTCGCCCAAGTTATGTCTCTTAACTGATAACTGATAACTGATAACTGTTAAAAACCAAGAGGCTAATTTAGGAGTAAACACAGGGTGGGAGAATTTGGCAGAATTTTAACCGCTATGATCACGCCGTTCAAAGCAGACGGTAGCGTTAACTATAATGTAGCGGCAGAACTAGCAGCACATCTAGTTAACAATGGTACAGATACATTAGTAGTATGTGGCACAACAGGAGAATCTCCCACCCTGACTTGGGATGAGGAATATCAACTGTTTGTGGAAGTATTGCAGGCCGTGGCCGGAAAAGCCAAGGTAATTGCCGGATGTGGTTCTAATTCCACCAAAGAAGCGATCGCAGCTACCCAAAAAGCTGCTAAAATAGGAGTACATGGTTCATTACAAGTTGTACCCTATTACAACAAACCGCCACAAGCAGGACTCTACCAGCACTTTCAAGCCATAGCCCAAGCTTGTCCAGAACTACCATTACTGTTATATAATGTCCCTGGGCGTACTGGTCAGAATCTCACTCCAGATACTGTTGCCCAGTTAGCGGTAATTAACAATATTGTTGGCATTAAAGAAGCTACTGGTAATTTAGACCAAGCGAGTGAAATCCGCCGCTTGACACCAAAAGAATTTCAGATTTACTCTGGAGATGATTCCTTAACCTTGCCCTTGTTAGCAATCGGGGCAACGGGAGTCGTTAGTGTAGCTTCTCATCTGGTAGGAAATCAACTACAGCAGATGATCCAAGCTTTTAGTGCGGGAAAAATCGAAAATGCCACCGAAATTCATCTACAACTATTTCCGTTGTTTAAAGCTTTATTTTTAACTACAAATCCTATTCCAGTTAAACAAGCGCTGAAACTTCAAGGTTGGGAGGTCGGTTCAACTCGTCTACCGCTATGCGAAGCTGACTCAGATGTTAGTGTTCAGTTAAAGGCGGTGCTTGATAAACTGGATTTGACCTAGAGAACTACTAGTTTCTTACTAACTCCTGTTGATCAAAATATATATCAATAATAAGAGTAGTTTCAACTAGTTTACACTGGGAATTTCTATGTTTTGTAGTTGAGTCAGGTATGGGGTTTAGGGAACCACAGATGTACACAAATAAGATAAATCTGTATTTGATGAAAATAAGAAGATTTATATATGTAAAATCGTTTTATTAAAGGAAAAACGGAATATCTCAAGCGAAACTTAGCTACTTTTCCATAGAAAGCCAGTATTTTCTTTCATAACAAGATTGCTAACTTTGAATTTATTAAAGCTGAAAAACCAACAACAATCCAAGGAGAACATGGTAAATAACGAAACTAAATCTGCCCTCAAAATTATTCCATTGGGCGGTTTGCACGAAATTGGCAAAAATACCTGTGTATTTGAGTACGAAGACGAAATTGTTCTTCTCGATGCCGGATTAGCTTTTCCAACCAAAGGAATGCTAGGGGTAAATATTGTCCTACCAGACACAACCTATTTACGAGAAAATCGTCATAAAATTAAAGGCATGATCGTTACCCACGGTCATGAAGACCATATCGGCGGTATTGCTTTTCACCTTAAACAATTTGACATTCCTGTGATTCATGGCCCTAGACTGGCAATGGCAATGCTAGAGGGTAAATTGGAAGAAGCAGGAGTACGCGATCGCACCGAATTAAGATCAGTTAAACCCCGTGACGTGGTAAGGATTGGTAAACATTTCTTTGCAGAATTTATCCGCAATACCCATTCCATTGCCGATAGCTTTACAGTGGCTATTCATACGCCTCTAGGTGTAGTCATCCATACAGGAGACTTCAAAATTGATCATACACCTGTAGATGGCGAACATTATGACTTGCAAAGACTAGCAGAACACGGCGAACGAGGTGTACTGTGCTTATTAAGTGATTCAACTAACGCCGAAGTCCCAGGATTTACCCCTTCAGAACGTTCAGTTTTCCCCAACTTAGACCGGGAATTTGGTAAAGCTACCGGACGCTTATTTGTCACCACCTTTTCCTCCAGTGTGCATCGCATCAACATGATTTTGCAGTTGGCGCAG
The DNA here is from genome assembly GCF_034931045.1 of Nodularia sp. UHCC 0506. Lineage (NCBI taxonomy): Bacteria > Bacillati > Cyanobacteriota > Cyanophyceae > Nostocales > Nodulariaceae > Nodularia > Nodularia sp. UHCC 0506. Next base: position 38,733 of record NZ_JAYGHH010000007.1, read on the forward strand.
AAGCATAACCGGGTGGTGTCAGTTGTGGGGCGTTCCATGCTGAATTTGATTGCTCATGCCCGCAATCTGGGTTATATCAAGTGTGATGATAGTATTTTCCATCCACTGCACGCAGTCCGGAATATGCCAGATGAAAAAGTACTGATTTTGACTACTGGCTCTCAGGGTGAAACAATGGCAGCCATGACCCGCATTGCCAACAAAGAACATTCCCAAATCAAAATTCGCCCAGGAGATACCGTACTCTTCTCTGCCAACCCAATTCCTGGGAATACTATCGCTGTGGTTAACACCATCGATAAATTGATGATTCAGGGTGCAAATGTAGTCTATGGGAAAGACAAAGGTATTCACGTCTCTGGTCACGGCTGTCAGGAAGACCAAAAACTGATGATTGCCTTAACTCGTCCCAAGTTCTTTGTGCCATTTCACGGTGAACATCGAATGCTAGTGAAGCACTCCCAAACGGCTCAGAGTATGGGTATTCCTGCCGAAAATATGGTAATTATCGAAAATGGCAACATCGTAGAACTAACTGAAGAATCTATCCGTGTTGCTGGTAAAGTCGCATCTGGCATCGAACTTGTAGATACAACCAGTGCTGGTATGGTAAGCGACACAGTCTTACAAGAACGACAACGGATGTCAGAAGAAGGACTTGTCACCATCGCCGCCGCTATTGATTGGAACGGCAAACTAATGGCTAAAGTAGAAACTCATCTGCGCGGTGTCGTTACCAGTGTAGAGCGATCGCTGGTACAAAAATGGGTACAACAACGCATTGAAGAAATGCTTAGTGTCCGTTGGTCAGAATTTGCCCAACTTCGTGAAGGCGAAAGACCAGAAGTAGACTGGGGTGGATTGCAAGGAATGTTAGAGCGGGAATTACAACGCTCCATCCGCCGAGAATTGCAATGTCAACCAACTGTAACTTTATTGATGCAAATTCCTGAAGAACCACCTGCAAAGGTTGCTGATGGTAGAAGACGACGGACTCGCACTACAGCGCAAGTAGCATCTTAATCAAGAGTGTTAACTTAAAATAGCCGTCACCCTGATTGAATTACCTCAGTTGATTGACTTAATAGCCCTGGTTTCTGAAAGAAACTGGGGTTTTGGCTTTCACTAATAACTGTTGATTCTCAAAAAGCTATATCTTGAAATAGATATTTAAAAAGTAGTTATGTATACAAAATTAGTTTTATTAATATACTTTATTTTAAGTATAAAATTAAGCTATAATAAATAGGGAAATAAGAAAAGTATTACAACACCTTTAAAGTCCCTTCTAACATTACTGCACTAAAGTTTTTGCAATCCATTTCACATTGGAAATTGCAATTTTGATCCTCTCAGGTCTAAGGATACTCAGAGCAATTTCAATGAGTTGAATCATCAATTTTTCAGGAGGTCCTTTATGGACACCAATCTTCATCTCGAAAATCCATCTCTATCAAGGCGGAAACTCCTCAACTTTCTGACCGGAGCAACCGTTGCTGCTACTGCTGGTGCTGCACTCTATCCTGTTGGCAAATTCTTCATTGCTCCAGCCGAAAAAACGGGAGCAGGGGGTGCTATTCTTGCTAAAGATATTCTGGGAAAACAAATACCAGCCGCGCAAATTCTGGCAGAATCGCCTGGAACCCGTGCCTTGGTTGCAGGTCTGGCAGGAGAACCCACTTACCTAATTGTCAAAGAAGATAATACACTAGATCACATTGGGCTAGTCGATAACTGCACTCACCTTGGTTGTACCTTCCCCTGGAACCCTCTGGATCAGGAGTTTCAGTGTCCCTGTCATGGTTCCCGCTATGCTCCAGATGGAACGGTGATACGTGGTCCGGCTCCTCTACCTCTCAAGATTGTCCAAGTTGCAGTGATCAATAATAGTATTTTGATTTCGCCCTGGACAGAAACTGATCCTCGCACTGGAAAAAACCCTTGGTGGGTCTGAAAATGAAATAATAGGGAACCAATTCGTATTTTTTATTTTTCCCATATTCTCTGCATTTGGGTTTAGAGGTTGTTTGAAAAGTCTAATTTATTACAGCCCTGGTGACTAGAAGTCGCAGCAATAGAAACATGATGCGTAGCGTCTTTCCAGAGGTAAAGCTGCCTGCGCGGGTTAAAAATCCCATTTTTTCATTAGTCCACTGAGGTGGACTTCCCTACGGCAAGCCGCTACGCGTTATCCCTATGTAGTAGCGTATCGCTAACGCGAAGCATAGCCATATTATATTCGCCCAAAATTTTTCCAACATCCTCTTAA
>NZ_JAYGHH010000007.1:41247-63338 GCF_034931045.1 Nodularia sp. UHCC 0506
TCTTAATATTGCTCAAATGCGGGGTGCTGTTAGTAAAAAACTGAAAAACCGATGGCGAGAGCGGGGGGACTGCAAGGATACAGTGATTATGTTCAGGGGGTTGCCAAAAAATTTGATCACATCAGTCTTTATTTTGATATTTGGACTAAGGTGACACCAACTTCATCGACATCTTGTCATCTGTTTTTCCATGCCATTTAATTAGTAGCAGCGAAGGGTTGAGTAGAACTTATGATCAACTGTATCTGCTTTAAGGGGTCTAAAATCAACCCGATGATTGCCGATGCTGACTGGCTCTGCGGTTAAGTGGCAAATCCCTTTCACAGCAGTCCAAGAGTGGCAAACATTTTTTGCTCACTGATTCTCCTCTCGGCCGATTTGCCTTAATTAATTGACTTGCTTTCTAACAATTGCGAAATTATATGATGCTTAAGAAACCAATTCAGACCATATTACTGGCATTTGCGATCTGGTTTTGCCTCTTGTTTGGTATTGGGCAAAATCCGACTATAGCAGCAACTCTCACAGAAGCTGAATTGATATCTCCAGAAAGAATGCAAACTCTGCCTGAAAGTAATTTAGAATCGGGAGTTGATAGCTTTCTGACATCGATTCCAGCAGGCTATTACACAATTGCCAATGTCGAAGGATTGAAAAGCTTTTTAAAGAAACATCAATCCGTGTTGGTGGATGTGCGCGAAGCCTCTGAATATCGGTCTGGACATATACCTAACGCAATTAATATTCCCCTGCGAACCCTGTCACACAACCTGAATCTGATTCCGCGCGATCGCCCTGTGGTGTTGTACTGCTCCTCTGGTTATCGCTCCGCAATGGGGGTAATGACCTTGCACCTGTTGGGTTACAATAATGTACTGGGTTTTCCGCCTAGCTTTGCAGCTTGGAAAACCGCAGGAGAGGCGATCGCCTTAAGGTAATGCTCCAAAGTCATGTTTTTTAATCTATTTGCTATAGTTTTTTGGTAACTCAGTGGGCTAACTCAGGTGAATACAGACTTCATCACCCCGTTTTGTTTAAGAAAGTTCGGTTCATCCGTAACCCTGGTAAGTTAGCCCCAAGATTCCATAAATTGCTACTTGCTGGAAATCACATTTTTTTCCTAGCGATCGCAAAACCCGATATTTGAACACAGGTCACTGAAATCCTCTAATATTCAGTCACTACAACTAATATTTGCATTGCTGATATTTATACCTACTCAAAATCCTCATAGAATTTGATTATATTAAGTTTTGTAACGATTACATGGGAACCTGTCCAATGACAGATGACTTTAGTAAAATTTAAAGTATGTGAAGTTATCAATAAGATTAGATTATTACACTACCGATGCCGGGAAAATTGCGTTTAACTTGATGTAGTAATAAATTGAATTCTGACACAAGTGGCTACTGTAACACCTATTGTAACTCAGTCAGGAAATGATTTTTCCGGTAAAGGTAATTGCCACGTTGTATACATTCATCAGCAAGATGAATACCCTCATTAATACAGAGGCTTAATCATGAAGGTATTTGACAATACCACAAAAAGGTTTTTTCTGGCAAGCTGGGTATCGATTAATCAGACAGAGACTAATCATGCTCCTGTAACTCAGCTACACCCTTCGGCACCTCAGCCTAACGGTGATTTTCTGCAACCCCTGCGGCAGAGAATAGAAAATATTCAAATTAATAATCGTCAACTAGCTCACCGCTTGTGCAAAATAATCCCAGCTCAATGTCCCTTTGAGCGTGATGTCAAATTATTCGGCAAAAAACTGTTTCACATTCCGCCTATGTGTAAACTCAATCCTTTTTTTGAAGAAGTGGTTGGTTTACGCTTCCGGGCGCTGTGCTATCTTGCCGACGAATGTGGTGAAGATATATCGCAGTACTGCTAGTGCGGAGTGCTGAGTGCTGAGTAAAGAGAGAAGAGAGAAAAGAGAAGAGAGAAGAGTTAGGAGTTGAGAGTTTAGCTCCTAACTTTTTTTATTGGCAATTTAATTGGTAATTTTTCTGGCTTGCCATTTTTGGATGGCTGCTTGAGCGTCTTCGTAAACTGCTGTCACCTCTGGGACTAATGTAGCCGTTTCAATTGCGGCTGTGATATTACCTTGGTCAGCTCGACTTTTAGCCAAGTTCAAAATTTTTTCACTCCATTCATTAATAGATTTTTGGGCGCTATCAAATCCTGGTTGACCCGGTGGTACTCTTCTGGCTACTTCAATGGCACGATTATATGTTGATGCTTGTCCGGGTCTAATTAAAGCCTGGGCTGCATCTAAAACTGTCTGATTACCCACATATTGTTGAGATTCTAGTTGCCATTGGTTAATTAGTGCTTGTGCTTGAGCATAAAGGGTTTGCTCTGGGGAAATTAATTGTGCCGCAGCAATGGCATTTGTATATTCTTGTTGTTTGGCACGCCCCTCTGCTAAATCTAGAATCATGCGACTCCAAATTTGAATATTATTCTGAGCCTGTTCGTAGAGTGGTTCACCTGGTTGAATTTTACTAGCAGTGGCGATCGCTTGACTCAGATCACTAGCTTGAGTTTCTCTCAAAGACATTTTCGCTAAGTCTAAAACTGCTTGATTGCGTTTTTCAGACTCAAAATTAGCGGCGATTTGGGCATTAGATGGGTTTTGTGTTGGAGGTGTTATTGATGATGTCTCGGAGGTAGAGTCAGCTTGTAACTCCGGGGTAGCAGTAACAGGTGATGGACGTGATATGCTTTTACCTTGTAAAAATAGCGATTGATTGCGGAGAACAATTACAGAAATTAAAGCTACCACCAACATAGTGCCGCCGCCCCAAACTAAAAACTGTTTCCACAAGGGAATATCTGTCTTATTCTTAGGCAAGCGAGAAACATCAGATGGAGACACATTAGGGATAAATCTCCCCCCTGTAGCTGCTGGGGTATTAAGAGAACTCTGTTGTTCGAGGAATTGTTCTTTCGCCGGGCTAGAGAGTTGTTGTTCTTCTAACTTACCAATAGCTGGGATGAAATTTGGCAAATTCAGCGATGGGGATTGACCACCCAGGGTAGTTTCCATAGCTGGCGCTGTTCCCCAGGTGCTGACGTTTTGTGTCTTGGCTAAATTGTTCAGGTTGATTGCGCCAATAGAAGATGCTGTCAGCGCTACGGCAAAGGTTTCGTCTGGAAAAATTAATGAGCTGTTTCCACCGGGTTTTATTGTGCTGGGAGCTACTTCGTTATGGCTTTGCACTTCAAACTTCGGCAATATTGCTTGTGGTTGAGATGGGAATATTGTTACCGGGTTTTGTGTAGGTCGCCAGTAGTGTTGACATAATTCTGGAGTCAGAACACTTAAATAGCTGTCTAGATCAGTCAAGCTACTGGCATTACCAGAACGCAAAGCTTCTAATAATGCAGCTGTAAAGAATCCATGACCTAGTTCGCTACTTTCATGAGAGAATTCCTGAGATTGGCAAGAAAGAATTGTGGCCATTTGTAGTTCTTTCGCCAGTTCTATAATTTCTAGCCCCACGGGACTATCGGCTTGAATGCTAAAAGCACGGTTAATATCAAGCAGCAGCAACGTATTAATTTCAGCCAATTGTAGACTTTGCATTAGCGATCGCACTTCGATGCCAGTCTCTTCGACCAATTCGGGATTTCCTTCTATTGGCATTAAGTAATCTTTGCCGTTATAACTCACCCCATAACCGCTAAAGAATAACCAGAGATGGTCTTGTGGTTGCCAACAAGCGGCTGTCAAATCCTCCAGCAACACCAAAATATTTTGCTTGGTGGGATAGGTGGGTCGATCTCCGATGGGTGGGGAAGCAGCTGTCATCAACAAACAGCGTTCTTGTGCCAAACCTCCTTCTTGAACTAAAAAATTATTTAATACCTCGGCATCTGCTTGAGCGCAACGTAAAGGTTGAAATAACTGATATTGATTGATGCCAATTGTGATTGCCCAGTAGTTTGCCATCCCGCTCTTTGTAGGTTGTTGTTTTCTTGCCTAAAATTGCGGTTGGCTTTGCTGAAAAAACAAAGCTAACCTATGTCTTATGGTCTTCGGAAAGTATGATCGAGTTACTGAGTTGTAAGAAATTTTTATTACAGTAAACTTAGATAATCATGCTTAGTAAAAGTCAAATTACAATTCATCAATAAGGAGCTATCAGATTATGACCAGGAGTATTACTCATCAACGATCATTGATCATTCCCTTTCCATTTATTGGCCAAATTGCCAAAAAGATCCGGATATTTCCGTTAATTGTTTTACTTTTTTCGCCCATTTCTGTGTGGATATTGACAGAAGCGATCGCACCCCAAATAGTTCGGGCTTATACCGCGAGAGTTGATCTCAAAATTGACCGCATGGCTGATGAAAGCTATGAAACCATACTACGCAGAGCTGAAGCAATTTCTAGAGCTGCTGCTCAACGTAGCTTTGATACAGATATATTAGCTACAGATGTTTCAGTAATCGTCACTGTAGAAAGTGATGGCGCGATCGCACCGATTTTGTCCTTAGAAGTTAGTCGCCAGCAATGGCGCGCCCGCCCCGACCCCAAACGTTGGGCAACTTATTTCAAAACAGCGCGATCGCTCCTGTTATTTGACACACCACCAGCAATTTCCAATACAGCTCCAGCAGCCCCCATCATAGAGCCAGCCACAACTCCCACCAATACCACAGACAATGCTCCTAATTCTCCTGCTAATTAGGCAAAATAGTTTCCTCTTCTCCCCTCCCTGCCTACCTCTTCCCAATCCCTATCTATAAAAGTCGAATTGATGGCTTAGAATAGGAAGGTTGTCAAGAATTGCGATATCCGCTACTATGGCTGTCCCTAAGAAGAAAACATCAAAATCCAAACGAGATAAACGTCGCGCCACCTGGAGACATAAAGCTGCTGTTGAAGCTCAAAAGGCTCTTTCTCTAGGCAAGTCAATTTTGACTGGACGTTCTACCTTTGTCTATCCCAGCACAGAAGAAGAGGAAGCAGAATCATAATTCCCTAGTGAGAAAAAGCCACCTGCTAAATTTATTACTACTATATAAGCGCTTTTTCTTTACTTTTTTGATTGCTATATCAATCATCGGTAGTCTGCAAAAGCTCATCGGGTTGATAGAAAAAAATGGGTAATGAGTAATTGGGGAAACCCGTTACCCATTACTCACTAAATAATTAGAGTTTGAGGTTTTAACCTACAATTCGCTTTAAGGCCGATAATTTGTTTTTGTATGGTGCATATCGCCAGTTTAAATCTAGCCAGAAGTAATTTTTTAACACACTTTTGTAATGGGAAAAAGTGTTAAAACTGGCTTTACCGTGATAGCTGCCAATTCCACTATCACCTACACCACCAAAGGGTAAAGATGAGACACCAACCTGCATAACTGTGTCATTGATGCAAACTCCACCGGATGAGGTTGACTGTAAGATTTGTTTTTGCAGGTTTTTATTTTGAGTAAATAAGTATAAAGCTAAGGGTTTTGGCTTCGAGTTAATTAAGGCGATCGCTTCTGTAATCTCTGTATATTCTAGAATAGGCAAAATAGGGCCAAATATTTCCTCCTCCATGACAGAATCTGTTAAGGAAACATGGTCAAGTAAGGTTGGCGCAATATAACGTTCTTCAGAATTGGTTTCTCCGCCAATAATAATTTCGCCATCTTTAATTAAGTTAGCCAACCTATCAAATTGTTTTTGACTAATAATCCTAGCATAATCTGGACTAGTTGCCGGATTATCTCCATAAAATTCCTTGAGGCATTTTTTAATCCCATCCACCAAATCTGGTTTAATTTTTTGATCAACTAAAAGATAATCAGGCGCAATGCAAGTTTGTCCAGCATTAAGAAATTTGCCCCAAACAATGCGTCTGGCAGTGTATTCTAAATTAATTTCAGTATCGATAATACAAGGACTTTTACCACCTAATTCTAAAGTCACTGGTGTGAGATGTTTAGCGGCTGCTTGCATGACAATTTTGCCAATAGCTGTACCACCAGTAAAAAAGATATGGTCAAATTTTTCGGCTAGGAGTTGTTGACTGGTTTCTACATCTCCTTCTACTACAGCAATATAATCTGGGTGAAAATGTTTGCCAATTATTTCAGCCACCAAACTAGAGGTATGGGGTGCAATTTCTGAAGGTTTGAGAATTGTACAATTTCCTGCCGCGATCGCACCGACTAAAGGTGAGATAATTAGTTGCAAGGGATAATTCCAAGGCCCGATAATTAAAACAACTCCTAGCGGTTCTGGATAAATTTTGGCTGAGTAGGGGAAAAATTTCCAGGGAACTGGTGCTTTTTTTGGCTTAGTCCAATTTTTAAGATGTTTGATCGCATCATCGATTTCATTGACTACACCAATTTCTGTAGCATAAGTCTCGAATTCCGGTTTATGTAAATCTGCTTGTAGTGCTGCAATGACTGCTTGTTTATTCTCAACAATTGCTTGTTTCAGAATTTTAAGTTGTTCCAAGCGGAAATTTAAATTTTTCGTTTTGCCCGTCTGAAAAAAATTACGCTGTTTGTCGATAATTGCAGCTATATCTAATAATTCATTAGTAATCATATAGAACTCCTATTTAAATTTTGATAGCTTGCGTGGCGTAAGCCATACAAAACGACCTATACCTTGATTCCTTCTTCTCTGTTCGCTGTTCCCTAAATATGGCTACACCACTCAAGATACAGCAATCAAACCGGATTCCTATATTTTCTATTTTGTCATTTTTGAAAGTCTAAATATTACTATAACAAAATATTTAAATATTAATTTAATAAAACTTAATATATAAACAATTTATATTTAAATAAAAATTATAAATCATCATTTATGATTGTGTTTACTTACTGTTTAATAGGTAAACTAACTATAAAAACACTACCTTTGCCTAACTTAGAATTTACTATAATATTACCTTGATGAGCCTCAACAATGCGACGAGAAAGGTACAATCCTAAGCCACTACCAGAACTTTTGTGACTTCCTTGACGAAATCTTTCAAACAACGTGGCTAGTTCTTCAAGTGGAATACCCATACCTGTGTCAGCTATTTCTATATTAATTCTGTTGCTTTGAGTTTGCGTGTTAAACCGGATATTTATTGAACCGAATTCTGTAAATTTGATAGCATTACCAATTAAATTTGTAAATAAACGATGCAGTTCTAAGCGATCGCCCATGACGATAACTGTGCTGGAATCCTCAGACAAATCTAGGTTTATCAATAGCGTTTTGTCTTGTGCTAAAGGTGTCAGTTCACTAACCACCTCTTCCAGCAACTGACTTAAATCAACCGCTTGAAACATCAGGGTTTTGCGACCTGCCTCAAAGCGGTAAACTTCTAATAAAGTATTCACCATAGATAGCAGGTTAACGTTGCTACGAGCCATGATGGTGATCACTTCTTTCATTTGTGGTGACAAGGTTCCCAAAGCACCCTGCTGGAACAGCATCAACATTCGATCAGCTGCTACTAAGGGTGTGCGTAAATCGTGGGTAAGGCGAGAAACAAAATCCTGGCGCTGACGATCAATTTCATCGCGTTCATCCATACTACGCTTCAATCGTAAGAGCGATCGCACCCTTGCCAATAATTCATCGACTGTTACAGGTTTGCGGATAAAATCATCAGCACCCAAGTCTAGACCTTTAGCAACATTGGGCGCATCGTGGGCTGTAATCAACAGTATGGGGATATATGGTTGAAACTTCGTATCTCCACGAATGTGTCTAGTAACTTCGTAACCATCCATTCCTGGCATCATTAAATCCAATAATACCAAGTCACAAGGTGATTTTTCCAGTTCTAATAAGGCATCAGCACCATTTTCTGCGGTGCTAATAATGTAGCCTTCTCCCTCCAAAATTGTTTTGATCAAAAATACATTATCAGGGGAGTCATCCACAACCAGAATTTTGTCAAAGCGAGAAGATGGGGAATTCATGAGGTACTGAGGTTTAGAGAGTCAGTGATCTTGTGGCAATGATATTATGCTTTTGTATAAGTTTTATCGTCAAGATTTTAGCAAACTGACTAGTCAGCGCTGACGCGATAAGCGCTGCTGCAAAGCAGATAACCCCTCGGTAATCGGATAATCCTTAGAAAAGATTATCTCTAAGCAATATTTAAATAATTGGCAATTTAACTAGGCTGGACAACATCAACATAATAGGTTATTGCAGCACAGGCTGTTGAGTAAAGTTGGTAAGGATTGCAAAGTGTTAGGTGTAGCCTTGCTAAACTCAATCGTGATTTCTGGTAGCAATGAAATTTTTGAACTATTTTTAGTTCAAACAAATCTATATCTACAGTCATTCCCTAGTAGTTAAATCATCTAAAATTTGCTGAAATTCTGCTGTAGAAGGAATGGCGATCGCTCTTTTGAGCAACATTTTCAATACAGATGCTTCTTCTATGGTATTGATAACTGAAACAATGGAATCTGGGACTTCTCCAAAACGAGTTTCGAGAATGTCGATCAAATTATCTCTACCCATTTGGATAATACCTTGTTCAACTCCTTCTTCTTTTGCTAACCTTTCAATACTTGTTACGTACCGCATTCTACTGGCCTCCTCGTAACTTTTTACTTCTGTTTTAAAACTCAGTACTAATTCTTCTGGTAATAACATTACCCAGTCAATAAAGCGAAATAATTCCAGAACGTCTTCTCGGCTGTAACCCCGTTGAAATAGCTGTTTAACTAAGCTTAATTTCCACTGTAGCCGACTTTCTGGGTTTCGTTGGGTCGCTTTAGTCTTGAGATGCGCCATTACTATTATCCCAAAAGGGTTAGTAGTTTGTTCTAAAGTTTCCCATGCTTGTTCATAGTCCAAAAGTTTGGCGATAGGAAATTCTAAACTTACCCGACATCCCCCTAATTGATAGCTGTAGCTGGAAGGTCGCCAATTTGACTGTTCATCGGCTAAAACAGCCAAGCTAATCACTGGCTTTTTATGACGGTCAAACAAGCGGTAATTATAGGTATACATCCGTTCAGGAAATTTGCTGTCATATTGACCTTGAACTTCTACATGAACTAATACCCAGGCTTCTTGACCATCAAGTAACCAAACTTTGGCTACTTTATCGACCCAACGCCGACCAATTTCGGCATCAGGTTCTAGTTGTTGTAATTCTGTATCCAGAAATTCGTAGGGACGTGTCCAGTCGATAGCAGCTTCTGCTAGGGGGAAAAAGAATTCTAGAAATTTGGGAAAGTAGAGTTCAATTACTTCTTTCCAGGGACTATCGTAATCTGTATATTGTTCGGTCATGATCTAAGGAATAAACGAACCACAGAGACGCAGAGTACACAGAGTTATGAGAGTTTGAGAGGTTTTTTGTTTGGAAGTTTCTAAAACAAAAAGTATCTTTGCGCCATTGGTAAAACGGTTGCGGGTTCACAAGTTAGCAATTCACCATCAGCCCTGACTTGATAGGTTTCTGGGTCAACTTCTATATGTGGTAAAGCATCATTTAGCTTCATATCTCGTTTACTGATTTGGCGTGTCCCGGAAACGGCGACAGCAGATTTTTTTAATCCTAACTGAGTGGGAATTTCTCTTTCTAAAGCCGCTTGGGAAACAAAGGTTAAAGATGTGGCGTGACGCGCCCCAGCAAAACTGCCAAACATGGGTCGGCTATGCACAGGCTGAGGTGTGGGAATACTGGCGTTAGCATCGCCCATTTGTGACCAAGCAATCATTCCTCCTTTAATCACTATTTCTGGTTTGACACCAAAAAATGCTGGTCGCCATAAACATAAATCTGCTAGTTTCCCCGCTTCCACTGAACCAACATACTCAGCAATACCGTGAGTAATTGCTGGGTTTATTGTGTATTTCGCAACATATCTTTTAGCGCGATTATTATCTGCAAATCCATCTCTGGCAAGACTTCCTCGCTGCACCTTCATCTTGTGGGATGTCTGCCAAGTGCGAATTATCACTTCACCGACTCGCCCCATTGCTTGGGAATCGGAAGCAATCATACTAAATGCGCCTAAGTCATGCAAAATATCTTCCGCAGCGATGGTTTCTCGGCGAATGCGAGACTCAGCAAAAGCCACATCTTCGGGAATGCTGGAATCGAGGTGATGACACACCATCAACATATCTAGGTGTTCTTCTAGGGTGTTGACAGTGTAAGGGCGTGTGGGATTAGTAGAAGATGGTAAAACGTTGGCTTGTCCGCAAACCTTAATAATATCTGGTGCGTGTCCACCCCCTGCGCCTTCGGTGTGGTAGGTATGAATTGCCCGATGTTTGAAAGCTGCTATGGTATCTTCGACAAATCCGGCTTCATTCAATGTATCGGTATGAATTGCCACTTGCACATCATACTCATCTGCAACACCCAAACAAGTATCAATGGTCGCAGGGTTAGTTCCCCAGTCTTCATGTAGTTTTAACCCCATTGCGCCGGCTAACACTTGTTCGATAATTCCTTGGGGTTGACTGGCGTTACCTTTACCCATAAATCCTAAGTTAACGGGGAAAGCATCAGCCGCTTGTAACATCCGGTACATATTCCAGGGGCCAGGGGTGCAGGTGGTGGCGTTTGTGCCGGTAGCGGGGCCAGTACCACCACCAATCATGGTAGTAATTCCAGAGGCGATCGCCACTTCAATTTGCTGGGGACAAATAAAATGAATGTGGCTATCAATTCCGCCAGCAGTGAGAATCATTCCTTCCCCGGCTAAAGCTTCGGTTCCAGGGCCAATAATAATATCTATATTATCTTGAATATAGGGATTTCCGGCTTTCCCTATTTTGAAAATTTTGCCGTCTTTAATACCAATATCGGCTTTAACAATACCCCACCAATCGAGAATTAAAGCATTAGTAATGACTAAATCTACTGCGCCATCAGCGTTAGAAATTGGGGATTGTCCCATTCCATCTCTGATGACTTTACCGCCACCAAATTTCACTTCGTCGCCGTAGGTGGTGAAGTCTTGTTCTACTTCGATAAATAGTTCTGTGTCTGCTAATCGAATGCGATCGCCTACTGTGGGTCCGTAGGTTTCGGCGTAGGCTTGACGAGAGATTTTGTAAGGCATAATAGTGATAGGATTTAAACGCAAAGGTACGCGAAGGTACGCGCAAAGGTACGCGGAGTATGGATGAGAATGATTTGAGTGGGGCGATTATTGGTTGTGGAATGCGGGTGCATACGGCGTTGGAACCGGGTTTATTGGAGTCAGCTTATGAGGAGTGTTTGTATTATGAGTTGAGGAAGAGGTTTAATGTCAGGAAGCAAGTTCCATTACCGCTTGTGTATGAAAAGGTGGAATTGGATTGCAGTTATCGATTAGATTTAATAGTAGAAAATAAAGTAATCATCGAAGTCAAATCTGTAGAATTACTCCAACCAATTCACTCAGTCCAACTCTTAACCTACCTCAAACTCAGTAATTGTAAACTCGGACTCCTCCTCAACTTTAACGTCCTCCAACTCAAAGAAGGAATCAAACGCGTAGCCAACAACCTCTAACTCCGCGAACCTTTGCGCTTACCTTTGCGAACCTTTGCGTTTAAATCTTCCCATTAACCTTCCCATTAAAACCATAAACTTCACGACTCCCCACCAAGGGAACTAAACTCACCTCCTTCTCATCCCCCGGTTCAAATCTCACTGCTGTTCCCGCCGGAATATCAAGACGCATTCCCCGTGCTTGTTCTCGATCAAAATTCAATGCTGCATTCACTTCATAAAAATGAAAATGTGAACCGACTTGAATCGGGCGATCGCCTGTATTTCCCACCATTAACTTAATAATAGAACGACCAGTATTTAACTCAATTTCACCATTTGGAGTAATCATTTCCCCTGGAATCATAGTTTTACCTTTTTGTAATAATTATCTAATCGGATTATGGACAGTTACCAACTTAGTTCCATCAGGAAAAGTTGCTTCTACCTGCACATCATGCACCATTTCCGGTATACCCTCCATCACATCATCCCGTGATAACAGAGTAGTCCCATAACTCATCAATTCTGCTACGGTTTGTCCATCTCTTGCACCTTCCAAAATCGCCGCCGAAATATAGGCGATCGCCTCTGGATAATTCAACTTCAAACCCCGATTTTTACGCCTTTCAGCTAACAAAGCGGCCGTAAAAATCAATAACTTATCTTTTTCTTGCGGTGTCAATTGCATTCTGATCTTCCTCTGTGTTCTCTGCGCCTCTGCGGTTCAAACCTGCCATACTCTGGGTACACAGCCACCACGATGTAAAAAATCCCCTCGCAGCAACTCCCAGACAACCGTAAACCAGTTTCTCACCTCAGACGTAGAAGCACCACGATATCGACACAAAAATCCATTTTGTAACCGAGTCATACCTACTTCCCCAGAACCATCCCATAAACTGCGGGCTTTTGCCAAAAATTCAGCAGAAACATCACTTCCCACCCAAACCAGACTACCTGCTATGGGTTGTCCAGCCAAGCCGTGAGGACTGTGAAAAACTGCTTCGCTACCTGGTAAGTATTGGCGATCAATCCACAAGGGTACGCCTTGCTGCCAAATTTCCGTATGCGATCGCCATTCTCCCTGTAAAAATTTTTCGCCTCTAGCAGTCCGACCAAATCGGGTAATTTCCCAACCTAACCAACTAGCACTAGGTGCTAATTCTACCCGTAAATCTTGCCGATAAATCGCCCCGTTAAACACAATTGTTTCTTGGGGTAGCCATTCTAAACAAGCACCTGCATCAACTTGGATTTCAATATTTTGCCTAGCTTGCAGTCCGTTAGTACCGTAGATTTTACTAGCTGCGGCTGTAGTAATTAAAGCTTGTGCATTAGCTTGGATGTGGATATTAGAGGATAGGCGATCGCCTCCCACCACACCCCCAGCCGTGTGTAATATGACACTATGACAAATTTTCGCACCCTCTGGATAAAAAGGCCGTTGTATCTTCAGGGGGGCTTGATTGTGATTGTAAATTAATTGGGTACTATTGAGGCGATCGGCATAAACTAAATTAAGTTTGCCATGCCATGTTTTATCTATTAGAGTGTTAGCAATCATTGATAAATCGATAAAGTCTGTCTAAGTTTAACTTTATCATTCAAGATATAAATATTATTAAATATGTAGAGATGTTATGGGTAACGCCTCTAAAATTTATCAACTTGATTAGTTACTGATTTTTTTGTTCTAACCAAACTACCAAATCAGCAACTTCGGAAAAATCAAATAATGCTTCGCCTAAATCTTCTAAATCATCAGCAAATAAATTTCTTACCTTTGTCATTAAGGAATCATTAACATCACCAAAAAGACGTTATCTGGAATTGTAGCAATTTTTGGGCTACTTGAGATAATAAAGTTTGAGGTGAATCAGTTCGAGTTAAAGTTGCTAAAGGTAATAATGCGGGATTATCTAAAAATATCTTTGAATCTTGTTCCCAAAGACGCACAACCTCAAATTTATGAATAGTAGTATTATCTCGATATTCTTCAGTAAAAACGACTGCGTTATCAGTTTTCTGCAAAAATATTAACACCTGAGTCACAGGACATTTATACTGACGCTTTAACCTGACAGAATAATCAAGCATTCGGAAATTAAGAGGCGTTTTAGATTTAGGTAAAGTCTGAAATTCAAGCAGAATTTACTTTAAGGAATTTTATGTAAAATCCGTGAATGCAACAAAGCGGCTCAAAGATTGAGTCATAAAAATAGTGCGTTAGATATAGTCGTAACGCACCTTACTGGAATGACACACTGAAAATGGTGGATGAGATTTATCGATTAGAAGACGCTAAAGTGCAACAATAAACTTTTTTACTGCACTATTTTCGGATAGCCACGCCACTACTAGGGGATAAATTTTAACTGTTAATTGATTTAAGCAGCTTCCAAAGATGTACTTGGAAAATGTGGTTTCAATACTTCCAACCAATTTGCAATGCGCTCGTCTGTTTTGTCACTTTCATTCACTTCATCAATGGGTAAACCCACAAACTTATCATTGCGGACAGCAAATGAATATTCATAAGTATAACCATCTAAGGGAATTTCACCGACTAAAGTTGCACCTAATTTTTGGAAATGGTCGTATAAAATACCCAAGGCGCTAACAAAATTTTCGCCGTGAGTGACATAATCTCCCGCACCAAATAAGGCGATAGTTTTACCTGAAAAATCCGGTTTTTCAATGGACATATCAAATAAAGGGTCGCGCCAATCATTTTGCACTTCACCTGCACCCCAAGTAGAACACCCAAAAAGCAAATAATCATATTCCAGCATTTGCTCAACGCCGTCAAAATCTTCTTCCATGCTGTAAATATCACACAAATCTTCGCCAAAATATTCGTGAATTTTTGTGGCGAGTGATGCAGTGATACCGGAAGTGCTGCCATAGAAAATAGCCATTTTTGCCATGATCAAATCTCCTCTAGGATAAAATCAACGAATATTTGAGAACAAGATTTAACGATGTTTATCTCCAGAGATTCCCAAAATTTGACAGGGCAAAACTTGCCTATAATTAACATCTGCTCCCTGTTTACCTGCCCTTGGTTAAGGTCGCTTTCTACCCATCTGCACAAAATGGTATGAGATGAGAATTTATAGGCATGATGCTTTGTCCAAAGAACACAGCATTTTTATTAGTTAGATAACACCTGATAAAAAAATGCAATAAACACTAATTGCATCATATTCAGAGTAATCAGTTAAAAAAGTTTAAATATCACAAATAATATTTTTAATATTTAAATATAAATTACAAAATTAGCGGGCATCTTGCCCGCACTACAAACTTATGATTCTGGCTTGAGTAACGGAAAGGCGATCGCATCCCGAATACTGGCACAATCAGTTAATAACATCACCAACCTATCAATACCAATACCTAAACCACCTGTAGGCGGCATTCCGTATTCTAAAGCCGTGATAAAGTCTTCATCGACACCTTGGGCTTCTAAATCACCCGCAGCTTTCAGTGCAGCTTGGGCTTCTAAACGTTCCCTTTGATCCACTGGGTCTGTTAATTCCGAGAAGCTGTTAGCAGTCTCACGCCCCACAATAAATAATTCAAATCGTTCTACCAAACCCGGTTGAGAACGATGAGGTTTAGCTAAAGGTGAAATTTCTACAGGATAATCTGTGACAAAAGTCGGCTGAATTAAGTTTTCTTCTATCTTTTGTTCAAAAGCTGCATTCAAAAGTTTGCCCATTGATGGCACATCTTCTATACCATGCAGACCCGCATTTTTACTAGCTGCTTTCGCTTCTTCCAATGTAGAGAAAGAATTGAAATCCAAGCCTGTATATTCTTTAACTAAATCGTGCATCGTCACCCGTCGCCAAGGTGCTGATAAATCTATCGGTGTGCCTTGGTAGGTAATTTGTAGTGTGCCGAGTACCTCTTGGGCAACAGTGGTAATAATTCCCTCTGTCAGCGCCATCATGTCGTGGTAGTCAGCATAGGCTTGGTAAACTTCAATTGAGGTAAATTCGGGATTGTGGCGAGTCGATACGCCCTCATTCCGAAAAATTCGCCCTAATTCAAATACCTTTTCAAAACCACCGACAATCAACCGCTTCAAATGAAGTTCTGTAGCAATTCGCAGATACAACTGCATATCTAAGGTGTTGTGGTAAGTCACAAACGGACGCGCATCAGCACCACCAGCTTCACTTTGCAGAACAGGCGTTTCAATTTCCAGAAAATCCCGTTCTGTCAAATAGCGACGAATCCCGGCAGTAATTTGGGCGCGACGGCGGAAGGTTTGCCGCACTTCGGGGTTGACAATCAAATCAACATAGCGCTGACGGTAGCGTTTAGCCACATCCGTTAAACCATGCCACTTGTCGGGTAGAGGCAACAGGGATTTTGTCAGGATGCTGTATTCTTTGACGTAGACAGATAATTCGCCCTTTTCAGTCCGTTTAATAGTGCCTTTGACTCCCAGAATATCACCTGCATCTGTAAGTTGTTTGAGGTGAGCGAAGGCATCAGCATCAGCATCTGCCATACATTCTTGGATACGGCTTTTCTCTAAGTAAAGTTGAATAGTGCCAGTTTCATCTTGCAGCGTGAAGAAAGCCAGTTTACCGAAAACCCGACGCGCCATAATGCGTCCAGCAATGGCAACATCTAGATCAACTTCTTCACCACTGGGTAAATCAACAAATTTTGCTTGCAATTCGGCTGTGTGATGAGTAGACTCCCAACGATAGGCATAAGGATTAGATCCTAACTGCTTGAGTTGGTTGACTTTTTCCAGCCTGGCGGCACGGATATCTTCTTCCGACATGGTAAGGGACTAAATAGGGCAAGATATATTATAGATGCTGCAAAAGTTGACAGTCATAGATATTTTTGATCTGTGGTCTACTTCAAGAATGCTAGGGGAGTATAAATTAAGTATGCTTTTTCCACAACCCTTGTAAAGACGTTGCATGGAACGTCTCAACATTCTGTGTTAGAGATATTCCATGAGATTTTCAATTTTGCCCTATGCGTACTGAATACCGAGATGAAATGGCCTGCATTTTCAGGTTAGTAAATTCCATGATTGCATTTACCAGGTCTTTTTGTTCTGGTGGCAAATTGAGTTTTGCTAATCCCTGATTGATGTCATCGCCAGCACGCATATTGTGAGACAGTTTGGTTCGTTGGGATGAATTCAATACTGCCCCGATTTCTCTATTTCTTCTCTGACGTACAGCCTGGATTTGTTGCTGCTGTTGCGGTGTCAGATTAGTATTTGAAAATAAACTAGACTCAGTAGTTGTGTTGACAAGTTGGACAAAAATGATACTAGAAGTAGGATTAATTGGAACTGGTGCAGCCAGGGCAATTCCCGGAATCAAAATTACAAAAGCCAGAATACTAGCGAATACGGTTAGCCGTTTTATCAGGTGAATTGCCATATTGAGAAGTTGCCTATATCAAATTTTGTGCTGAGATATATTTCAGCAATTTTCCATTGTGTTAGTTAAGGGGACAGCAGTCCACCTAGAAAGTATTATCTAACGTCAGGGAATCTGGAAAGATAAATTATGCTACAGCCTGTGTCGATAGGTAAGATGTCTACCTTACAAAAATGCTGGGGAAATTTTTATGGAGTCATAAAATATACGTAAACTTTTTCGCAACGGTTAGCGGGCAAGATGCTCGCTCCACAAGAAATTTAAGTTTGGGATATTTTTTTATTTGTCCATCCCAAAAGCCTCTACATTGCCTATACCGCTATCTTATGCAGGTTAAAAGTTTAATCAGATGAAAAACATCTAGTTTGCATATTGAGATTAGATTAAACCCTTATGGGGTGGGCATACTTCGACAAGCTCAGTACAAGTCTTGCCCGCCCAGATTATGCAAATTAAACCCGCGCCTACTCAGACCTTTTGATTTTGTTAATTTCTTGTTGCAGTTCTTCAATTTGTTTTCGTAAGGTTTCTACTTCCTGTGGCGAGGTTTCGGCGGCAACATTTACAGCGCCTGATGCTGTTCGCTGATAATTTCCTCGGCGAATTTGCTTGTACTCTTCTGATACTGCCCACTCCTGTAAATACCGTAAGCGTTCCACAGGGAAAGGATGGCTCAACATCGTACCTTGAGCGCCGTTATAGATCAAGAATTTATAAACCTGATTTAATCCGTCTTCATCCAGTGCATGATAATTTTCTGACTGCTTAATAAACTCCTGTAAACTGCATTCATGAGCATATTTTATACTGCCACCAGAAACTTTCATCATGGATGACATGACAATATTTAAGTCATCCATCACTAACAAAGCCGCCCGATCTGCGGTTAACTCGGCTTTGCGTCGCCATTCAAAAAAGGCATAAATCAAAGCTTGAGAGACGAAATTGCCAATACCGAAGGTTAATTCTCCCAAGGCGGAAGCAGCACTCATCGCCCACATCGCCATTTGAATTAAAATAGTATGACCACATTTAATATGCCCCAGTTCATGGGCTAATACCGCCCGAATCTCGGTTTCGTCGAGTAAGTCTAGTATCCCTGTATTTATGACTATGTAAGGATTCTCTTGCCCCAGGGCATAGCTATTTGCTTGGGGGTTCTGCACGACAAACAAAGCAGGTTCTGGGTAAATGTCCAAATCTCGCACGCATTCGCGGAACATCTGGTAAATAGTGGAATATTGCCGCGGCCCTACTTGGATGGCATTGCCCATTAGATAGACTAACTGAGGGCGTTCGTAGACAAATTCCACAAATTTACGAGCTATTAAATCAAATCCCGGTAAGTTTCGTAAAGCTTCCTCGGCTTGGCTATCCAGTGGATGTCTGAAGGCTTCGCTGGAGATTCCTGTGTATGTTGGCATAATTTAATCAGTGAACAGTGAACAGTGAACAGTCTAAGTTATCAGTCTTATAACTGGTAACTCATAACTGATAGCTGAATAATAGAAATGGGGCGATGGGAATTAGAAATCACTTTGTATAGGATGAAAAGCTTGTGATTGAGGCTGAAGTTCATTTGTCACTACATAACTTTCTGCGATCGCAGGCGGGGTTTCCTTCTTGGCCCCATCATTTGACGATGGCCAGGTTGGTAGCACGCGCCTTGCGTTTAGGACGTAGTGCCTTAATTCAAGTTGGGGCAGTTTCTGGCTATCAAGGTCGTTATCGCACAAGTTTTGTGGCATCGGCTTTGATGTGGCATGGCCCTGTAGTTATTGTCGCCCCAGCAGCAGTACAGCAACGTCTCCTGCAAGTGGAAATTCCTCGTCTCCAACCGTGGCTACAAGCGAACAAACCCATTAGGACAGGCGAAGTTTGGCCGGGAAATGATTTTCAAGGGTTACTCCTCACCTCCCCTGAAGCTTGGTTAAAAGGACAGTTCACATCTGCTGATAGTTTTCCTCCAGGTATTCCCACGATTATTGATGGGGTAGATGATTTAGAAGATTGGGTACGTGATCAGCTTACCCAAGATATTCAACCTCATGACTGGGATCAACTCATGTTAGCTTGTCCCGAACAAGCTGAAATAATTCGCTCTGCACGGGCGCAGCTAACACATAAACTGTTTCAGCACCCAACTAATCCATATCAGTGCTATCTAATTTTCCAGTCAGAATTAGAAATTTTGAGTGATCTATATTCAACACTGGATTCAGTCGAAACATTACCAGCACCTTGGAAAAATTTCTGGCCGCAATTTTCCACCAGTAACGCAAATCTTCCCCCTTCTCATCTTGTTTGGGCAACAATTGCCCGTCGTCAAGGCTTGTTTTCTTTACATTACACCCCGCTTGAATTAGGCGAAAGTCTCAAGGCTCTTTGGCAGAGGCAACCAGTGGTATTAATTGGTAGTGCCTTGGAACCAGAAACTGAAGCCCCATTGTTTCGTCAGCGTTTGGGTTTAAATGACGTAACTTGCTTGAAGTTTTCTAATGATCACCAAGGGACAGCAATTCAACTGTATGTCCCCCATAAGTTACCTCTACCCAATACCCCAGAGTTTCAAGCCGCATTTATTCACAAGGTTCGGACACTACTTTGTCTGAGTGCCGTAGCCCCAGGTTTAACGGTGGTATTGGTGGGAGATGTGCCACTTAAGGCTCAAGTAGGTGCTATTTTGGCTTCTGAGTTTGGTTCACGGGTACAGGTGGAAAAAACTTGTTTGGATGAAAATGGGATTTTAATCAGTGGCTGGGAATTTTGGCGATCGCATCAATCGGTTTTACCTGCACCCCATCTGTTAATTATTGCCACTTTGCCGTTACCATCTTTAGAAAATCCCCTGGTGGCTGGTAGAGTTGCTCATTACAAGCGATCGCATCAAGATTGGT
Organism: Nodularia sp. UHCC 0506; assembly: GCF_034931045.1. Classification (NCBI taxonomy): domain Bacteria; kingdom Bacillati; phylum Cyanobacteriota; class Cyanophyceae; order Nostocales; family Nodulariaceae; genus Nodularia; species Nodularia sp. UHCC 0506. The sequence continues at coordinate 61,060 of NZ_JAYGHH010000007.1, forward strand.
TCCGGTTATTTTTGTTACCAACGGCTTTAAATGAATTACAACGCGCGATCGCACCAGTTCGAGAAAGTCAAGGTATTGTGGCTTTACTAGACAGCCGTGTAGTTAATCGTAGCTATGGCGCACAAGTCCTGGCTGTTCTCAGTCCTCTAGCACGAATTAACTACCTTGATCCCAGCATCTTTTCCCACCCTAATGATGAAGATTCCAGCTAGTACAGCACGGCGTAAATAAACAACCCATACCAAATCAATAAAACCCTTGTGCCGTTTGAATTACGAATTACGTTCGCGTAGCGTTTCCGCAGGAAATATTACGAATTACGAATTACACCTTGTGGTACTAGTTGAGTATTTACGTTTTGTCAATTCCAGAGCGATCGCCTCCTAGCAAGCGCTATCATCAATTTTGGTACAAGTTATGTTTAAACCTAAAACCTCATTAAATTTGAATTCCTAATTATGGGTGAAGCAAAACGTCGTAAAACTACACTGGGAGATAACTACGGTCAAGATACACGCATCTTACCTTGGGTTCCTATCACTAAAACCCAATCCCAAAAGTTTATGGAGTTGACTACTCGTAGTACCTGGTTCTGTATTGGTGCGATCGTCGTCGCTTGGATAACTATCCGTTTTATCGGCCCTGCCTTCGGTTGGTGGGAAGTAGTCTATTAAAATACCCCCGCTATACTCCAACTTTTAGGTATAGCGGCGGTTCTCAGTCTCACAGTTAAAACCGTTTAAATTTAGTAACATATTTATACTTAAATTTGCTCTGCTCAAAATAAGTTTTATGTCGCTAATACAACTTTTTTTTCTGATATTTCAGTATAAACTGGGTTTTTGGTATAGCGATCGCCAAGGAGCCTAAAACATTATTGATTGCTTAAAATCCGTGAAAAAACAGGGTTTATACTCAGCAATCAGCACTCAGTACAAGCTCATAGAAAATACTGGCGAAATGGCAACATACTTATTCCATGTTCAGCTACTCTCAGTATTAAACCATAGATATTTACGGTACATATTTAGTACTGCTGTGGAAATTACCGTCAAGTTTCTGAAATATTGCCCCCAAACAACCCACAGTCCCAAATCCCGAACCTCAAACCATTTACCAAACTCTTAATTTTAGGAGTATTTAACTATATGCACCCAATACCGCAAACAATATAAAGTCTCGTTTCATTCACAGACACATAGGTTAACAAGCTGAAACCAGATATAAAAAATACTGAAGTGATTTTAAAGCCTTGGCCAGAGAAGAGTTTGGCAGTATCTTTCCCAAAAAAATGATATCCGTAACTTTTCTGTTGTTTACCAATACCAAATTTGCGTTACTCTTAAAACGGAATCGTTTGAGTTAAGCATTTGATCAGACAGAAATATATGAAGAAAAGGTTAAAATTATCCAATCTGTCTGATAAATCGAACTTGTAAATTGAATAGTTTGATACGGCAAGCTGAATATTTATCTCCTACCCTAACAAAGTAGTCAATAAATCATTCCATGAAATTCTGGTAAATGTAATGAATAGTTTACAATACCAGTGGATGAAAAAAGCTAAAGAAAATATAAAAGAGACTCAAATCACTGTGGTGTGTGGAGGAAAAACGTGTTTCTGAGACTAGCGCATCAACACCGACAATTCGTCCAAGACTTGGTAATGAACCTACAAGCCTTGGCAATTGTACTAGAACGACGCGGATATCCTGCGTCCTGTTATACCTGCGGCGACCAAATGAATAGTGCTTCGTTTATGGTTAGCTTGGGCGATAATCACTTGATTCGATTCTTGGTATCCGATTATGGGATTACTTGGACAGAAATGCGAGATGACCGTGAGTTAATGAAATTAGAGGGTGCAGAGGCAATTAACCAGTTACAAGAACTGGCTAACCTTGTCAAACAATCCACACCAGCTAGTTCAGGTAATAAAACCCTGGCCAAAAAGTACTAGGGTTGACTGTATCACATGGGATACCTCAAAACAGGTTCCAATAGTCGCTCTCGCATTGGAAATCTATGGACGGTAATTGGTAATAGGTAATTGTGGCTAGAGTTGCGATTCCACATTACCTATTTAAAATTACGACGCGGTTGTTGGCTCATTGGTGGACTGTCACATATTTTAAATTCGTTAATCAAAACCTTATGGGAGAATTTTGTCAGATGTGAAACCTTCATAGCTGTTAAAAAATTCAAAAATGTCGGAAAAACAACCAATTCCAGCACAATTACCACCAACCAGCGCCATTGACCTTCCATCCAACAACGCC
>NZ_JAYGHH010000007.1:63369-144686 GCF_034931045.1 Nodularia sp. UHCC 0506
GAGAGTTGGTTTGAATATCCTGTAAGAGTGCAACCCCATCATACTGACTATGCTGGTATTGTCTGGCATGGTACTTATATCGCGTGGATGGAAGAAGCACGGGTAGAATGTTTAAGATCCATCGGCATTGATTTTGCTGATTTAGTAGCGTTAGGCTGCGATTTACCAGTTGTAGAACTTTCAATCCGCTATCACCGTGCTATTCATTTAGGAATGGCAGTGATTGTCAAAATCCGGATCACTGAGGTAACTGGTGTCCGTATGAACTGGGATTATGGAATTGTCTCAACTGATGGACAAGAATTATATACTACGGCCAAAGTGACATTAGTCGGATTGGATCGTGAAAGAGGTAAAATAATGCGTCAACTACCTCCAACTGTTAAAGAGGCGTTAGCTAGAATTTCAACTCTATACAATAATTAGGGCTTGCTGTTCTCGTCGCGTGCAGTTAGGCATAAAAGTTATTTGTGAGGATAGGGAACAGCTTCAGTTATCTGTCATCCCCAAATTTTCTAATTTATTCAACCCGAAATTCACGCTTTTGATGGTACACCCTTCAAAAACCGTTCGGCTGACGCTCACGGCGAAGCCTTGCACCTACTTTCGGGTTGATCAGCCTCAAACCTTCGATTTATCTGGGTTTTATATTTATTCAGCAAGCCCTAATTATGTCTTATTCGCGTCTCAGTTCGGCGAAATTGTTTGAGCAAAATGCATAATTTGATGCCAAATATCTTGAGGTGTAATCCCAAAACCAATATTTAACAAAACCAGTATTGCCGCTATTGTTAAGGCATTCTTTAAAGTGGTTTTAAGAATTTTGAACAATATGACAAATACTATCCAAGCAATAATTAGGGTAGGAATCATCAATATAAATTCCTTAAAGATATTTGTTATTTAAGGGTTAAAGTCAATTATTTAACCGTCAAACAATTACTTTTGTAAAATTTGTTGCACCCAATAAATGATAAATATTACAAATTTCTCGTATTTTTTTAAGTAATTGCTATTCACTAAGTATACTACAAAAATTTAACAATTTCTGGCTAAAAAATACTTCTCTATAAGAATTTAGTAAATTTTTTTGGTTGTATTGTTAAGAATATATAGAACCAACCTCTAAAACCAGTACAAGTCGGCGGAAATAATACAACTATTTGAAACCAATGAACAGCCGATTTGATCTAATAAGATTTTTGATTAAAGGGCGACGCTAGTGAGGAGGTGGGATTGAAAGAACCATCCTCACTAATGTTATGATCTATCGAGTTGTTTTGTGTAGCGAAATTACTTGTGAAGCAGATTCTAACTTGTTAGCCGCCATTAAAACTTCTTGTCTTGCCCATTTATCTGCCGCCAAAATGTCATCTAAAGTCGGATTTGTACAGTTATCATTTTGATGGCGATCGCATACTAATTCAATACATCGGGGAATATCTAAAAATTTAATTTTCTCCTCTAAAAATAACGCCACAACCTGCTCATTAGCAGCATTTAACACCGCCGGCATGGAACCCCCAGCCCTACCAGCCGCATAAGCCAACTGCATACAAGGATACTTCTGGTGGTCTGGTTCACGGAAAGTTAAATTACCAGCTTTCACCAGATCCAGCCTTTCCCAATCAGTGTAGATGCGCTCAGGCCAAGACAAAGCATAAAGTAAAGGTAAGCGCATATCCGGCCAACCAAGTTGAGCTAAAACAGATGTATCTTGCAACTCAATCAGCGAGTGAATAATACTTTGGGGATGAATGACAATATCAATATCTTCATAATCCAAACCAAACAGAAAATGCGCCTCAATTACTTCCAGACCCTTATTCATCAAAGTGGCTGAGTCCACGGTAATTTTCCGCCCCATCGACCAGTTAGGATGCTTCAACGCATCAGCAACCGTCACCTGAGCTAACTTTGCTACATCCCAATCTCGGAAAGCCCCACCAGAAGCCGTGAGTAAAATTCGCCGTAAACCACCCTGGGGAATACCTTGAAGGCATTGAAATATGGCGGAATGCTCAGAATCAGCCGGTAATAATTTTACACCATGCTTTTCTACTAGAGGTAGAACCACAGGGCCACCAGCAATCAAAGTTTCTTTATTCGCCAAGGCGATATCTTTCCCAGCTTCAATGGCCGCGATGGTGGGTAATAAACCAGCACAACCTACAATCCCCGTAACAACAGTTTCTGCATCACCATAACGGGCGACTTCTATCACCCCAGAAATACCAGCTAGTAGAATTGGTTGGGGATCAAGGTCTTTGATAGCTTCTTGGAGTTCTGGTAATTTCTCCTCAGCCGAAATCGCCGCTATACTTGGTCGAAATTGCCGAATTTGAGCCGCCAACATCTCCACATTGCTCCCAGCTGCTAATCCGACAATCCGAAACTGATCTGGATACTGAGTGACGATATCTAAAGTTTGAGTACCGATTGAGCCAGTAGAACCAACAAGAGTAATAGCTTTCACAATTGCTTTAAAATTTACAAACAACTTCCAGTTTGACACTCTCCCGCCCCAGATGGCGGATGATTCTGAGACTCAACATTGTCTCTTTGAGTTTTCCTCATCAGTAACATCCGAGAAAAATTATTAAATTGATGGTGATGGCGAAATGAGAGTAAGTTCTCCAGACGTGCCTAAAACTAGACCCCCAGATAAATTTAAATTCTGTAAACTGGCATCATCTAAAAGTAAATAAGATTTATCTGTCCACATTTTTTGTAAAGCAGTGATATCTGTAGGAATGACTTGACAATCACAGTAAAAATCTAAACTAGGACGACCATAAGCAAAAGAAGTATAAACTTTGGTTCCTGGTGAAACATTTTCCCGGATTAATGTCGCCACTGGTTTGACTGGGAACGTTTCGTTTAATTCCCAAATCCAGGATTGCGAACTCATTAATAGTCCTAAAACTAAATACATCCCCGAAAATACCACGGGAATAAACAAACGATTTCGCTGTTTAATTAGCCATGCTGCTAAACTCATACTGATTACCAAAACTAGACTCATGGCTATCAATACAGGCTGAGGATCTGCAACAGTAAAGTAAATACATCCTCCAACACCTGCGAAAGCAATAATAGCCAAAATTACTGCCCAATATTTGTTAATTAAATTGTGGTGCTGCCAAATTTCGCTGAGTTTGGCCCCAACTGCTAAAGCTAAAAAAGGATAAATGGGCATGATATACCAGGGGAGTTTTGTTTTCATCACAGAAATGGTGAAAAAATAAACAATTGTCCCGATGAGAACTAGGCGCGCCCAGGTAGTATGAGGTTTTTTTATAGCTAGATGTAAACCTCCCGGCAAAAATATCAGCCAGGGAAAACCATATTTAATTAACTCAATTAAATAGTACCAAGGAGGGCCACTGTGACCTTCTACAGACTGCACAAGACGGTTAAAGGTTTGTGTTTGAAAATTTATTTGTAAAAAATTATTGCCATAATATTGCCATTGGGCAACATACCAAGCTAAGGGTACAGCCGTGCCGAAAAACATTCCCATCCAAAAATAGGGGTTTTTTCCTAAAGTCCATTGTCCCTGAGCGATCGCAAATAAACAAGCGATCGCACCTAGCAATAAAACTAGCATCCCCTTTGTCAGAGTAATTAACCCCAGGCAAACACCCACACCTAGAGCATAGTGTTGATTTTTACGCGATTTCAATAAAAAAAATAATAATAATAAAAAAAAAGAAATACTCACGCCATCTAGCATTGCTAATCTACCGTGACGTACTACAGGCAACATTGTTAAGTAAACCAAAGCAGCAAACAAAGCTGGCAAATTTTGTTGAAAAACCAAACCTCCTACTAAATACAGAATAGGAACTCCCAAAGCAGTTAAAATTGCACTTGGTAAGCGTGTTGTCCATTCATTCACACCTCCTAAAGAGTAAGCCCCAGCAATTAGCAAATGCAGCAGGGGTGGTTTATTGTGATACGGTTCTCCTCCTAAAATAGGGTAAAGCCAACGCATTGAACCAACTGGGGCGCGCCAAATTTCACGGGCAACCTGTGCTACAGTACCCTCATCCCAATCACGTAAAGGTAAGTTTCCCAAAAATATTAGCCAGAGAACCAGAGATAGCACAACTAAGCTAAATAGCCATGTTTTTGCTCGGAATGGATGCATAACTGAAAATTACAATAATTTTTTGACAATGATTTAGATAATAGCTTTCGCCCAAAGGGAACTACCTTATACACACAAGTCCTATCTGTCTGCATTTTAAATCCCCCAAGTCATGAGGACTTTTAAAATTCTTGTTCCCCCAAAATGGGGGGATAGGGGGCGATTTGAGAGGGCTTGATTAAATTTGATTACTTGTGTGTACACCATAGCCCCAAGGGAGATACTAGCGCCAACGCGTTTTTCGTGGTATGCGCTACCCGTAAAGCCTACGGCATAGCTGCGCTTAAAGCAAAACTTTAGCGAAACGTTTTTTCAAGATTTTGCGTAAATCCTGTGATTAAGTTATTAAGCAATCAATAATTTACGTGTTTACACTATAACCATAAACATTAAAGTTTTTATACTAATAATGTATGATCCAGAATTAACTTGCTAAGGTAATTAGGAAGTGAAAATATTCTGGGAATTGAGACTAACTTCAGCTATAAGTCAACTGAAACCTCAGCATCTATAAAATAACTTAAATGCTGATCAAAATTATGCAAAATCAATGCGTAAACAGTATAGAGAGTAACGGCTGAGTTGACCTGAATAATGGGAAACTATATGCAGTTGATTATCGTCCGTCTACTTCAAAGCAGTTAAAATGTGGCAGTCAGTCAGTTAAAATTTTAACTTTTTCTTTAAAAATAATTAATGCGAGTAAGTGCTAAATTCTACTTAAGTAGGGCTTGCTGTTCGCGTAGCGTGCCGTTAGGCATAAAAGTTATTTGTGAGGGTAGGGAACAGGGAACAGTTATCTGTCATCCCCAAATTTTCTAATTTATTCAACCCAAAATTCACACTTTTGATGGTACACCCTACAAAAACCTTGCACCTACTTTCGGGTTTATCAGCCTCAAACCTTTGATTTATCTGGGTGTTACATTTATTCAGCCAGCCCTAACTACTGGAATAACTCAAACCTCAAAAAAATATTGGTTATTACAGCTATGTCTTAGTATCAAATACCACAAAAATTGTATGTGTATTATTCATTCAAAATCAGATTATTTAGTTTACAGTTGAAGCCTTATCAGCCATAGCCCATATTTTTTAATTTCGGTGAATCTGTATCCAAAAATTCTGGATTAGCAGTAAAAATTTGTGTATCTAATATTTAGAAGCAAGTGTGCTATATAGTACCTTGAAGGAGCTATGAAGTGGAAAACAGTAAGTCGTTTCTCTGGCCACAAGGAATATTAGTGGCGTTGGTTGCTTTGAGTGCGATATTAAGCATTAGCTTAATGTTACTCATCAAGCCTGACGCTTCTGATGCTCAGAACAAACAAACTATAGATATCAATAATTTATCTAGTGCTACAGTTGGAACTCAGCAACGGCTTGAGGGATTAAAGACGGTAATGCTCACCAGTTGGCAGGAAGAAGCAAATATTAAGGGTTTGGCTTCTGCTGCACCACCACGCTTTCAAGGAGCAACTGTTAAGGCAGTAAAACTTAGTACAAATAAGAAGGTAATTGCCCTCACTTTTGATGATGGGCCTTGGCCTGAAACCACTGCACAAGTACTGGATATTCTTAAAACCAATAATATTAAAGGTACATTTTTTGTCGTTGGACAGAATGTTAAAAATTATCCTAGCTTAGTGAAGCGGGTAGTTGCTGAGGGTCACGCCATTGGTAATCATACTTGGCATCATTGGTATCATTTCATGAATCAACAGGTAGCTGGTTATGAAGTTGATCACACCAATAATTTGATTTATCAAACTACTGGTGTAAAAACAAATTTGTTTCGACCACCTGGCGGGATCATGCATAATGGGGTGGCTGCCTATGCTAGAAGTAGCAAATATGCGATCATTATGTGGTCATCCGACTCATTAGACTATTCACGCCCTAGTGTCCCCAACTTAGTGAATAATGTGTTTAGGAATGCAGAACCTGGTGGGATTGTATTATTGCATGATGGTGGTGGCAATCGTTCTCAAACTGTCCAAGCATTACCAGAAATTATTCGGAGGTTTCGCCAGCAAGGTTATAGTTTTGTGACTGTTCCAGAACTTTTAACAATGAAAGATAAGGAACAAAGATTGTTAGTAAATGAAAAATAATATTTATTATATTTTTGAATCCTAAAAAGTTCAGTTCCCCGACTTTTTATAAAAATCGGGGATCTTGTTTTTGGCAATTAAACTGAACTCAACTGTTTTTCTAGAACAGCTTGGGGATTTGCTTCAGGACTATCAGCTTCAGAAGGTGGTACTAATTGCCAGAATTTAGGCAAATATTCTGACCAATTTTGCAGAATCATTTTCGCTTTTGGTGAACCAGTGCGATCGCAATGAGTTTTAATTAATTCTTGGAGTTGTTTTGCACCGGCTTGTGTCAGCACTCGCTGGATTTTGACAATTTCGGGATTAACTAATTCCGGGAATGAATTATCTTCATCTAAGAAGTATGCCAATCCACCGGTCATCCCTGCGCCGACGTTACGCCCAACTTTGCCCAGAACAACAATTACGCCACCAGTCATGTACTCGCAGCAATGATCTCCAGCCCCTTCAATCACTGCCATACCTTTGGAGTTGCGTACAGCAAAGCGTTCTCCGGCTAAACCGTTGGCAAACAATACACCACCGGTAGAACCATAAAGACAGGTATTGCCAACTATGACATTTTGTGCTGGGTTGTATGTGGCATCAGCTGGTGGTTTGATGATGATTTCACCACCGTGCATCCCCTTACCTACATAGTCGTTGGCTTCTCCTTCTAATGTGAGAATCATCCCAGGAAGGTTGAAAGCACCAAAACTCTGCCCCACACTACCTTGGAAATTGAGGTTAATTTGTCCTTCAAAACCACTGTCACCATATTGGGTAGCGATCGCCCCTGCCAACCTTGCGCCCACTGTTCTGTCAGTATTGACTATGGGTAAGGTTTTGCTAACAGTCGATTGATTACTAATAGCCGCTTGAATTTCGGCATCAGCCAGCAATTGATCATCAATCACTGCACCGTTGCTGTGGACTTCTTCATGTACCAACCAGCTACGATCATTTTTGGCATCTGGTAACTGAAGTAAACAGTCAAGGTTGAGTCCTTGGGTTTTGGTAACTTTGGCCTCGGCGCGTGTGGTCAACAAATCAGCACGACCGACGATATCCAACAAAGAACGGTATCCGAGTCTAGCTAAAAGATGACGCACTTCCTCAGCAATAAAGCAGAAGAAATTTACAACGTGTTCCGGCATTCCTGTGAACCGTTTGCGGAGTTCTTCCTTCTGAGAAGCCACACCCACAGGGCAGTTATTCGTGTGGCAAATCCGCGCCATAATACAGCCTTCCGCAATCATGGCGATGGAACCAAAACCGAATTCCTCACCACCCATTAATGCACCTATTACCACATCCCAACCACTTTTTAGCCCACCGTCTACACGCAAAATTACTCTGTCCCGCAGGCCGTTTTGCATTAAAACTCGATGTACTTCACTTAAACCCAGTTCCCACGGTGAACCAGCGTGTTTAATGGAACTTAGAGGTGATGCACCAGTACCACCATCATGACCAGATATTTGAATGATGTCGGCGTTGGCTTTGGCTACACCCGCCGCAATCGTCCCAATGCCAATTTCTGCCACCAGCTTCACAGATACCTGGGCTTTGGGGTTAATTTGGTGCAGGTCAAAAATCAACTGTGCTAAATCTTCAATGGAGTAAATATCATGGTGCGGTGGTGGTGAAATCAGGGTAACACCGGGCTTAGAACGCCTTAACATCGCAATGTAAGGACTAACTTTTGGCCCTGGTAGTTGTCCACCCTCCCCTGGTTTTGCACCTTGGGCAATTTTGATTTCAATTTGTCTAGCGCTGCTTAAATATCCTGGTGTGACACCAAAGCGTCCCGATGCGACTTGTTTAATGGCACTAGAAGCTGTATCACCATTCCGCAATCCATGTAAATGGGGCAGAGTTGGAGATTTACCTGCTGCGTCTACATCATTGAGAACTTTATACCGCACTGGATCTTCGCCGCCTTCCCCTGAGTTAGATTTTCCGCCAATGCGGTTCATGGCGATCGCTAAAGTTTCATGGGCTTCTCGTGACAACGCGCCTAAAGACATTCCACCAGTACAGAAACGTTTGAGAATCTCACTGACTGATTCTACTTCGTCTAAAGGAATGGGCTGGCGATCGCTTGCAAAATCCAACAAATCACGCAAAGCTGTCACCGGTCGGCCTTGCAGATGCTGTTTGTAAACCTCATAGTGATCATATTGCTTCCCATCCACAGCTTTATGCAGCGCCTTAGCCAATTCCGGGTTATTCATGTGGTATTCACCCTTGGGAAGACACTGCACAAAACCCAAATTCTCTAACTTCTTCGCAGTCAGTTCGGGAAAAGCCTTGCTATGGAAAGACAATACCTCTTGCGCCAATTCCCTTACACTCAACCCACCAATGCGGGAAGTTGTGCCATAGAATCCCAGTTTTAATAAATCCCCACCGATACCAATAGCTTCAAAAATTTGTGCTGCTTGATAGCTGGAAAGCAGAGAAATTCCCATTTTAGAGAGAATTTTCAGTAACCCGGAATTTATGGCTTTGCGGTAATTTCCGATAGCTTCATCTAAAGTTAGAGTAGCAATTTTACCCCGTTCCATGAAGCTTTGAGTTTTGGGTTCAAACCACCAATTGCGGACAGTATCCAAAGCTGTGTAAGGACAAACAGCATCCACACCATAGCCAATCAGACAAGCAAAATGATGTGTACTCCAGCACTGGGCTGTATTCACAATCAGCGAAGTTTTGGTTCGCAATCCTTGGCGAATTAAATAATGATGTACAGCACCTGCGGCTAACAAAGGCGGAATATAAGTATGTTCTGTATTGATACCATTTTCTCCGTCCAGGTGACGGTCACTCAAAATTAAAATTTTTGCCCCTGCCTTGACAGATTCCGCAGCTTGTGATTGCAAAGACTCTACAGCATCTTTCAAACCATCGGGGCCGTTAGCAATAGCAAACAAAGTTGATAATTCCGCCGTCGCAAATCCTGATAACCGAATCGCCTCCAATTCTGTTTCAGTCAATACAGGCGATTCTAATTTCAGTTTCCGGGCGTGTTCTGGCTTCACTTCCAGTAAGTTACCCCGTTCACCCAGTTCCACATTCAGCGACATCACCAACTTTTCCCGTAGCGGGTCAATAGCTGGGTTAGTCACTTGTGCAAAACGTTGTTTGAAATAGTCATATAGCAAGTGGGGTTTTTCTGACAGCACCGCCAAAGGAATATCATCCCCCATGCAGAAAGTCGCCTCTTTACCCTCAGCCGCCATTGGCTGAATTACCATTTCTACATCTTCTGTGGTGTAGCCAAAGGCTAATTGATGACGCAGTAAGGTTTGTTTATCACTTCGACTTCGCTCAGTGTTAACAATTGTGTTTGTGGGAGAATGACTCTTACCATTACCATTCACTGATAAAGGCTGATCAACAAGATGTTTCAGTTCTTGACGATACTGTTTTAACCATTCTCCATAAGGATGCTGCTTGGCGATACGCTGTTTAATTTCCCAATTTTTCAGTACTTCATGACTGACTAAATCCACAGCAATCATTTGTCCTGGGCCAAGTCTGCCTTTTTCCACAATGTTGGCTGCTGGGATGTCAACTACACCTGCTTCAGAAGCCACAACAATATAATCATCTTTAGTAATGACGTAACGGGCTGGTCTTAAACCATTCCGGTCTAAGGTCGCACCAACTTTTGCCCCATCACTAAATACTAAAAGCGCTGGGCCGTCCCATGCTTCTTGCAGTCCACTGTAATATTCATAAAAATCAACAATTTCTGGATATTTAGCCAAAGAAGGCTGATTTTGGTATGCTTCTGGAACCATCATCATTAAGGCTTCCAAGGGGCTGCGTCCAGAACGCACCATTAATTCTAGGACGTTATCTAAAGTCGCTGAATCACTATTATCAATGTGAACCAAAGGCTTGAATTCATCGCAGCGATTTCCCCATACTGGATGATTCAGGCTGGCTTCTCGTGCCGTCATCCAGTTGATGTTACCCAATAAAGTATTAATTTCACCATTGTGACCCAATAGCCGCATTGGTTGGGCTAAAGGCCACTTAGGCAGGGTGTTAGTACTAAAGCGGCGGTGATAAACAGCAAAAGCACTCTTATAAGCTGGGTTTTTTAAATCTAGATAAAAATCTCCCAATATCGCAGAACGCACCATGCCTTTATAAACAATTGTGCGACTGGACAAGGAGCAAATATAGAATTCTTCGGAAATATTTTTGGTAGCTTTGAAAATTCTTCTGCGGGTGATGTATAGTTCTCGTTCCAGTTCTTCACCACTTTTATCGGTTGATGCAAGAAAAACTTGTTCTATTTGGGGTTGATTTTCTCTAGCTTGTCTCCCCAGTAAGTTAGGTTGCACTGGCACTACTCGCCAACCCAGTACAGTTAATTTTTCTTCTGCGGCTATTTGTTCAATAGTGGCTTTAGCTTTTGCCGCTATTTCGGGATTTTGGGGTAAAAATAACATTCCTACTGCTATATTTCCCGCAGTATAGTCTTTTTGGAACAATTCCCAAGGGATAGCTGTCAATATTCCTGCACCATCACCAGAATCTTGGTCAGCGCTACAACCACCCCGGTGTTCTAAGCAAGTCAAAGCAGTTAAGGCTTTTGTGACAATTTCGTGGCTGGCATAATTCTGGCGATGAGCAATAAAACCTACACCACAGGCATCTCGTTCTTCTACTAACCACCTTTGTCCCTGATAATTCTCCTGAGAGTTCATATCCGAAAAATTCATTTCTTGTGATTGATGCATCGCTTTATCTTTCATAGCCTGTTCCTGAGATGGTTAGTCACAAATCTTGCCAGTATTTGTGAGAAAAATTTGCTAAGGTTGGTTCCCTAAAAAATACATAAACAACCGAAATCTAGTGAAAAAAATTTTAACTCCAGATTTCTTTTCTTCGTTAACCTTGTTAAAATCACTTTAGTATTTTTTTATACTCTTGTTCTGAAGAATGATATGTTAGACAAATTACCTTTGCCCTCACAGTCTTTCATTGAGAGCGTGATAGCGCCGCATGGCTTTAAGCCATAGCTATTTTTTTGCTCAATTCCCTATTTCTAGACTAATATTAGCTTTCAAATGAAATGTGTTTGGCTTACAAACAATACGACTTAATTTTGAAGACCGAAATAATCCCGATTCATTGACAAAATCAGCGTATTACACAACATGACCATTTGACAATTCCTAGAAACATCCATTGTCGTTTGCTGGTCAATATATCTGTATTGCTACAAGACATACCTCACTTAGATAGCATCCATTGATGAGGATTCAATGTTCTCACCCAGCTTTAAGCACCCAAACTACTCTGTATAGTCCGACTGCAACAAGTGATAGTTAAAACACTTACTAACAGTGCTTTTAGTGGTATGATTACTTTTTGAATTTTATAAGAGACAGAGAGCCAATATATAGAGTATCACATCTGTGCCAAAATTAAATCGCCATTTTTTAAGATTTCCTCACAATTAGTTATTTAGAGAACTCCACAAAACAGTTGATCCAAATTTCTGCAACTAAAATGACCTTTCCTCCCCCTGCTCCCCGCTCCCTGCCCCCCTGCTCTCAAAACGACGGGATATTTTTTTATTTGGAAGTCTCTTAATTGCTTCGGTCAAAAGAGGCAAGGGAGCATGGTGTAGGGCAGAAGAGGAAGGGTTTTTAAGTAACTGGAAGCTGAAAGTAACTTCTAACTCGCCTCTACCTCTTCGGTGATATGGCCAAATCCACAGAAGCGATCAATTGCGTCTGTACAAAGGCTCTAAACAATCAAAACTGTTCTAACTTATGAGACTGTGGCTATAGTTTTCAAAAGTGCATAGAGAAATATGATAAAAATGTCAAATCGCCGCATCAGAAAACATGACAGCGCTATTAGCAAAAAGGCTAAACAACGGTTGTTTCGATTGACAATACCCATAATCGTGACAATGACGATATTATCTGCATCTGCTACTTGGGCTACTAGCGCCCAGAATTCCCTAATTAACACTCAACCGCATCCAGAGTTGATTGGTCAGTCACGCACCATGACTGCCGCAGCGTTAGCGTCTGGGAATCAAATTACCCTCAACGGTCGTACCTTGTCAGGGGCTTGGTTGCAGGAACGCGGAACAGATGGTCAGGTAAAAACTCATTTGAGTGATGGGGCTATTAGGCAGTTTATTGGAGTAGATTTTTTAAGCAGCAATGATGCCGCTAGACAACCAATAGAGTGGTTTTCATCAAATCAAGCACTGGTTTTAGCTACAAGGCTATTAAAAGGGCATCGCTATCTGGACATTACTAATTTTGCCCAAACAGCAGGTTGGCAATTACAAGCCAATGGTAATATTTTGGCGATCGCTATTCCACCAGCCCAAGTAAAAAATATTCGTCAAAGTCAGCAACCATCAGGCGTAAGTCATCCTCCGTTCCGATCAGCTCGCATTGTCTTAGATTTAGACCGCCCAGTGCCTTGGCAACTTTCCCAAGGTTTACCCATAAATAGACCTGTTGACTCTGACGGGCCAACCACCCAAGCAACCACACCACTCAATAGGGAGTGGGTAGTGATATTAGAAGGCACAGCTGACCCTGCTTTAATCCAACAATACGCGCCGCCAAGGTCACGACCAAATTTACCCAAACAATTAGAACCACTAATTAGACAATTGCAGGTAGTCAACAACCGCACACTTATTAGTCTGAGTGTGCCTTTTGGGATGTCTCCCCAGATCATCACCTTACCCAACCCTAACCGCTTGGTAATTGACCTGCGTCCTGATGCCCTGGTACAACGAGATATTAATTGGGCTGCTGGATTGCGCTGGCGACAGCAATTAGTCAATTTAGGTACAGAACGTTTTCCTATAGTTTGGTTAGATATTAATCCCCGCCAAGCTGGGTTAACCTTAAAACCCATTAGCTCAGAAACCAATACTCAGACTGGTACTGCCCCATTAATTCAAATGGCACAGCAATCTTCTGTTGTAGCAGCAATTAACGGTGGTTATTTCAACCGGAATAACAGATTACCTTTGGGGGCAATTCGTCGGGATGGTCAGTGGTTATCAGGGCCAATTCTCAACCGGGGAGCGATCGCTTGGAATGATTCTGGCCAATTTTACTTCGGTCGTCTCACCTTACAAGAAACTTTAATCGCCGCTAATAATCAGAGATTACCAATTCTATTCCTCAATAGTGGCTACGTTCAAAGTGGTATAGCTCGTTACACCTCAAGTTGGGGAACTAGCTACACCCCTTTAACTGACAACGAAATTCTGGTTATTGTCCAAAACAACCGAGTGACAAATCAGCTACCAGGCGGAAAAGCTGGTCAAACAGCCGTTCCCATTCCCCAAGATGGCTACCTCTTAACTTTACGTGCCAATGCAACTAATACTGCATCACAACTGCCTATTGGGACAGCAGTCAGCATTACTAGCACTACTAATTCAGCTGAGTTTAACCGTTATCCCCACATTATGGGAGCCGGTCCACTGTTGGTAAAAAACAATCAAATTGTCCTTGATGCCCAAAGCGAAAAATTCAGTAAAGCTTTTAGTAGACAAAAAGCTGTTCGCAGTGGCATTTGTACAACAGCAAGCGGCTCCTTAATGATTGCGGCTGTACACAATCGGGCTGGCGGACTAGGGCCAACTTTAGCGGAACACGCCCAATTAATGAAGAATATTGGTTGTGTGAACGCCCTCAATTTAGATGGTGGTAGTTCAACTAGCCTTTATCTGGGAGGACAACTACTCGACCGTTCCCCAAATACTGCCGCTCGTGTACACAACGGTATTGGAGTTTTCCTGCAACAACAGTAATCAGGGAGTGGACGGAAAAAACTTCCCAATGACCAATGACCAATTTTAAAGTTAAGGATAAGCTGCCATTTATTGGATGAAGACTTATTATAGATATGTCAGTTTTGGCAGTAATCCTTTACACATTGAAGTTGAATTTTGCTATGTTTAGCAAGGTGTAATTAAATTAATGAGTTTTACGGTTGTAAAACTACGCCCAACTTTTCCATTAATTAAGAGTAATAACGGTTTGTTATGTCGATCAATGAGGTAAATATGGCTCAACTTCAAGAAACCACACAAACTAACACTCTGCCTCTACCCGTCGCGATCGCTAATAAAGGCGTTGCTGCAACTGAGCTGCGTCCTTGGGGTTCTTTTACAGTTTTGGAAGAAGGACGAGGATATAAAATTAAGCGTATCGAAGTCAAGCCTGGACATCGCCTCAGTCTGCAAATGCACCATCACCGCAGCGAACACTGGATTGTTGTCTCTGGTACAGCTAGAGTCGTTTGTGGTGAGCAAGAAGTCCTACTTAGCAACAATGAGTCAACCTATGTTCCCCAATGTACATCCCATCGTTTAGAGAATCCTGGCGTGATTCCTTTAGTGTTAATTGAAGTCCAAAATGGCGAATACTTGGGTGAAGATGATATTATTCGTTACCAAGATGACTATGCCCGTACCAAAGTCTAACACCGTAATAGTGCTATTCAGGGTGTAATAATTTCAAAGCTAATATACTGAACTATTTCTGCAAACCGCCTGAAATCACTACGTCAAAGAACAAAGGGGGTAGGGAAGCATAAAAAAAAGAAAAGGTAGATAAGTAATAAGTACAAACTCCTAATCAACACATTCTACAACCCTTAGACAGCAAGGATTTTAGCCAAATAAAAAAATGTGTTGGTTTTACTTCGTTGCGAAGGGATTTAATACTTTTGACTCTTGACTTTTGACTTTTGACTTCCCCTCCTCCTTGCCTCTTCAATCCCTATCAAAATTTAGGTGGAAACTAGCACTGATATAGTGATATGCTTAAATAATAAAAGATTTTTGGT
Organism: Nodularia sp. UHCC 0506; assembly: GCF_034931045.1. NCBI lineage: Bacteria > Bacillati > Cyanobacteriota > Cyanophyceae > Nostocales > Nodulariaceae > Nodularia > Nodularia sp. UHCC 0506. The sequence goes on from NZ_JAYGHH010000007.1 coordinate 78,484, forward strand.
CAAGTTTGATTTTTGTACTTTACCCGTCTATACCACTCATAAGATGGGGTTTTTTATTGAAAAAATAAATTCCATGATTCATCTGAGTCAAGCAGCCATCAGTGAAATTGGACGATTACAGTTAAAACAGCAGCCAAATGCTTTGTTGAGATTAACGATTAAGCTAGGTGGCTGTTCTGGTTGGTTTTATGATCTGTCTTTCGATGAAACTGTAAAAGCTAACGATCGCGTCTTTGACTTAAGCACTATTAAAGTTGTCGTAGATGACAAAAGCTTTAATTATGTAAATGGGTTGGCATTGGATTATTCAGAAGATTTAATGGGTGGGGGTTTTCGCTTTCACAACCCTCAAGCGATCGCTACCTGCGGCTGTGGTAATTCTTTCTCTATTGCTACGGCAAGCCATGTTTAACTAAAAAAAATCTATAAGTTTGACATAAAAGCCAGAAAAAAGATATAATCAGGATTTGTTAAAACTTAGACCTCTAAGCAGCTTTACGCGCTGTAACTCATGCCAACAATACAGCAACTCATCCGTACTGAACGCGAAAAAGCGCGTCAGAAAACCAAATCTCCTGCTCTGAAGCAATGCCCACAACGTCGGGGCGTTTGTACAAGAGTGTACACAACCACACCTAAAAAGCCTAACTCAGCTTTACGTAAAGTAGCAAGAGTCAGACTAACCTCTGGATTTGAAGTCACAGCTTACATTCCAGGTATTGGTCACAACTTGCAAGAACACTCAGTAGTCATGATTCGCGGTGGTCGGGTAAAAGACTTACCGGGTGTCAGATACCACATTATCCGTGGAACCTTAGATACAGCTGGAGTCAAAGACCGTAAACAAGGGCGTTCCAAGTATGGAACTAAACGCCCGAAAGAAGCGAAAAAATAGGCAATAAGCGATTAATCGTATGAGATGACGATTAAACTGTTTCGGTAGAAAGAGCCAAAACACAGAAAAAATAGCGGTGCTTGCTTATTTTAAATCTCACTAAAACCTGATGAAGCTGGCAATAGTAAGTAATTTTAAGCAGTATCCAGCAAAGTGATCGCAGCGGTTGCATCTAAATATTAAAATTTATGATGTCATCGCCTTTTCTAGTTGTAGTGAGCAAATCAATCAGTCAGTCTCCCTGCAACCGTACAGAAAAAAAGACAAAGTTTGAACGGCGGCTTTTTCCGTCTATATCCAGTGTCTGATAGCATATAATTTCGTTGCCAAATCCGAATTAAAGGTAAAGTATGTCTCGTCGTGGTGTTATTCAAAGGCGTCCAGTTCCGCCTGATTCCGTATATAACAGTCGCCTGGTAAGCATGATCATCCGGCGGGTGATGCGTCATGGCAAGAAATCACTGGCTGCAAGGCTGGTTTATGATGCCATGAAAACTATAGAAGAACGCACTGGTGCTGCTCCTTTGGAAACCTTTGAAAGAGCAGTGCGAAACGCCACACCTTTGGTGGAAGTAAAAGCTCGACGAGTTGGTGGAGCAACCTACCAAGTACCGATGGAAGTGCGCTCAGACAGAGGTACAACTCTAGCATTACGCTGGCTAGTAAATTTCTCCCGTTCTAGACCCGGCCGGACAATGGCAAGTAAATTAGCCAATGAGTTAATGGATGCTGCCAACGAAACCGGAAATGCAATTCGTAAGCGCGAAGAAACACACCGGATGGCAGAAGCTAACAAAGCTTTTGCACACTATCGTTACTAAGAAAAGCGGCGGTATATCGTGGATATAAAAGCGGTATATCGCGGACTCAGAAAGACAGATACGGTTTTCCGTAGAAGTATAGAATCTTAACAAAGAGTAATATACAAGCTATCATGAGGCAAAAACTATAATAGGAGGCTACTGTGGCACGTACCATCCCGCTAGAGAAAGTACGCAATATCGGTATTGCGGCGCATATAGATGCGGGTAAGACAACGACGACCGAGAGAATATTGTTTTACTCTGGCATAATTCATAAAATTGGCGAAGTTCATGAAGGAACTGCCGTCACCGACTGGATGGCTCAAGAGCGTGAGCGGGGAATTACCATCACAGCTGCTGCAATCAGTACCAGTTGGAAAGATCATCAAATTAACATTATCGATACTCCAGGACACGTTGACTTCACAATTGAAGTAGAACGTTCCATGCGCGTGTTAGATGGCGTAATCGCAGTATTTTGTTCAGTAGGTGGCGTGCAACCACAGTCGGAAACGGTATGGCGACAAGCGGACCGCTACAAAGTACCTCGAATCGCCTTCATCAACAAAATGGATCGCACAGGGGCGAACTTCTATAGAGTTCACGACCAAATGTGCGATCGCTTGCGGGCTAATGCTATTGCCATTCAACTGCCAATTGGTAGTGAAACTGAATTTCGCGGCATCGTTGATCTGGTACGGCAACGTGCCTATATTTATAACAACGACGAAGGAACAGATATCGAAGAAACAGATATCCCCGCCGAAATGCAAGAAAAGGCAGCAGAATATCGCACCAAGCTGATAGAAGCTGTGGCTGAAACCAACGATGTTCTGATGAATAAGTACTTCGAGGGAGAAGAACTTACAGAAGCAGAAATTCGTACAGCCCTGCGTAAAGGTACAATTGCCAATAAGATTGTGCCAGTACTTTGCGGTTCGGCATTTAAAAACAAAGGCGTGCAGTTGATGCTGGATGCAGTGGTAGATTATCTACCAGCACCAACTGAAGTCCCAGCAATCCAAGGTACATTACCAACTGGGGAAGCTGTGGAGCGCAGAGCTGATGACAATGAACCGCTATCAGCTCTAGCGTTCAAGATTATGGCCGACCCTTATGGTCGTCTCACCTTTGTTCGTGTTTATTCTGGTGTTCTAAAGAAAGGTAGCTACGTTCTTAATGCTACCAAGAACAAGAAAGAACGCATTTCCCGTCTGGTGATTTTGAAAGCAGATGAACGCATGGACGTTGACGAAATGCGGGCTGGTGATTTGGGAGCAGCCTTGGGATTAAAAGATACCTTAACAGGTGATACTATCACTGATGAAGGATCACCAGTAATTTTGGAATCTCTATTCATTCCTGAGCCTGTGATCTCGGTAGCGGTTGAACCCAAAACCAAGAATGACATGGACAAGCTCTCCAAAGCTCTGCAATCTCTTTCAGAAGAAGATCCCACCTTCCGCGTTCATGTTGATCCAGAAACGAATCAAACCGTGATTGCCGGCATGGGAGAACTACACCTGGAAATTCTGGTAGACCGGATGTTACGAGAATTCAAAGTAGAAGCAAACGTCGGTGCGCCGCAAGTAGCTTACCGCGAAACAATTCGTAAACAAGTCTCCAAAATTGAAGGGAAATTCATTCGCCAAAGTGGTGGTAAAGGTCAATATGGTCACGTTGTGATCAATTTGGAGCCAGGCGAACCTGGTACGGGCTTTGAATTTGTTTCTAAGATTGTCGGCGGTACTGTACCCAAAGAGTACATTAGCCCCGCAGAACAAGGAATGAAGGAAAGTTGTGAATCCGGTATTTTGGCTGGATATCCATTGATTGATATAAAAGCAACTTTGATTGATGGGTCATACCACGATGTAGACTCTTCAGAAATGGCTTTCAAAATTGCTGGCTCAATGGCAATGAAAGAGGCAGTGTTGAAAGCTTCACCTGTACTTTTAGAACCTATGATGAAAGTTGAGGTTGAAGTTCCCGAAAACTACCTTGGGGATGTAATGGGCGACCTGAATTCCCGTCGTGGGCAAATTGAAGGTATGGGATCTGATGATGGTCTTGCCAAAGTAACTGCTAAAGTCCCATTGGCAGAAATGTTTGGCTACGCTACTGATATCCGCTCAAAGACCCAAGGTCGGGGCATCTTCTCAATGGAATTTAGCCACTACGAAGAAGTACCTCGCAACGTGGCTGAAGCAATCATAGCGAAAAGCAAAGGGAACGCTTAATTAAAAAAGGAAACGAGCATTCATGGCACGCGCAAAATTTGAAAGGACTAAACCCCACGTTAATATCGGTACAGTTGGCCACGTTGATCATGGTAAAACCACTTTAACAGCCGCCATTACCATGACTTTGGCCGCTATGGGTCAAGCTACAGGTAAAGGCTATGACCAAATTGATAACGCCCCTGAAGAAAAGGCACGGGGTATCACCATCAATACGGCTCACGTTGAGTATGAAACCGGCGAGCGGCACTATGCTCACGTAGATTGCCCAGGACACGCGGATTATGTTAAAAACATGATCACTGGTGCGGCTCAAATGGATGGTGGTATTCTTGTAGTTTCGGCTGCTGATGGCCCCATGCCCCAAACCCGTGAACATATCTTGTTGGCAAAGCAAGTAGGTGTTCCCAGTCTAGTTGTCTTCTTGAACAAGGAAGATATGGTAGACGACGCAGAACTACTAGAGTTGGTGGAATTGGAAGTCCGGGAGCTATTATCTAGCTATGATTTTCCTGGCGACGACATCCCCATCGTTACAGGCTCCGGTCTTAAAGCACTGGAAAAAATGACTGCTAACCCCAAAACTCAAAAGGGTGAAGATCCCTGGGTAGACAAAATCTACGCCCTGATGGAAGCAGTAGATTCTTACATTCCAACTCCTGATCGTGCTATAGATAAGCCCTTCCTGATGGCTGTGGAAGACGTGTTCTCCATCACAGGCCGTGGTACTGTTGCCACTGGTCGGATTGAACGTGGGAAGGTCAAAGTCGGCGATAACGTTGAACTGGTGGGCATTAGAGATACTCGCAACACCACTGTAACTGGGATCGAGATGTTCAAGAAGAGTCTCGAAGAAGGTATGGCTGGAGATAACGCGGGTGTACTTCTGCGCGGTATCCAAAAGACTGATATTGAACGCGGTATGGTAATCGCCAAACCAGGTTCTATCACTCCTCACACTCAATTTGAAGGTGAAGTGTACGTCCTGACAGAAAAAGAAGGTGGTCGTAAGACTCCATTTTTCTCTGGCTACCGTCCTCAGTTTTATGTGCGGACAACTGATGTAACTGGCACAATTAAAGCCTTTACTTCCGATGATGGTAGTGAAGCAGAAATGGTGATGCCAGGCGATCGCATCAAAATGACAGTAGAACTGATCAACGCGATCGCGATTGAGCAAGGAATGCGCTTCGCAATTCGTGAAGGTGGACGCACTATTGGTGCTGGTGTCGTCTCTAAAATTCTGAAGTAACACCTTTTTGTCCCATAACTAAGGAGCAGAGATGATACAATTCCTCTCTGCTCCTTTCTCTTCCGGCTGGGATTATGTAAAATTACGGTTGACTAAAATCTGGTCTATCACCACAAAATCCCCCAAAATTGTCAAAAAAAATCACAAATACTCATCAGAACCTGGAAAATTAAAGATGGCAACTCTACAGCAGCAGAAAATTAGAATTCGTTTACAGGCTTTTGACCGTCGTTTATTAGACACATCTTGCGAGAAGATTGTAGATACGGCAAACAGGACTAACGCTACAGCTATAGGCCCAATTCCTTTACCAACAAAACGCAAAATCTATTGTGTGCTGCGATCGCCTCACGTAGATAAGGATGCACGGGAACACTTTGAAACCCGCACCCATCGCCGGATTATTGATATTTATCAACCTTCATCTAAAACTATTGATGCTCTGATGAAACTAGATTTGCCTTCTGGTGTGGACATTGAAGTAAAACTATAATTTAGTTATTGGTTATTCATTAGTCCTGGGCCAAAGTAGCGGAAAGTGCAGGGGCGAGGGTACGGGAAAAGAACCCATACATAAATGTATTTGCTCTGAAACAATGACACATTATTTCTGTGTTCTTGCATCTGGTAGAAGTGGCACGGCTTCTCTACGAGTAATAAATATTTTTCCTTTGAGCATAACTAAATAGCTCATAACCCTTTGAGCAGAAGACTTGTCAATCTTACCGCTTCCTGCTCCCTGCCGCTTTGGTCATATTTTGATGGACGTAGGAGGTATTAAACTCATTTCTATAAAAATTTTCTTAACCCTGAAAAATTTATCTCAGGGCTTTTTATTGCCTGGAAAACAAATGATAGAATATAGACAAAGTACGGGAAAATCTGAGAATAATAAATTTTAAAATTAAATTTATACCAAGGTAACAATGACATCCTCGAATAAAATTGCAGTTCGCGAACTACCTTTGTTCCCGTTACCTGAAGTAGTTCTATTTCCTACTAGGCCATTACCTCTACACGTCTTTGAATTTCGCTACCGAATCATGATGAACACGATTTTGGAAAGCGATCGCAGGTTCGGTGTGTTAATGGTCGATCCAGTTGAAGGTACAATTGCCAATGTTGGTTGTTGTGCAGAAATCATTCATTACCAACGAATGCCAGATGACCGTATGAAAATGTTGACTTTAGGACAACAAAGATTTCGGGTCTTAGAGTATGTTCGTGAAAAACCTTACCGTGTGGGCTTAGTGGAGTGGTTAGAAGACCAACCACCAACTAAAGATTTACGTCCTTTGGCTACAGAAGTTGAACAACTGCTGCGTGATGTAGTGCGTCTTTCAGCCAAGTTAACCGAACAAAATATGGAACTGCCCGAAGAATTACCCGGCCTACCCACAGAACTTTCTTATTGGGTGGCAAGTAACCTCTATGGCGTGGCATCAGAGCAACAGGCATTATTAGAAACCCAGGATACTGTACTTCGCCTGGAGAGAGAAGCAGAAATTTTAACTTCTACTCGCAATCATTTAGCAGCGCGTGCTGTTCTCAAAGACACTTTTAATAATTCGTAATGCTCCCTTTCCTGCGGAACGCTACGCGAACGGGAGAGCTACGCTAACGTAATTCGTAGTTCGTAATTCGTAGTTCGTAGTTCGTAATGCCTCCTTTCCTGCGGAACGCTACGCGAACGGAGGAGCTTCGCTCTAAGCGCAGCTATGCCCCAGGCTTTACGTAATTCGTAATTATGGGTTATGGTTCAATGGTGATTGGTAGGATATGATAGCTGCCAAAAATCTTGATTATTTCTGCGTGTGTGGTTAATTGTGCTAAAGCGGATTGCATTTGTGGTTGTTTGGCATCTGCTTCTATGTCGAGAAAAAACAAGTATTCTCCTAGCGATCGCTTTGTGGGTCTAGATTCAATTCGGCTGAGATTAATTCCTAGTTCAGCAAATGCCTGTAGCGATTTGAGTAGCGCCCCCGGTAAATTTGCAGGTACACTGAAGGCTAGGGAAGTGTGACTTGCACTAGCTGATGTATTGATTAAATCGTCTTGGCTTTGACTTACCACCCAAAAGCGAGTACAGTTTTCTGGATAGTCGTTAATATTACTGGCTAATATAGGTAGGTTATAAATTTGAGCCGCCCGGCTGGATGCGATCGCGGCGGTTGTTAAGTCCTGATCGAGTTGCTGTAGTGCTTCAGTCGTGGAATTACTGGGTATTAACTGCACAGTTGGGAGAAATTCCCCCAACCATCCTTGACATTGCGCCAAAGCTTGTGGGTGAGAATAAACAGTTTGAATACTATCTAAATTATTGGCACAAGAAATAAAAGCATGAGCAATGGGCATAACTAAAGCTAACTGAACGCGTAAACTCTCTAATTGCCACATTGTATCCATTGTCATAGTAACACTCCCTTCAATAGAATTTTCTACTGGCACAACAGCTAACTGGGTTTGTCCACTAGCAACGGCTTGGAGTGATTGAGCAATACTGGAATAGGGACATAACATAGTTGTGAGTTCTGTGTTACTAGTTAGCCAGTTTGCATAAAAAATAGTGGCTTGCTCTGCGTAAGTACCAGGAGGGCCTAAATGGGCAATGGATATCGTCACAGTGTTTAGTCCTTAATCATTTTTGTGATTTAGCGAAAAAACCTTGTTTAGTGGCTTTGATCAATCATTTCATAAATTTAATCAATTTAATCAATAATAGAAGTATTCAACAATTAGGGTCTTTTAGTTCATGGCTACCCAGTTTACTGCTTGCCAAACTGTCAAAATTAATGTTCCACCACAACCTATTCCTATTCAATACTATTTGCGTCAACCTCAACGTCTAGTGAATGCTTTAGCTGATAATAGCCGGATAGATCAACTTTCAGAAGAAGTATTTCGTTTAAAAATGCGACCTCTAAGCTTTATGTCCTTGAGTATTCAGCCCACTGTAGACCTGAGAATTTGGGCAGAACCAAATGGCACAATTAATTTGCGATCGCTAGGTTGTAAGATTCTCGGCTTTGAGTATATTAACCAGCGCTTTGCGTTAAATTTACAAGGAAATTTGTCTTTGCAGCAAATAAATAGCGTTACTAGCCTACAAGGAAGAGCCGATTTAGAAGTGCAGGTGGAGATACCACCACCATTTTCTTTTACTCCCAGGGCAATTTTAGAAGCAACTGGCAATGGTTTGCTCAAAAGTGTACTGATGACAGTTAAACAACGCTTACTACATCAACTTTTAGCTGACTATCGCTGTTGGGTAACATCACAAATGTCAGAAAACGTGCTATATCATGACACTGGGGACTTATCCATCGGTGAATCAGCAAACCCTAACTATTAGCATTTTCCCCAATTGTGCCACATTAGTTATAAAAAATTTAGCCCACCAGTAACTATAACAACCGCTAAGACGCTTAAAACAATATGAATAGCTGGCTGGAAGCTACTGGGTTTATACTCAGCACTCAAAACTCAGCACTCAAAACTCAGCACTCAGCACTCAAAACTCAGCACTTAATTTGACAAGGACGAAAGGATTTGCGATGCAGTGGTGATGGCCCATGTTGTTGCAGCGCCACCAAATGCTTTTGGCTACCATAGCCCTTGTTCTTGTCTAAATTATATAGGGGATACTTTAATGCTAGACGCATGATTAAGTCATCGCGCCAAACTTTAGCAACAATACTAGCAGCTGCAATGGTCAGCGATCGCTCATCCCCCTTCACTATTGTTTCTTGCGGTATTCTCAAATCCTTAATCAGTTGATTACCATCAACCAAGCATAGCTGAGGCTGTACCTTCAGTTTCAGTACAGCCCGCTTCATGGCTAACAACGTTGCCTGCAAAATATTAATTTGATCAATTTCAGTAGTGGAAGCAAAACCAATTTTCCAGTCTGTCGCTAACCCACAAATTTGCTGTGCTAGCTGAGTTCTCCGAGAACTAGACAATTTTTTACTGTCTTTAATGCCCACTGCAATCAGTTTTGGCAAAGCACAAGCAGGCAAAATCACCGCCGCCGCCACTACAGGGCCAAATAGCGCACCTCGCCCAACCTCATCTATACCTGCAACTAACCCGGTCATCCCAGATAGAGTTGTTCCTGAACTTAGTCGCAGGTTTGGAGATAACTCCAACCAAATCGGCTGGTCTAGAAGTGTTGGCGAACAAATATCTGCGGTAGTTGGCGCTGTCTTGACCATAAAACAGTTAATTATCCTCTGCCGTGGAAGAATCTGACTCTAGAGCTGAGGAACGACGACGGCGACGACGATTACCGGTGGAGATTTTGTTGACTGGAGTTTCTGTGAATTTTTCGTCCACATCCATTGACTCAGCTGTATCTTTCGATTCTTCAACTACGCTCAAAGATTTCTGTTCTAGCTCAATTTGTGATCTATGGACTTCAGTGTTTACTTCATTGCTGACTGTTTTGATGATAGTTGAGTCGGATGTTGATTGAGTTGATTTAGTTCTAACTGCATCGGGTCCAATAATGTTAATAATTACAGACTTAGGACTTTTAACTTCCTGGTCTAGCTTTACTAAAGGAGAAACTCCCATCAATGCGAACACATCTTGTTCCTCTAGGGTCATTTCTACATTTCTAATTTCCGGTGGTTCTACCACTGGTTTAACTGGCTCTACCTTGGTTACTTTCGTCGTTCGACTGAGTGGAGTGTTCGACTGAGGAGAGGCAAAGGAGGAGGTGCGTTCTGCTCTTTCATGCCAACCTGATTTACCCAAGGTAGGGGAAGGGATTTCTGGTATGGATCTTTCCAGTTCAACGTCAATATCTGATTCTAAATCTGGTTCATTGTCAAAACCTAGTGGAAGAGGAGTCACACGACCAATAACTTCGCCACGCAAGCTATCCTCTTTGCCATTGCTGCCGTTGATACCAGTCCGATTACGACGCACACGGGTACGACGCTTGCTGTCGCTTGGTTCTTGATAGCTGGGATGATTAATTAAATCCAAGGGACTGATGTCAGAGTCTCCATCGAATATTTCGCCAAAGCTATCATAAGCTTCCCGTGGTTCTGTAATGCGAGCCGTTGGCAGACGTGGTTCTTTATGAGTTGAGGATACAAACCGATCTGGTAATTCTGCGGTTGTTGGCAATCTGGGTTCTGTGTCTCCCGGCAGATGCATAATATGTCCCAAACCTCCACAGGTTGGGCAAGTATGACCAAACAATTCGTAAATATTTTGGCCTTGGCGCTTACGGGTAAGTTCTACCAGTCCTAATTCAGTTAGTTGGGCAATCTGAGGACGAGCTTTGTCTGCCTTCAGTGCCTTATTGAAGTGTTCTAGAACTTGTAATTGGTCCCGCCGTGATTCCATATCAATGAAATCAACGACAATTACTCCGGCAATATTTCGCAGACGTAACTGACGGGCAATTTCTGTTGCGGCTTCACAGTTTGTCCACAAAACGGTTTCTCTAGCTGTGGCCGAGCGAGTAAAGGAACCAGAGTTGACATCTACTACTGTTAATGCTTCTGTGGGTTCAATAATAATATAGCCCCCAGAAGGTAAGTCTACTCTGGGTTTTAGGGCTTCTTTAATGGCTGCACTGATGCGGAAGTACTCTAAAATTGGAGAGCGATCGCGGTGATGGTCGATTAATACACCTTGTGGTGTTTGTCCTCCACTCCAATTCTGCAAGTAATGTTTGACTCGTTTCAAACCAGTACTAGAATCCACGACAATCCGATTCACATCAGCACCGTACATATCCCGCAGTACACGCTGGATAAAGTCATCATCTCGATTCAGTAGCGCCGGCGCACGTGTAGAATGTGCTTCTTGCTGAATGGCATCCCATTGCTTTTGCAACAGTTCCAAATCTTCAATAATTGCTTCTTCTGGTTTGCCTTCGGCTTCTGTACGCACTAACAAACCCATTCCCGCCGGTTTGATCAAAATTGCTAATGCTCGCAAGCGATTACGCTCACTTTCACTTTTAATCCGGCGGGATAAATTGACACCTCTACCATAGGGCATCAATACTACATAGCGTCCAGGTGAGGTGATGTTACCTGTGAGCCTTGGACCTTTTGAACCTGTGGGTTCCTTCATCACTTGCACTAACACTTTTTGCTGTGGTGCTAAGAGTTCTGTGATGGCTGCTGCTGTGCGCTTGAGCTTCAATGGACCCAAATCAGTTACATGGATAAAACCGTTACGCTCTGGGTCGCCGATATTGACAAAAGCTGCATCTATTCCAGGTAATACGTTTTCGACTACACCTAAGTAGACATCACCGATTTGGTGATGACCAGTAGCAACAACGAGTTCTTGTATTTGATCTTCAGAAAAGACGGCAGCAATTTGATGCTGTTCTGCTATGATAATTTGCTTTGGCATTCAATTTCCTCAAAAATTGGCAGCACCAACGAGAGCTATGGAGGTTGACTTCGGCTTGTCTACGACACGCTCCGCGAACGCTCAGTCGAGATGTTATCCCTTTTCGCTCCTCTTCCCAAAAGGCGCTGCTGATTATAAAAATTGTGACTTCTTTGCTCAAAATGGAAGAGCTATTGACTAAAGAGTGACGTTTATACGCCTGATTATTCCAAAACGCCTGCATATTGTTTAAGCAAATAAATCAGCCATCCGTGGTTGATTTTTTATGCAGTACCATTACCATCTAGGGATGAGGTATTTAGCAGTTGTTTAAAAAGCATAGAGAAGTAGTTGCTGACGGAGCCTGTTTTTAGGTGACTAGTTCACAAGATAGCTATAGACAGAGGTGGTTCTTTAATCTGCCTCGCCGTTCAGACTTCGACTTCTCTGAGTCGATAGCTTGGATGGCGAAGACATATGTCGTTGCACCTTTGGCATTACGTCCGCCTTTGGTGTTGCAAAGCAAAGCCTTGCCTGGGATACAATCCTAGAAGACACGCTCTCATATCTTCGCTTTTGCTCCCTGATGAACAGGGATGTGAACCAGCCCATCTCATGCAGCGCCAGAAAATTCTCTTGATCTGATTCTAACGCAACCTAGGGAATCAATTCCCATGATGATGCTTTACTTTAGGCAGAACTACTAGCAACTTACCCTATAGCTCGGCTTTACGCCATGCTCTACTATCAGCGATTATACCCCTAAAACTAGATGATTGCGGTGAATGTGTAGGAGTTGAAATTCTCCACTATTTGACTGAGCGCTCATGCCGCAGTCTCCAGATCCTGCGACTATTTCTAGCATAGACAGGATTTGTTCAGGACGCAATATCACACCATCATGGCGACAACTACCTAAATAACGCAGGATAGCTGTAGACTCTGCAACATTGGTGTCAGTTTCTACTAATTCCAGTTCAAATAAGCGATCGCGCAGATTTATTAATTGGGTTTTGCCTGATTTGGTTGTTTTTTCCCACCACAGCTCATTTTTGGTTTTGATCTGATCAATCCAGTCTTGCCATTGTACATCTGTCACCTCTGTGGGTGTGGCCACGGTAATTAAATAATCTGCTGCCTCCATGACTTGGTTAGCTGCTTGAGCTTTTAAATCTATCTGCGCCACATTATATACAGGGATGTCTGTGGGCAGTTCCTGAATTAGTTGTTGCCGGAAGGTTTCAACTTCCACTGACTGGGTTAACTCAAAATCTACAATTTCTCCACTGCTGGTAGCTCCTAGAGCTAAAGCACTGGCGATCGCAATTCGGGGACTAGGATGAAATCCACCAGTAAAAGCAATTGGTAAGCCTGCTCTGCGGATGACTCGATCAAACAGACGCATCAAATCCAAGTGACTGACTAAAGCCATTGATCCTTGCTTGCCAAACCAGACACGCAATCTTTGAGTTTTAGTGGTGTTAGGCACAAAGTTACCAGCAAATTCTGGTATTGCCGGCGGCGGAATCACAATATTGTGTCCAAAATCAGTGCCGCAGACACCGCAATGAGAGCAACCTTCAAAAGAACAATCAGGTACTATTGCGGCTGCTAACGCCCGGTTTAAGTCTGACTGGAGCCATTTTTTATCGATGCCGGTGTCAATGTGGTCCCAAGGTAAAGGTTGATTTAACGAATCTCCCCCGCTCCCTGCTTCCTGCTCCCCTGCTGCTTCTACCAGACGGTATTTCCCATCTAAACCAGCTTCGGCTATGGCTGACTCCCAAGCACCAAAGGCTGCATCTAAATTTTCGTACCAGGAATCCATTCCTGCACCCAACTCCCAGGCGCGACGGACGACTTTTCCTAAAGTGCGATCGCCTCTACCTACAAAGTCTTCCATTGCCGAAATGCGGACATCGGTGAAATTCACCTTTACTCCTCTAATGCGGCGAAATTCTTGCCTGAGCAGGCTTTGTTTCCGTTTAAACTCTGTAGTAGACACGGAATGCCACTGAAAAGGAGTATGAGGCTTAGGTGTAAAGTTAGAAATCGTTAAGTTAAAGTTTAAAGGTTTTCTCCCTCTACCCCGACATTCTCGTTGTAACCAGCTAACTGTTTCTGCAATACCCACAACATCAGTATCAGTTTCACCTGGCAAACCAATCATGAAATATAACTTAATCTTATCCCAGCCTTGTTCCCAGGCAGTTTTAACACCTCTTAGTAATTCTTCATTAGTTAAACCTTTATTTACAATGTCCCGCATTCTTTGGGTGCCTGCTTCTGGTGCAAAAGTTAGTCCACCTTGCCGAGTCCCACCCAGAATATTAGCAATATTTTCATCAAATCTATCTACCCGTTGACTGGGAAGAGTCAGGGAAATATTTTCGTTTTTTAACCGATTTTTGATTTCCATCCCTACTGCTGGTAAGGACAAATAATCAGAACAACTCAGGGATAATAGAGAAAACTCATTGTAACCAGTCGCCCGCATTCCTGACTCAATGGCTGTCACTACTTGCTCTGGTTCCACATCCCTAGCTGGTCGGGTGAGCATTCCTGGTTGACAAAAACGACAACCACGAGTACAACCCCGGCGAATTTCCAGCGTCAAGCGGTCATGTACCGTTTCCACGTAAGGAACTAACCCAATAGAATAAGCGGGAATTGGGGTTGCTACCCGGCGCAAAATCCGTTTGGGGACTTCTGGGTGGAGAGGATGAACTGAGCCATCAGCCGCCATATTATAAAACTGAGGAACATATACGCCTGGTATTTGTGCCAAATCCAGGAGCAAATTTTCCCGGTTCAGTTTTGCTTGTTTGCCTTCTGACAATACTAAACCCACTTCTGGCAGTAATTCTTCCCCATCTCCGAGGGCGAAAAAGTCAAAGAAATCAGCATACGGTTCAGGGTTTGATGTTGCTGTTTGTCCCCCGGCAAAAATTAACGGGTAGTTACCCCCGGCTCTTTCTTGCCATGTAAGGGGAATTTTCGCCAAATCTAACATTTCTAGGATATTAGTTGCTCCCAGTTCGTAACTGAGACTAAAACCCAAAATGTCAAATTCTTTGAGCGATCGCTGCGATTCTACGGCAAATAAGGGGGTATTAGTAGCCCTTAGTTTAGCCGCCAGGTCAGCACCTGGTAGATAAGAGCGATCGCATAACTGCTGGGGCTGGGCATTCAAAATGTTATAGAGAATGATATGCCCTAAGTTGGAAGATCCGACTTCATATACTTCTGGGTAGGTTAACGCCCAACGTATTGTTGCCGTATCCCAAGGTTTATGTACTGCTAGGCGTTCGTTACCCAAGTAACGCGCTGGCTTTAAAATATCCGGTGTGATTAATTTTTCAACTGCAACAGCCACTATGCTATCTTCTAGCTACCTTAATTACAGCTTATCAGTTCTAACTTAGCATTTATTTAGGCCTTTAAGTAGAGTTTATCGCTGCAAATTACAACTCTTTTACACAAATTTACTTTTCGACTGTTGATACACATGATGTGCTAAAGGGGAAATTTATTTTTCAGACACTTCTGGACTATTGGCATATTGACACCCAATCTCATCAGAGTTATTCAATCTTCCAGCCGAGATTTCTTTGAAGATAAACTTTTTTTTCTGACATTGACTAAATTTTTCCGGTGTCTTTGCTGAATCTTTATCACTTTCATGGGTCTGTTTAAAGATTGTCATAAATACAGGATAAAATGTATTCATATATACTTTTTTTCTAACCCAGTTCTCAAACAATCTACATAGACAGCCATAGAGCCGAAAAATCAACCGTAGCTTTGCTGACAAAGCTTACTAAGTAGATAAATCAGCTAATTTAGCCAAATCGTAGGCGTAGATTTAACGACTTTATTTTCATGCTGACTAGAGTTGCATATCAGGGTTGACGACCAATTTTTTAGCCGATTTCTTAGTGATATAGATCACATAAGCATGGGAATTTAGATCATATTTTATACCAAACACTATCTTGGATAATTATTATCACAATATAACTGGTTAATTAATTATGAGAACTCAGTACGTTATTCGGCAATTGGTAGAAAAAGCACTTTATATTCAAAAATTAACCCCCGAAATCGAAAATGAAATTAATTCGGAACTGACTCAAATGGGTCATATTTCTGATGTTGACTATGAAGCCTTAGAGTTATTGATGGCAGAAATGGATGCTGGTCGAGTCAAGTTAGTACCTACTTGGGGATATTAATTCTGACTAACAAAGTACTGTAAAGCCCTGGGGACATGGCTGCGCTGAGTCTAAGACCAGTTGCTTAATAGCTTTGAGTAATCAACACTGTTTTCGCATATCTGACTACGGATATATAATCAACTTTGACCGTAAATATCAAAATTAAGCTTTAAAGATAGATTAACAGCAGTGCTGATACCAGCCACGATATGATTGGTGATATTTCTTCGTTAATTTTAGTATTTCTCTATCCTGTGTGGCGTAAACTGTGCTAATGAGCATCAACAATTTGCGTTAGTAGTAAACCGCCATGCAGCCCGCTAAACGTTTAGAAAAAATTCCTCCCTATTTATTTGCTGAAATTAACCGCAAACGGGAACAACTTCTGGCGCAGGGAATTGATATCATTAATTTGGCACTAGGCGATCCAGATCAACAAACTCCTGCTCACATTCTTCAGGCTATGCACGCAGCAGTTGATGATGCTTCCACCCATAACTACCCACCTTATCAGGGGACTACAGAATTTCGGGCGGCGGCGGTGAATTGGATGGAACGTCGGTTTGGAGTCACAGGGTTAAATATAGATACAGAAGTCATTTCTTCCATTGGTTCCAAAGAAGCAATACATAACACCTTCTTAGCTTTTGTCGAAGCGGGAGACTACACCCTAATCCCAGACCCTGGTTATCCTGTGTATCAGACTGCCACAATTTTTGCTGGTGGTGAACCTTATACTATGCCTTTGAAGGCAGAAAACAATTTTTTACCTGACTTAAACTTGATTAGTCATTGGTCATTGGTCATTGGGAAGTTACCATCTTCTCTCCCCTGCTCCCTAGTCCCTTGCTTTTTCATACTCGTGCCAAATTTGGTGAATAAATTGATTAAATAGCAGTTTAGCAGCTGAGTCAGGTTCAGTTTTTGGTTCTTTTGCCAAAACTTGGCTCAATAAGGTAATTACTTCTGTATCTAAAGCTGGTCGAAATAAATTAACAGGCCAAAGCAAATCTGACGCATCTCGCATATCAGTCACAAGGGGTGATTCTTCGGTAAAGCTAACAAGCAGCAAGGGACGTACCCAGCACAACTGACGAGAAACCACTACTTGGATGACTTCTGCAAACAGATTCCTGTCACTATGGTCTAAAGACACAATTTGTCCTGGTTGAAAGTCTAGGCTCATGTTCACGCAGTTAGGGCAGTGTCCAGAAATTTTTGCAGTTTCTTTTATTTTAAAAGCGAGAATGCGCTATCCTGAAACAAAAATACCTTAAAATTAGACTACTACTCTTACGCCTGTAAGGTATTGGGACTTTTAAGCGAAACTACTTCAGCACAAAAGCATTCCCCCGCCATCAGGTTTGTATGGGAATGTTATAGCATAAGTAAATAACTGTTAAGTCAATGCTAAACAGTTATTCCGTTGTAGTAAATCATCGAAGAAAGAGCAAAGAGCCGTGTCAGTCGAAACTATTGAAAAGCCTTCCACGTCCCGCAAGCTCGCGCCTCGGTATCGCGTTTTGCTCCATAATGACGACTACAATTCTATGGAGCATGTAGTAAAGTCATTAATAACCACAGTACCGAGCCTAACTCAGCCCCAAGCTGTAAGTATTATGATGGAAGCTCATACTAATGGTCTGGCTTTAGTAATTACTTGCGCTCAAGAACACGCTGAGTTTTATTGCGAAACATTAAAAAGTCATGGTTTAAGTAGCACAATTGAACCTGATGAATAAATAAAAATATTGTCTAGTAAAGGAAGACAAGACAAAGATATTGTCAGCGACTTTTATTTTCTCCTCTTCCTCAATTTCGCATGAAAATAAACCTCATTCGTTTAGCCCAACGCCCTGTTCATATCAGGCTGGGCTATTTTGTAGCCGCTTTATTGCTGCTATGGCTACCCTTCGCAGTACCAATTTACTTGTTAGTCAGTGATTCTAATTTAGAAAGTATCTTGACAATGGTGCTGTTATATGCAGAATTTATTTTTCTCTTGCAGCTATGGGGGAAAAATGTCTATCAGCAACCCCAAATATTCAAGCAGTATGGCTTAGAAATCACGCGGATAAACGCTGTGGATTTGCTGATTGGTTTAGCTATTGGCATAATTAGCATTCTGATAGTGTTTGGGCTACAAGGTTACATGGGTTGGCTAGTGTGGCAACAACCACAGGGTTTCTTGTTCAGAATAATTTTAGAGGGTTTAATTGTCTCTTTGGGTATCGGGTTTGCTGAAGAGCTATTATTTCGAGGTTGGTTACTGGATGAGTTAGAACGGGACTACAGTCCGGGTGTGGCACTTTGGATAGATGCTGTGGCCTTTGCTGTCTTGCACTTTATTAAGCCTTTAGAGGCAATTATTCAGACACTACCACAATTCCCAGCTTTAGTATTGCTAGGGTTAACGCAGGTATGGGGAAAGCGTTGGCGTAGGGGACGCTTGGGTTTACCAATTGGTTTGCATGGTGGTTTAGTTTGGGGCTATTACATAATTAATGTGGGGGGATTAATTGAATATTCTGGTCAAGTTCCTGATTGGATAACTGGTGTAAATCAGAATCCCCTACAAGGAGTCATGGGTGTAGGGTTTATGGGTATATTGGCTTTGTGGATGCGGTGGCGAGCAAATACCAAATCTCAAAGTGTATAAATTTTAAATGAGACTAGTTTTTAATTACAAAGATAGTTCTAAAAACCACTCATAACCAGCTTTAAACTGAGATTTCCCATTTTTTTCAATAATACTTCCATGCGCCATAATGACTCGTTCAAAGTCCCATTTAAGAATCTGTTGAATGGAAAATTTAACTTTGGCTTGATCTTGGGTAGCAAATTTTTCCAATAATGTTGGACGCAGTTGATTGTAAGCACCTAGAAGTCTAGCTAGTAACTTGATGCTTGGTGAAGCAAATTGGTTATTAATATGAAAAACTATATCCGTGACAATTAAAGTCCGGCTTTTAGGATGAAAAAAGACGCATTCATTAAGCGGTGAGTATCCCTTAATATCCAATGTGTTGAATCCTTGCACCAAGACATACTCAACTTCATCAATGAGAAAATTCCTGCCCTCTGTAATAATTTGATCTATCTGCAAATCTGCTCGTTTACGCTCCATACCAGATACTGTCCATAGTTCTGCATGGGGATAGCACAGCTTGAAGTCAGCAACAAATAGATGATGATACAAGTTGAGAACGATTATGTAAGCCACTTCTCCCAATTGATTTAATTGATGAATGATTGCGTCATCCATGCTAATAGGCGAGATAACCATTAATTTACTATTGATCAAACGAATCACAGTCATTCTCGTCCCGACTTCCAAGCCAAAATATTTTAGAGGTTGTTCAGCAACCCAAAGGTTAGTGTCAATTTTTCTGAGCATTGTATTACTTTTGAAATTTAGATGATAAAAATTGCTGCACGCTGTAGTATAAACAAGCCAAACTGCCGACGATATAAACTAGCCAAGTTCCGAAAAAACCGATTGCTCTACCAGTTGATGACCCGTAAGTCTGTATTAATCCCCAAGCATGGGCAATGCGAGCTAATGTCAGAATGTTACCTTGAAAATACTGTGCTTTCAGGGTTCTTGTCTTTTCAATTCTTGCGGAATATAAAAATCTATTTTTTGAGACAATAGGGATTGAAACATCGCCTCTACCAATGAATCTGCTACAAGAATTTTTATTTAATCCTCCAGAGTATAAAATTCCTCTTGATCAGCCTCCATTAGAAGTTTTACCGCAATGGGGACGCTGGATAGAAACACCGGAGATGATGGTAGCAATAATTCCACCAGGAAAGTTAGAAGTCAATCTTCGCTCACCACTTAACCTTGTGGTAACAAGTTTTGGTGTCAGCAGTGGAGTTGCCGCTTTTAATACTGACCGGCTACAACCTTACCAAGCGCTACCAGGAGGTTTTGATATTGTGCCTCAAGGAAGTACCTATAGTTCTGTGGAAGATGCTTCTTGTTTTGTAGTGTTTGGATATTCCCCATCTTTTCTATCCCGCATAGTCAAAGTAGAAGCAGAAGGACAGATGATTGAGTTACAACCTGGCCAAATTCCTAAAACCCATTGGGGTTTGAATGTAGCGATCGCTATGCAAGAATTCTTTGATAATGGACAATTAGGGGGTGTATTTTATTTAGAATCGGTGGCAACTGCGGTGCTGGGAAAAATAATTTACCGACGTTCAAATTTATCGGGACAGCTAAAACGTCCCCCAGAGTATTTAGACCCAAATATATTAAAGTTTGCTATTGAATATATTAGAGCGCATCTTCCACAAGCACTGAGCCTAAATCACATAGCCAGCAAGGTAGGATTCAGCCCTTACCATTTTGCCAGAGCATTCAAAGCTACAACTGGATTATCGCCTTATCAATATGTCCTCAGATGTCGGTTGCAACTTGCCCAACAACTCTTACAAAATCAAAGTAAATCCCTGGTAGAAATAGCGGTAGAAACGGGATTTGGCAACCAGAGTCACATGACATCTGTGTTTCGACGAATGCTCAATACAACCCCCAAGCATTATCGGCAAGAAAGTGGGATTTTAGACCTACATGATCAAGGTTATTTTCACCACTAAGGAATTGCAATTACTGTACCCACCAAGCAAGCTTTATCTAAATTTACCCCGCTTAAATTTGCTCCTTCTAACTCTGCACAAAGTAAATTTGCGCCGCTAAAGTTCGCCCCAGCTAAATTTGCCCCACGTAAATCAGCTTCTTCTAAATTGGCTTCACTGAACAAAGCCCCTTGCAAATCGGCGCGAGTCATGTCAGCACCTTTGAGATTTGCCCCTGTAAGGTTTGCACCACGCAAGTCAGCACTGCGTAAGTCAACACCTTGTAAATTGACGTTCATTAAGTTTGCACCACTCAAAAAAGCGCCAGCCAAAGAGACATCGCTGAGTCTCGCCCCCATCAAGTTAGCACCACGTAAATTACTACCGCGCAAGTCAGCACTTGTTAAGTCTGCTTGCATCAAGTTCGCTCCCATCAGGTTCGCTCGCAAGTCGGTTTTTTGCAGGTTTGCTCCCATTAAGTTCGCGCCCTCAAAATGCGCGCCTTCGAGTTTGGAACCGATAAAATTAGTCCCGACAAGGGTAGCGCCTGCAAGATTGATACGGCTTAAATCAACTTGAGAGAGTTCCTCATCTTCTAAATTTGCGCCTGGGAGTTGTGTGAGTTTTCCTGATTTAATGGCTTCAATATTCATTTGGGGTAATTCGTAATTTGTAATTCGTAATGCCTCTTTCAGAGGAGCTTCGCTAACGTAATTCGTAATGCCTCTTTCAGAGGAGCTTCGCTAACGTAATTCGTAATTCGTAATTCGTAATTAGGAAACTCAGAACTTTTATCTCACTTAACTGAGAAATGCTATGTTCTGTTTTAATAGTTGCCTTATTTACGTTGTGCTGTACTATGGCGGTTTTCAAATGAGGTTCAAAGCCTTAAAGTCACTGGCTTTATACTCAGCACTTTGCCTTGCTGTAGCTATCCCATTGAGAGTCAAGTAGCCATACGCCGGTGCTGAGTTTTGGTGACATCAGAGGTAAGTCTAGTCCTTGCTGTAAACCCATAACTAATAAAGTTAGAGCATCTACAAGTTTGGGGTCAAAGCGTGTTGACTGTTGTTGTCTGCATTCATCTAAAGCTTGACCAAAGATTTCGGTGCGAGTTTTTTGGGGTGATTTGATGTTATTGACTCGCCATTGGAAATCCGCAACTAAGGCCAAAATTCTCGATTCTAAGGGAATTTCATCCCCAGCTAAACTTGCTGGTTCTCCTGTACCATTCCACCATTCGCTTTGGTGGGTGATAATTTGGGCAATGGCCCGCAGTCTGGGCATGGTTCGTAATACTTGCGCTCCTGGAATTAGGGGACAAGTTAAGGGACAATGGGGGGCTTGTTCCTCGTAGCGGGTGGATGTACCGGGAGTGAGGACGCTTTCGGCTTTTTGCAATGGGTCTATACGATGTAAAAAACCTGCTAATCTCAATCTTTTAATCTGCCATGCGGGTAGTTCTAAAAGTTGCCCCATCATCTCAGAAAGTGCTACTACTTCGGCGGCGGCCATGGGATTGTTGACATCTGCCATATCCATTAACTGCGCCATTCGCAAAAATGCCTGGATTTCGTTAGACATCAAGTTGCGGTCTAAGGCTTGTTGACGCAAGGCTGTGGGGATGGATAAATTATCCTGTCCTGTCTGGAGATAATCGACGACGCGAGAAACGACTGCATTGAAATGTTCCGGTGTGACTAGACTTGACTTTATGGCATTTTTATGATTTGTAAGTTTTTGTGCTAGTTGTGGATTGTATTTCTCAATGTGAGCGATCGCTAATTTTACTGTTTCTTGCACTAAGTCTGGTTCAAATGTCCATAAGCCATAAAATTTACGTTCTACATCTGAAGCTGGTATTCCGGCTGCACCATAATCAGCCTCTGACAACTCTTGACAAAGTACCATTGCTGTGTATTCAGATGACAAGATAATTAAATGCCATTCTTGTGCCACTGGATCATCGGAATTTAATGCCACTAAATCCACGTTAGGGAGTTGGCTTGTGGGATGTTCTGCAAAGCTGGCATCCGATGCTGCCATAATCAGAATTTCGCGGCTACACTTAGCGATATCTGCATATCTTTCGGCTTCTTGCAGATACCATTTACCCTGTTGAAAGGCTGTGATGACTAAGGGTGTATTATCTTGAGTTAAAATATGGTCTTCTAGAGCATGGCACAGAGAAACTAAAGTGTTTTTATAATACACCCCAAATCGAATTTGTCTGGTAGTATTACGGTGTGCTGTTTCCAGTTTTTGTAGTATTGATCCTTCTAACATAGGCTTTCATAATTCGTAATTCGTAGTTGTTAGGGATGAGGGTGAGATTCTAGTAATTGAGGGTTTGTCCTCAAGTCCCCAGTCCTCAATCCCTATTTCCTGGATGTTATGAGATGCCAGCCAACTGTTTATCTTTCTTTTCCATAGGTGCAGAAAGTGCTGCTTCTAATTCGGCACAACCCAATTTTTCTTCTAGAATTTTCATCACTTCGCGTCCGAAGTCATTGGGGTTTTGTTGCCAAGCTTGTAAGCAGACTTCTCCAAAGAAAGAACCAAGGGGTTCAGGATTCCAGAGGAGTTTTTTAGCTGTCCACGGCATCAGGCTCATGGGGTCATACCCTGGTTTGAGAATACCTTCTTTAAAGGCATATTCTTCTAAATGGGTGTGGGGTTGCAGTCCAATAAAGAAAATGGCAGGTTCAACTTTATCTGCGCCAAAAATCTTTTCTAATTCGCGGTGGTAGGCGATGGTTTGGCGAATGGTTTCGGGACGTTCGTCAATGACGTTAAAGGAGTAGTTGACGGAAACTAAATCGTTAAAACCAGCTGCTTTTAAGTCACGACAGTTTTGTAAAACAGTGCGTAAGTTGTAACCCATCCGCATTTTCCGCACAAGTTCCTGAGAACCACTGGTAATCCCGATTTCAAAGTAGTTCATCCCGGTTTTAGCCATTAAATCACACAACTCTGGTGTGAGGTTGTCGGCTCTGATGTATGCTGCCCAGTGAATATCTGTCATCCCAGAATCAACGATTTTTTGCAAAAGTTCTACAGCATCGTCGATAAATTTACGGGCGGGGATAAATTGAGCATCAGTAAACCAGAAATTGCGAATGCCGCGATCGTATAATTGGCGAATCTCGGCAACTACTTCGTCTGCTGGGTTGATGCGTACTTGTTTGCCTTCAACGACGGTGTAGACGCAATAACAACAGTTGTGGGGACAACCGCGCTTGGTTTGGACTCCTATATAAAAGTCTTGTTCTTGTAGGTAAAAGTTAAATTCTGGCCAAATGCTTTCTATATAGTCGTAGTTACAGGCCGTTTTCTCTAGGGGCGTGGGTTGTTCATGAATCATTCGTTGCCGTGGTTGAGTTTCTCCGACTATATAGCAACGTTCATCGAGAATTTCTCTGCCACTGAGAAGTTTTTCTAAGAGAGTTTCACCTTCACCCACGGAAATAATTGTACCTTGGGGTAAAGTTTTACCCAATTGTTCATAAAATACGCTGACTGCGCCGCCGCCAACAACGGCACGGGCATCAGCATGATATTTCTGGGCGCGTCGTAAACCGCGTTTAACTAATCCCTGGTTGCGCCACAATTCTACATAGTAAGCAATGAAAATTCGTAACCCGCCTAATGCACCACGTAACTTAATCAGAGGATTCTTGGCGTAATAAAATTCAAAGGCGTTTTGTAATGGATTTCCACCGCGTCCACCTACGGGGGCATAAATTTGAATATCACGCCAAGAAAATACTAGGAGTGTGGGTTTAAATTCATCGATACAGGTATCTAGGGCGGAGGCGTAATCTAATGGTGGTACTGTTCCTAAATCAAAGATTCGCTGTGCTGTACCAGGAAATAGCTTGTGGACATGATCTGAAAGATATACAACCCCAATGGGAAAGATGGGGTTACACGGAAGGCGAACGTAGAGGATACGATTTTCGATCATGGATTGTTGAATTTCCATCTTGTAGTTGTTGATGAAATATATAGAGACACGTGATGCAGTTTAAAGCTGTTCGTTTTAGTTTTCTGTGTTTTTCGCAGTTTATGATTGGCATTTAAGCCAATTGCTGGGTCAGTTTAGCCTGTGCTAACAATTGTGGGGATAGTTGAATTTGCTCTGTATCAGACGAAATAAATAAATTTTATGAGAAGAATTGTTATATATCTTTACCATAACATTGAGTTTGACTATTAAGCTATAGTCCCTGTCTGTAAGTCTGAGGATAGATGAAACAAACAAACCTTCCCTTACAGTTGAGGAGATGTCAGAGAATAATTGCCAGACTTAATTTGATGAGAGCAACATCTAATGCTTTTATTCTTCAAGAAAAATCTCAAATTCTCCTAGCGCAGTATATTATTTTCGTGGGTATACACTTTTTGGTGAAAATTTCATAACTTGAACATATATTTAACATATATTTAGATAGAAATAGCGTAGAAAATTTCAGTTGGTAGTCGGAGTTACAGCATCTGGGGATCAAGCAATGTTAGTTTAGCTGGTGTAATGTAAAATTGTGGCGTAAAGCTCCTCCGCAGTTATGGCTCAAATATTAGATCCTCTACCACCGGAGCAATCTGGGAATCTCCTTTGTTGTTACGTTAATGCTACGAGCAAAATCCAGATAGCTCGCATCTGCAATATTGCCAACTGGTACTTTGAAAGAGTTGTTTTTCCCGGACAGCGCTTGGTGTTTGAAGCTCCACTAGCAGCGCAAATGGAGATTCATACGGGTATGATGGCCAGTGCAATTTTGTCTGATACAATTGCGTGCGATCGCCTTGCGATTAACGAGCCTCGCAGTAGTGAGTTTCATACAGACTCAATAGGCATCGACACTATCAGTACAAAACCAATGGTGCAGTCAATTAATACAAAAATTGAAAATACAACACAACCCTTAAAAATTGCAGGCTGATAATCCATTGATTAAAAAAACAATTTTATATGATTTTAGGGTTGCGAAATTCAGCAGCCCTTTTTATTTAGTCATTAGTCAACCGTAATCTTTTCTCGTTCCGGTTTACAATCAATGTTATGAATTTGCCTTCTTTTATTTGGTTGTGGAAAATCGCCGCATGGTCGATGGGGTTGTCTCTATTGGCATATTTGCTCCTAGCACTTACGGGGATTTGGATGTTTCAAGAGAGAAATTCGCAATATTTTCCTAGTTTCCCGTGGTTTATTGGTGGACGTAGGCAGATGCGATCGCTGCACTATATAATTGGCATCACTATGGTCAGTTTAGTGTTGCTACTACTAGCCATCGGCATTGTAGGCACTTTAGGTCACTTTGGTTCCTTGGGACACTCATCACACTTGATAGCTGGGTTAATCGTAGTGGCCTTGGTCTTGCTATCTGCTTTCAGCGCCACACAAATTAGCATTAGGCGTTCTTGGGCTAGACCTTTACACATTGGTGTCAATGTGATTTTATTTGGAGGTTTTGCTTGGGTATCCCTTACAGGCTGGATAGTAGTACAAAAATATCTCCCTTGAGTAACACCAAAAATCAATTAACCCGATATGAGTATGATGATTTGAGTAGTTTCTATGTACTAGTCAGCAAATATACAAGTTTCTAAGTATTTTTATTTTTGTGATTATTTTGACTTTTTTCTGGAATTGCTAGTATCTTCGCTGTATTTAGATGTGTAGTTGATTTTCAAATGAAGGCTGATTTATGACTAACCAACAATACAATTCCAACCAACAATCTAACAAAAAACTCAATGAAACCGCCAAAAATGAGCAAAAAAGACCTGTGAATAATGGCAGACCCGAAAAAACAGACCACTAAGTGCGATTAATACATCAGTGACAAGGATGTTTGTAAAGTATCAATTCACATTAGCCTCGGCAATGGTCAGTCGCGGCTATACAGATAAAACACTACGCGTATTACTCAAAGGAAGACCACCTGCGTGGATAAAAACCCTTAATTTTTGAAGTTTTCCGCGCAGGTAGTGAATGCAGCGCTGTGGAAAATTGAGCAATTCCCCAGCGACTGGCGAACCTAAAGGAAGTTAGTTTGTGTAATAGCGAGTTATATTCGCCTAGAACTTTTAAAACATCCTCTAAGACTTACGCAGGAAACCTGTGAAAATGCATTCCTCTAGACTTTTTAGCCGTCTGTGGTTTGTGCTTTCATCATCTTGCGTAAGTTTTAGTATACTCGCATCTTACAACTTAATAGTAATTATCAAATAAAATAAACGCTCTTTCTCATTCATTGTTAGGGACTTCCAAATAAAAAAAATACTCAATCACTTAACG
This sequence comes from Nodularia sp. UHCC 0506, assembly GCF_034931045.1. Classification (NCBI taxonomy): domain Bacteria; kingdom Bacillati; phylum Cyanobacteriota; class Cyanophyceae; order Nostocales; family Nodulariaceae; genus Nodularia; species Nodularia sp. UHCC 0506. Next base: position 105,145 of record NZ_JAYGHH010000007.1, read on the forward strand.
CACAAAACTTCTCAAACTCTCATAACTCAGTGTCTCTGTGGTATGCGCTACGCCTTAACAGAGCTTTCGCTTTAGTGATACCTTTAATTGGATAATTTATTGATCAGAAGTTCCTTATTAAGAATTAGTTGCATTTATGACCAAATTTTCTAAGTTAGGGTGCTAAAAATTCTATTAGCAGCTTGCAATTACAGGTATTTATAATGTATTGTTATATATGTTACTTTTGGCAAAATAAATTCACTGCGGTAGAAAGATAAATCTACTGAGATTAGATAATTAATTCCAAAATGTTAATTGATACAACCACAAACCTAGATTTTTGTGATATCAATGTATACCAGTGAATCAATCAAGTACTCTACCAGAGCAGAAATCGGACAAACGAGCCGAATTTTAGTGGTAGAAGATGAAGAATTAATCCAAGAAATGTTAGCTGTAGCATTGGAAGAAGAAGGTTTTGGCGTAATAACTGCTCCTGATGGGCGGTCAGCTGTGGAATATCTCAAAAATTGTGACCCCAACTCAGGGGAACCTCCTTTTGACTTGATAATTCTTGATTTGATGCTACCTCATATTAATGGGCTAGATATCTGCCGTTTGCTGCGTCATCAAGGAAACCCAGTCCCAATTTTGATTCTCAGTGCTAAAGGTAGCGAAACTGACCGCGTTTTGGGGTTAGAAGTAGGCGCTGATGATTACCTGACGAAACCTTTTAGCATGAGGGAGTTAGTAGCTCGGTGTCGCGCTCTACTTCGTCGCCAACGTTTAAGCAGCTTGCCACAACTACAAGTCCTAAAACACAAGAATATCACTTTAAATCCTCAAGAGTGCCGTGTGCTGGTGCGGGATCAAGAGGTGAATTTGTCTCCCAAAGAGTTTCGTTTGCTAGAGCTGTTTATGAGTTATGCTCGTCGAGTTTGGTCTCGTGAACAACTGCTAGATCAGGTTTGGGGGCCGGAATTTGTTGGTGACAGCAAAACTGTAGATGTTCATATCCGTTGGTTACGGGAAAAACTCGAAGAAGATCCTAGCCACCCAGAACACATTGTCACTGTCAGAGGTTTTGGTTATCGCTTTGGGTAATTTATAGAAATAGTTGTTAGTTTTGATTAATCATAAAGCAACTAACAATTCACATTCTAATGCTCTTATTAGGATTTTTTCTGGGTTTAGCGGTAGGTATTGGGATTTGGATTTGGCAACAGGTTCAATTGAAACGCTATTTAGGGCAAATACTGCAACCGTTAAACTCTGGTTCTCAAAAGGTAATCCTACCGCTAATACCTCGTTTGCAGCGCGAAATCGGAATAATTAAGCAGCAGCGAGAAGATTTGCACCAGTCACTAAAAACCTACCAAGACCTGCTGGACTTTGCACCATTGGGATATTTACAGGTAGATGAAGAAAATCAATTGCTGTGGTGTAATCAACAAGCGCGAAATATATTGTGTCTACAAAGATGGCAAGCAGGACAGGTGCGCTTATTACTGGAGTTGGTGCGATCTTATGAACTTGATCATTTAATTGAACAAACTCGTGATTGGCAGAAAGCACAGACAAACGAGTGGGTATTTCATCCATCTTGTGATGATGTGGCACAAATGCCAACCGTAAAATCTCTAGTTTTGCGAGCGTCTAGTTTACCTTTGCCTAATGGACAAGTAGGGGTTTTCTTAGAAAATCGCCAACCGCTACTGGACATGAATCAAGAACGCGATCGCTCTTTTTCTGATTTAGCCCACGAACTGAGAACGCCATTGACTTCGATTCGTTTAGTAGTGGAAACTTTACAAAACCGTTTAGATCCACCGTTAAATCGTTGGGTAAATCGGCTGATGCAGGAAGTTGATCGGTTAATTAACTTGGTGCAAAGCTGGTTAGAACTGACCCAAATGGAAGCCAACCCAACTATGCAATTGCATCCAGAAGTTTTGGAAGTGCGATCGCTAATTACATCTGTTTGGGAAACATTAGAACCATTAACACAAAAGCAAAATCTGTCTCTTGAGTATTCTGGAGCAGAAAACCTCTGGATTAAGGCAGATCCTGCCCGCATTTATCAAGTTTTTCTCAACTTGCTGGATAATAGCATCAAATATAGTCCTCCTGGTACTTCTATTCAAGTCCAAGCAAAAATATTATCTGTAGAAGATATTGATCATAGTGATGGGTTACGTCCCACCGGAGGCGATCGCGTTCGCGGAGTGTGTGCTTTGCACTCAGCCAATATTTTGGAAATAAATCTTATTGATTCGGGGCTAGGCTTTTCTGAAACAGATTTGCCACATATTTTTGAGCGATTTTATCGGGGAGATAAAGCACGGACTCATTCCTCATTGCCAGAAAATAATTCTCTAGGGACGATTGTGGGTAATGGTTTAGGTTTAGCTATCGTCCGGCAAATTGTTGTCGCCCACGGCGGTTCCATCAAAGCTATGAACGATCCAAAAACTGGTGGTGCTTGGATGCAGCTTCAACTTCCTGAAGTTATGGCAAACTCCCGGAGCCAAGACTATAGTTAAGAATATCTTCACCTTTGAGCCTATAAGTGTGGCAGCTGCCTTGTATGATCACAACCCTAACCCGAAAAATCCCCAGTTGGCACGTGCCATTAGGCGCTTAGAACGGGACGTATTACGCATGGGCGCTTTGGTAGAACAGTCCTTTCGCCTCAGCCACCAAGCGCTATTTGCCCGTGATTTAACGGCAGCTGAGGAACTTCCCCGATTAGATAAAAAAATTGATCGCTTTTATAGACAAATAGAATCAGACTGTACAGCAATCATGACTCTCCAAGCACCTACAGCTCAAGATTTACGTTGTTTGAGTGCTTTTATGCAGTTAGTGCGAGATTTAGAGCGAATTGGCGATTATGCTGAGGATTTAGCGAATATTGCCGTTAAAATTTTTCCTTATCCACCTCATACGTCTTTGCCAGACATTGAAAATATGTCTCACCACGCACAAGCAATGTTAGCAACTAGCTTAAAGGCATTAGCTGATTTAGACGAAGTTGGTGGACGAGCTTTACAACACCTGGATGATGCTGTGGATAATGCTTATGACTACGTTTATCAGACTTTAGCCCAGCAACGAGATGTACCAGGGGTAGTGGAACCAATTTTGTTGTTAGCTCTAGCAATTCGTTGTTTAGAACGCATGGCAGATCATGCCACTAATATCGGTCAGAGAGTAACATACATCGTGACTGGACAACGTTTTTAATTAGATTTGAGAAATATTCGATTAATTAGAGCTTGCTGAATACATATAAAATCCAGATAAATTGCAGGTTTGAGGCTGATAAACCCGAAAGTAAGTGCAAGGTTTTTGAAGGGTTTACCATCAAAAGTGTGAATTTTGGGTTGAATAAAAATTTAAATTTTGTTAACTAACATACAATTTACCAAATGTTTACCTCTTCTTAAACTTTCTCAATTAGAGTACGTACAAGCGGTAAACAAGCTACTTTTATTTCACCTACTAATACAATTTATGTAACTAAAGTAACCAGTATAAAAAACCGGAATTTGTAGTTGTAATTTATCTGGAAATATTACAAGTATAAAAATTGAACTTTTTGTCAAAGTTTATGTAAAACATGAAATTAAACATTCACCGCATTGATTTATTAAATGCAAAATACTATGGCTTTAGCTAAAGAATTTTCATTTTAAATATGTAAGTATATTCACTGTGAGGTGACAATTTTTTCGACGCTTTTATCATTGACTGATCAACAGACAAATTTAAATTTTGCACTCTTATTAGTACTTGCACAATGTCCTTCACAAGTTTTACCCCAAATGTATCAAATGAATCTACCCTTGGTGGAGATTTACCACAAAGATTATTTACTCGTAGAGAATTAATTCCTCCTGATAATGATGTCCTGTGGCGCATTGAGCGTGGAGCAGTTCGTACCTTAACCTGGAGTGAAGAAGGAATATTTATTACTCTCGGTTATTGGGGTGCTGGTGATCTGATTGGCTATTCTTTATCGAAAGTTCAACCTTACCAGATTGAATGCCTAACTAGTGTAGAAGCCAGCATCATACCGCAGCACCTTTGGTATAGAGATATTGATGCTTTTTTGTCCCATATTAAACATTCAGAAGAGCTTTTAAGCATTGTGCATCTTAAACCAATGTCGTTACGTTTGGGGAAATTCTTGCTGTGGTTAGGTGAAAAATTTGGACGTGATGTAGAACAGGGTAAATTAATTGACCTAAATGTTACTCACCAGGAAATATCTGAGGTCTTAAATACTACTCGTGTTACAGTTACACGGCTGCTACAGCAATTTGAAGAACAAGGGGCTTTATTACGCTACAAGCGTCGAATTATTCTTCTGGCATCAAATAAACTAATTAAATCTATAGTATAAAAAAAATGATAATTGACTTGTACTAATTATTGGACTTTGCTATATTCATTACGGAAGGTTTAAGTAAACCGCCAGAAAAAACTAAAAGTTCTTTCATGGTTTTCATTATTTAGGTGTGAGTGAAATTAAAAACAGACATGAAAAACATAATTTGGAATGCTCTGAAGGTTAGCCCAGCGATCGCTGCAACATTATTGACTGCTAATAGTGCTTTTGCGGTTGAAGTGAATGAACAAGTAACAACCGTTGCTCAATTATCCCAAGAGGCTAACAGCATCGGTCAGGTAACATCTGTTTCTCAGTTCTCGGATGTACAACCCACAGACTGGGCGTTTCAAGCTTTACAGTCTTTGGTTGAGCGTTATGGTTGTATTGCAGGTTATCCCAACGCTACTTACCGTGGTAATCGTGCCTTAACTCGTTACGAATTTGCGGCTGGTTTAAACGCTTGTTTAGACAGAGTTAATGAACTGATTGCTACAGCAACCGCCGATTTAATCACTAGACAAGACCTAGCTACATTACAGCGCTTGCAAGAAGAATTTTCGGCTGAATTGGCTACCCTGCGTGGTCGTGTAGATTCCTTAGAAGCCCGGACTGCTGAATTAGAAGCGAATCAATTTTCTACCACCACCAAGTTGAAGGGTGAAGCTATTTTTGCTCTAGCTGGTGCTTTTGGTGACGAAAGAGTAGGCGGTGGCGACATACAAGATAACACTGTCTTTGCTAATCGGGTTCGTTTGAACTTGGAAAGCAGCTTCACAGGAAACGATAGGTTGCATATTCGTTTGCAAGCTCGTAACATTGCCCAATTAGACGGCGGAAGCTCCTCAAGACCAAATGTCACTGGTACCAACATGACCCGCTTGGGCTTTGATGGTGACAATGGTAACAACGTTGAAATTTCTAAAGTTAACTACCAATTCAACTTGAGTGATGCAGTCCGAGTCAAGGTTGATGCTTCTGGTGCTGAAATATGGAATAACACTAATGTATTCAACCCAAACTTCAGTAGTAGTGGTTCAGGCGCTATCTCTCGCTACGGTCGTTTCAGCCCCATATATCGGGCATCCTCTCCTGGTGGTGCTGGTTTAACTGTGACATTGAATCCCAAAGGAGCTATTAGCTTCACGGGGGCTTATATGGCACCCAGCGCTGATGACCCTACCGATGATAATGGTCTATTGAATGGCGCTAACGCATTTTTTGGTCAAATAGACTTCAAACCCAGCCAAGCTTTAAACTTAGGTTTTACCTACTCTCGTACTTATCAGAACCCTGCCAACGGTGTAAATCTGTTCGGTAGCCAAGGTAGTGCTTTTGCTAATAGACCTTTTGGTAACACTGCTACCTCAGCCAACAATTATAGTATACAAGCCAACTTCAAAGCAAGTTCGGCATTGTCAGTAGGCGGTTGGGTTGGTTACACCACAGCAGAATCTGAAGTTGCCAATGCTGATGCAGACATTTTTTACTGGGCTGCTAATATAGGTATCAGAGACTTTGGTAGAGAAGGGAACTTACTCGGCGTGATCTTTGGTCAACCCCCGAAAGTAACTGGTGGTTCTGTAAATTCCGAATCCGATACCTCTTATCATTTAGAAGGCCTCTACAGGATGCGCCTCACTGAGAATATCGCTGTCACCCCTGGTTTATTGGTGATTTTTAACCCTGAACACAATAGCAATAACGACACCATTTATGTAGGTACTTTACGTACTACCTTCAGTTTCTAAAACTGGTGTTAGTTAGAAGTTAAATAAGAAGCCCGCCTTAGTGCGGGCTTTTTGGTGGATAATAATTATGTGGAATGATAATCTTGTTGATTTGGGATATCGACTGCTGGGCGATCGCTACTCCACGCCCACCAAACATAACCACATTGACAATTGTAAAACTCCTGCCATTTGCGTCGGTGATCTGCTGTCATGACAGGCGATCGCCTATTGATCCAAACTTCTAAAGCTTCTCGGCTACTGGCGTTACAACTAGGACAGCAAAACTCATAAGCGTGAACTGCCTGATCTGTCCATTTAGGCGGAATGGGAGCAAATGCATCCATTTAGTATTAATTCGTATTTCGTACTGAAGCATTTAAGTAGTATTATCTCATGTAATAGAATACATTTTTCAACGCAGAGGAACGCTAAGTTAGCGCAAAGGTACGCTGAGTCAGAATTTTAGATGATAACTACGAATTACGAATTACGAATTACGAATTACGAATTACGAATTATTCCAATGGAGCCAAGGGTTGAAATTCGTCGGTTGTTAGATGTAATGCCTGCTTCTAGTCGAATGACTACTAAAATTGTCAGCAAGCCGGAGCAGTCAAAGGTGATTTACGCTGCTTTTCCTCTACCTTGGAATCAGGATCGACCAATATATATTAATTTTGATTTGTGGTTACGGTTGACTAAACCACAACGGGATTTATTGCTATTACAGAAAGTTAGCTGGTTGATGGGGGTGAAGTGGTTTAAACCTGATATTTATCAAGGTGTGGTTTTACTGGGTTTATTGGCGGGATTATTAGAATCAGCACAGTCAGATGTGGTGGGTGTAGCTGTGGCTGGGGGTTTAAGTGCGATCGCTTTGGTGCGGATTTGGCGAACTAACAAATCTTCTGAATCAGAGTTAAACGCCGATTTAGCAGCGCTGCGGATCGCTCAACGTCGGAGTTATTCGGAAACTGAAGCAGCCGAGCATTTATTATCTGCTATTGAAGCGATCGCTCAGATTGAAAAATATTCTACCCTAAATTTTAGCGAGTTAATTCGTTGTCAAAATCTCCGCGCGATCGCTGGTTTATCTCCTGTGGGTGTACCAAAAGGTGATAAAAAATGATTATTTACAGTGATAAAGTTCATACACATAACCGTTGATTGCTGGTAAATTTTGGTTTTCTGCGTCACATAATTTAACTTCTTCTGCTATGGGCGCATGAAAATTGACTAACCATAAATCAAAGGGTCTTGGTAATTCTTGTAAGGTTTTATTTAGGGCTGTAGTAGAAGTATTGGGGTCTTGGTCTTGATGCGCTAAAAGAAACAGAGGGGAAGGAGAGGGTAAGTTTTGCATTTTAAATTCCCTTGCTACCCCCATCATTTCGCCAATGTGTACATGAGTTATTTGGCTAGTAGCAATGAGGACTGGCACTTGAGATGTTTGTTGAATCAGTTGTACAAAAAGGTCAGGGCGGTAGTATTTTTGATAACCGAGATTACAAACAACTGTCACAGCACTAAAAAATCCCATCAGCCAAATCAGAATTACGGCTTTTTTGCCTGTTATTTTCCATCTACCTATACTTTCATTCTGCCAACAAACTGCGAGGCTGGCTCCTAATAAAACTATGACTGCGGGAAAGTAGACAAAGTTGTAACGAGCGCCCCTTGTCAAATCAATGCCCAAGAAATAAGTAAAAAAGAAGAATAAAGCGATCGCTCCCACAACTAAAACAGTTAATATCTGAGTGATAAACCGGCTCTCTGGTTGTTGTAGTTGTACTTTAAAGCCATGAATGAGTATTGGTAATGCCCAAATCAAAAATATCAGCATGACTACTCCAGATGCAATCACAATTGCTATCTGTGGTGATTCTACTGGTAATAAATAAAGCATGGTAATCCAGGCTGCAAAAGCTTGAAAAAGTGGACTAATCCAAGCTAAACCAACTCGTGGTTCCTGTATCCATTCAGTTAATTTACTTCCATAGCTATTCTGTAGAAATACAGGTAGCCAAACTAATCCTGCCACACAAGTAGCAGCAGCAACGATATAAATACGCTGCCAGAGAGGAGAAAAGAGAACAGACCATTTCGCCTGATTCGAGATTTGATGCCTAACTAAAAAAATTATTACTAAAGCTTCTGTAATCAGGGTAAGGGCAAAAAAATAATGAGTCGCAATACCCAAAGCATTAATGACTACCCAGGAGATGACTAGATAAATGGGTAATTGAGTATAATTTAGAAGATAACGTGTAGCAATTACCAAACAAGCGAAGGAAGCAATTACCCACAAAATAGCCAAAGTGTAATGACGCGCTTCCTGTGCGAGAAAGATCCCAAAGGGTGATACTGTCATCATGGCCGCAGCTAAGTGACTCACCAATCGAGAGCGAAAAGTTAGCCACCCCAAAGTATAGATAGCGGGAATAGAGACTGTACCCAAAATAGCCGCAAGCGATCGCGCTCCCCATACAGAAACTAAACCCCCTGGTGTCGGAAATAACTGCATCCACCAATGAGCGAGAAAAAAGTAAAGCGGAGGATGGTTAGTTTCTTGACTTAGGTGTGTCCATACGTCTTGGATATTAGCAGTTGCTTGTGGTTGCAGTGGTTGTAATAAAATATCAGGTGCGATCGCTTGATCTAAAGGAACTGCTAAAAAACTATTTCCCAAACTAAATACTAAGGTAGAAAACTCATCAGTCCAAGGAGGTTTTCCAGTCAAATTAGCTAAACGTAAGCCAATACCAATGATTAACCAAATTAGCAATAGTACAGGATGAAACCAGCGAGCCGAAACGGTAGAGCGCCAATTTTTATATAAGTACATCTATTTTTAAGTAGAGTTTTTCCTGGCAGAAGCTAGAAAGTAAACTATTTTGTGCTTCTATTATTGTGTAACACTAGATATTTTACGATAAACTTGCGTTGCTTCTATGTTTTTTTAACAGCGTATACTGTGTTTCTAGTTTGGTTTCCGGTAAAGCGATCGCTTCGGGATGATCTTGTAAATACCATACATTTTCTTTCTTAACAATAAAGTTAGGTTTTTGTTGCAAAATTTTGAGCAATTCTAGATTTATATTAACAGCTAAACTTTGTATAACACGCCATAAATATTCACTGACTATATTTGTATAGTAGTTCATGAAAGATAATTAATCTAATTTTTTAATGTTGTAAAATATTTATTTTTTTACTCAAATTGAGATTTATAGGACTTATGCAAACTGGAATTATTGTCCTTTGTGTCCTTGGCTGTATGCGCTATGCTTTAGAGGAGCTTTCGCTTTAGCGATACGTTTTTTCAAAAATTTACATAATTCCTGATTTAAATTGCAGCTATTTCACGTCAGTGACGCGCCAACTGAGTTTTAAATTCACCCAGAAATTCCAAATAGTCACAATGGCGATCGCGATTAAATTAGCAATGTATTTGTTACGAATCAAAAAACTAAATATCAAATTCAAAACTAAGACATTTAACCCTAATCCACCCAGGCAAATTAAATTAAATTTCAAAAATCGCTTGAGGCGCTGATGCCATTTCTGTTGCTTGCTACTGACATCAGCAAACGTCCAAGTATCATTCCACAAGAAATTATTGAAAATGGCAATTTCGCCAGCAATAATTTTACTCAAAGTTAAAGGTAAAGCCAAAGTAGTTGAGTCACTGAGTAAATAAAGTATAGCCATATCCACAAACACCCCACTCAGTCCCACTAATCCAAACCGCAGGAATTTACCAATGGGTAAATTGATTTTTTGCTTGACTCGTCCCAGCACACCCGTAGACAATCGTAAGCGAAATAAATGCTGTAAATATTCTACATATTGCTTCCATGTCACCTTACTTTCACCTTGTTGACGCTCAGAAAATACATAACCAACTTCAGCAATTTGATTGACATTTCCCCGGCCAATCACTTCCAAAAGTATTTTGTATCCCACTGGATGAAGTGTGACACCTGCAATACAAGTACGTCGCACTATGAAATAACCACTCATAGGGTCAGAAACTCTACCAACTACCCCTGGTAACAAAATCAACCCTAATACCTGAGCGCCACGGGACAAAAAACGCCTAATTATATTCCAACTACTAACACCACCTCCTTTGACATGACGACTAGCTACTGCTAAATCTGCACCTTGTTTAATTGTCAACAATAATTGGATTAATATTTCGGGTGGATGCTGTAAATCTCCATCAATTACCCCTAAAATATTGCCCTTTGCCACTTGCCATCCCCGAATTACGGCTGAAGACAGCCCTCGTTCTTTTTTGCGTCGCATTACTCGTAATTGCGGGTATTCTCCCATGAGGGATTTTGCTATTTCCCAAGTGCGATCAGGACTGTCATCATCAACTACAATTAATTCATATTGTCCTGGTATAAATTCATTGAGCAGTTCACTTAAGATTTTGAGCAGATTTGGAATATTATCACGCTCTTGATAAGTGGGAATTATCAATGAAAAATAAATTGCTTGATGATTAAATCCGGAGTTTGGAGGGGGGAGTTCTGGAATTTGTAATGAGGTAGTTATTTCAGATAACAAAACATGAACTTTTTCACTCATATTGGACGAAAAAAATTATACATGATTTTTTTTAATTAATATTAATTTCATCAATTATGATAGTCGAAAAATTAATGATTATTTCTGCCAAAATAGTAAAAGTAACTTGGTTATGACTGATGCCCTGTAAAACTGTTGATAGTATTTTGGATCATGCCCTTTTGGGGTATGATCTATCTCCCGCCGATGGAGTGGTATTGTTAAAACAAACTGACCCAGAGGCGATCGCAGCCATTCGGACTACAGCTGACAAACTCCGCTACAGTCAAGCAGGCAATACGGTAACTTATGTCATTAACCGCAATATCAACTTTACTAATATTTGCGAGCAACATTGTAGTTTTTGTGCTTTCCGCCGGGATGATGGTGATACTGGTGCTTATTGGTTAGATTGGGCGCAAATCTTAGAAAAATCTACAGATGCGATGCGAAGAGATGCAACTGAAATCTGTATGCAGGGGGGGTTAAATCCACAAGCGCAGATCAACGGCAAGTCTTTAGATTATTACTTAAAGCTCGTAGAAACCATTAAACAAGAATTTCCCCAGATACATTTACACGCTTTTTCGCCCCAAGAAGTGCAATTTATCGCCAGAATAGACGGCATTGAATATGCTGATGTAATTGCTGCTTTGCGGGATGCTGGTGTAGGCTCAATGCCAGGAACAGCAGCTGAGGTCTTAGATGATCAAGTCAGACGGGTACTGTGTCCAGAGAAAATCAATACAGCCACTTGGTTAGAAATTGTGAGTACAGCTCATAAATTAGGTTTACCCACCACTAGCACCATATTATCAGGGCATATTGAAACGCCAGAACAACAAATTGGGCATTTAGAAAAATTGCGATCGCTGCAAAAAACTGCCATTGATCGCGGATATCCGGCTCGCATTACCGAATTTATTGCATTGCCATTTGTCGGACAAGAAGCACCTAAATCATTACGCCGTCGTGTCGGACGTGATCAACCAGTGTTAAATGATGCCTTATTACTCACAGCTGTAGCGCGAATTTATTTGGGAAATTACATCCCCAATCATCAACCAAGTTGGGTCAAACTGGGGCTGGCTGGTGCTACTGAAGCTTTATTGTGGGGTTGCAACGATATTGGCGGCACGTTAATGGAGGAACACATTACCACAATGGCAGGAGCCTTGGGTGGTACTTGTATGGAAGTCGAAACTCTACAAAGTGCGATCGCTTCTTTAGGAAGACCATACCAACAAAGAGATACTCTATATCAAAAAGTCATTAATCATGAGTCATTGGGAAGTTAACGTCTTCTCCCCCCTGCCCCCTTGCGCAACACCTCTCAATACTCTAAATGATCCCCAGGATACCAATCCAGGATAGGATAGACCTTGATTTATGTATTATTTACTGAAGACATATGAAGCGCTATTGGTCGCGTCTACTTGCCTTGGTTTTGGTTGTCGCCTTTGGACTCATGGGCTGTTCTGGCAGTCTAGACAGCTTAACAGGCGATTACCGTCAAGACACCTTGGCTGTAGTCAATGTTATGAAAGAAGCCCTGGATTTGACACCAGATTCACCCGACAGAGCCGCAATTCAAGCAGAGGCACGTCAAAAAATCAACGATTTTTCAGCTCGCTACCAACGGGATAACTCTGTTTCCAATCTGAGTTCCTTTACAACCATGCGAACAGCTCTGAACTCCCTAGCCGGACACTACAGCTCTTACCCAAATCGTCCTGTACCCCAAAAGCTCAGAAATCGTCTAGAGCAAGAGTTACAACGGGTAGAAACTGCGTTGAGGCGTGGGGCTTAACTATTGGCAATTCGATTGTTAAGAGTCAAAAGTCTAGAGTCCTCAATATTCACTCTCGACCGTTGACTCTTGACTGCTTTGTTTACAGATATAGCAACGTGCTGAGTACAAAATCCAGAACATGATAGCGATCGCAAATTCTGCCAACTTGTCACTATTTGCATAACTTCCTCCTGTTCCAATACAGTTCAATTAAGCATTGCTTTCTTCTCATTCCTAACTTGGTGTCCTTGGCGGTATGCGCTGCGCGCACGCTACGCGAACGTTAAAAAAAATGACCTAAACGAAGAGTGCGAACCTTAACTGAACCGTATTGCCCCCTGTTCTCTTGGTTCTCTGGTAACAATATCAGCTTGTAAAAGTTTTTGCTCTTGTGGACTGAGGCGGAAATAAGTATCAATAAAACCGGAAATTAACCACATTCTAGCTGGGTCTAATTTTAACGTCGCCAACAGACGCAAACATTCAAACTTAACTTGACAGCGTTCTGCTGGTGCAATGTTCATTTTTGCCAGTTAAATTGTAAAATAACTTTGTAAAGTTTGTAGTGAGGACTTTAGTCCTCAAAAAAACCAGCTTATATGACTTTTTCAGCAAACAGTATGCAATTGACAAAGGGCTAAAGCCCTGACTACAAACTGCGTAATTATTTCGCATCCATCCAATTATCACCAGCACGAACATCTACCAGTAACGGTACACTCAAATCTACAGCATTCTCCATGACAGACTTAATTTGTGGTTGTAATTCTTCCCACTCTTGGGGCGGAACTTCAAACACCAATTCATCGTGAACTTGTAATAACAATCTTGCTTGATAGTTCTGCAAAACCTCATGCAGTTTAATCATGGCAATTTTGATAATATCAGCACTTGAACCTTGAATTGGGGCATTAGCCGCAGAACGTAATAAACCCGCATCGTAAGGGCCTAAATTTTTCAACTTATTTAAGTCAATGTCTTCTGGGTTGCTGTCTTTTAATTTACGTAAACTATTATTGGTAAACTCAACATAACGCCGACGACCGAGAATAGTTTCTACATAACCTTGTGAAATTGCTTGTTTTTTAACCCCTTCTAAATATGCAAAAACTTGCGGGTAACGTTCATTAAACCGTTTAATAAACTCGTTAGCAATAGTTTTATCTATCCCAGTGGAACGGGAAAACTTCAGTGAACCCATACCATAAATCACACCAAAATTAATGGTTTTGGCTATCCTGCGTTCATCTGATGTAATATCTGATTTTTCAAACACCAAACGGGCTGTAACGGTGTGAATATCTTCATTCTGCTGATATGCTTGTAATAATATCGGCTCTTGACTTAAATGAGCCAAAATTCGCAACTCTATTTGTGAGTAATCAGCCGCCACCATTAAAAACCCTGATTCTGGCAAAAATGCTTTGCGAATCTGACGACTAAAAGCTGTGCGAATGGGAATATTTTGTAAGTTGGGATTAGACGAAGATAATCTACCCGTGGCTGTTACGGTTTGATTAAAATTAGTATGAACTCGCTGAGTATCTGGACGAACTAATGCTGGTAACGCATCGACATAAGTAGACTTTAATTTAGATAAAGTCCGGTACTCAATAATGGCATCAACAAACCCAGTTTGATCAACTTCTTGGAGTTTTTCTAATGTCGCCGCATCTGTAGAATAGCCTGTTTGCATTTTCCGAGAATATTTGGTACTTAATCCCAACTTTTCAAATAATATCAGGCTCAATTGTTTAGGAGAACCCAAATTAAATGTTTCTCCGGCTATTGTGATTGCCGTTTCTTGTAACTTGGCTAAATCTATCTCTAATTGCTGCGATAATTCGTGTAAATACACTGAATTAATGCGGACACCTGTATATTCCATCTCCGCTAAAACTTTTTCTAGCGGCTGTTCTACTTCCACTAATAACTTATGCAAAGCGGGAAACTTTTCTAGTTCCTCACGTATTTTCAGCACAAGTTGAAACGTGGCGTAAACTTGTAAACAGCAATAATATGCTACAGATGCAATACTAATATCGGCAATGGTTTGGCCTTTGGGAACTAAATCTAGATAATTTTTGAGGGTTAATCCTAAATAACGCAGTGATATATCATTCAGGTTATGGCTAGTATCTGGATTCAGAACATAACTAGCTAACATGGGGTCGAAAACCACTCCTGCCAACTTAATCCCTTGACAACGAAAAACTAAGCGGTCAAATTTACTATTTTGGAAAGTCTTGGGATAATCCGCACTTGTAAGAATTGGACTCAGTGCGGTGAAAACCGCATCTTGACTCAAATTTTCCCCAAATTTATGCGCCAGAGGAATATAAGCTGATTCATCTGGTTTGGTTCCCCAACAACAGCCAATTCCCACTAAGGTCGCATCCCGTGGTTCTAAATCAGTAGTTTCTGTGTCCCAAGCCACGGGAATGTCCGGGTTAGTGAATGTTTGCAACAGTTTCACTAATTCGGCGAGTTTATCCGGGGTGTTAATAATCTGTGGTTGAATTGGTGAAGCGGGTTGTTGTGGTAATGCGGCTGTATCAGCAGCACTGAAAAACCATAGATCATCATCTTGGTCATGGTGGGAGATGTTTGTGACTGTTGAAGTTTCAGCAATTTCTCCCCCAAAACGTTGCTGAAGTTCGTCTATTTTGCCCAAGAAATGATTGAATTCTAACTTTTCTAAAATAGGTATGAGAAGGCTGGTATCAAATCCTGTTAATTTACAGTTTTCTAAATTAATTTCTAGAGGAACATCTACAATAATTCTGGCTAAATATTGGGATTTTTCCGCGTCTTCTTTACCTGCTTGTAATTTTTTCTGAATTGCGCCTTTAATTTCATCTAAGGCTGCATAAATATCAGCTAAAGAAGGGTAGGTATTCAGTAGCTGTACGGCTGTTTTTTCGCCAATTCCCTTAACACCAGGAATATTATCTGATTTATCACCACAAAGAGCTTTATAGTCAACAATTTGCGTGGGAAATACACCTAATTTTGCTTTAACTTCTTCTGTACTAAATTCAGTGATGCTGTTTGTAGAGCGTTTCAAAGCATCGGGACTAAAATTTAAAACGGTGATTTCTTGCTCAGGGTTGATGAGTTGAAATAAATCTTTATCGCCTGTTAAAATTTTAACTTTATACCCTGCGGCAGTGGCTTTTTGTGCTAGGGTTCCTAAAACATCATCGGCTTCATAACCTGGGGCTGTGAAAATGGGTAAGTTAAGGCCTGCGAGTAATTCTTGGAGATTTTTTAAATCAGGAACAAAATCTTCTGGTGTTCCCGGACGATCAGCTTTATAAGTGTCGTCAGCTTCGTGGCGAAAAGTAGGCAAATTTAAGTCAAAGGCGATCGCGATCGCTTCTGGCTTTTCTGTGGCCATGACTTCTAACAGACATTTGAGAAAGCCAAAACATACACTGGTCGGAATCCCCGTTTTAGTCCTTAATCCGCCATCTCTTCCTTTGGCGAAGGCGAAATAAGAACGGTAGGACAGGGAGTGTCCATCTACAAGGATGAACGTGGGGCGTGTGACGGTGACAGCATCAGAGGTTTGAGACATAAAGCTATTTTAGCCTAAGTGTTGCCCACTACCCCCTAGACACTGCTAACCTCATACTGGGAGTTTAAACTAGGGAATTTATGCACAAAGCATCTGCCTCTGACTTGACATTGACTGGTAATTATGCTGGGGCTGCACAAAATATTAAATTACTGGTTCTAGATATAGATGGGACGATTTCTGGAGAGTCTAACACTGTGAGTGAACCTGTGAAGCAGGCGATCGCCGCAGTGCAAGCCAAAGGAATTCAGGTAGCGATCGCCACTGGTCGGATGTATTGTTCTGCTTTACGCTTCCACCAAGAAATTAACTCTCTGCTGCCATTATCAGCCTATCAGGGGGCTTGGATTCAAGACCCAGCTAATCAGAAAATTCATCGCCATTGGGCTGTTTCCCAAGACATGGCGCACCAGCTACTAGATTATTTTGAACAGCCGCATCTGCGATCGCGTTTATCTGTCCACTTCTATATCAATGATCGGCTTTATGTGCGGGATTTGAGCAAAGAAAGTCAAATTTATGCACAACGTTCTGGTATTACCCCGATTCCAGTGGGCGATTTGCGCCAAGTCCTCACCAATGAACCCACTAAAATATTAGCTTTGTCTGACGATACAGAAGTGATCAACGAGCTATTGGGGAACTTGCGCCGCCAATACACACCTGCTGAACTTTATTTAACAACATCTATCGCGACTTTTTTTGAAGCCACTAATCCGTTAGTGAATAAGGGAACTGCTGTGCGTTACATAGCTGAAGAACTACTAGGCTTAGAAAGCAGCCACGTGATGACTATTGGTGATAACTTTAATGATTTGGAAATGCTGCAATATGCTGGCATCGGTGTAGCCATGGGCAATGCTCCCGCAGGTGTGCAAGCGATCGCTCAATGGGTAGCTCCTCACGTTGAAAAAGATGGAGTTGCAACTGCAATCGAGAAGTTTTTACTGTCGTAAGATACCCAGACAAAATAAATAAAATCAGAAAAGACACCGACGACTGGCCGTGTTTCGTCTCGGTGCCTTTACTGGTTCGCTCCTCACACACCTGATAATATAGCCGAGGTGATTAAATGAGTCAATAGTTACGAGAAAAGTTTTGATTTTTTGCTCCTAAGATACTACTTGCGGATGGTACGTTCATACAGCAGAAGATTGCGTAGACATTCACTCTAGTCATTGGTCATAAAATTTTCATAACTCCAGAGGAGCAACAGCACCCAGTTTGTTGACCAGTAAACACCTCAACACGGACTGAGTAGCTATCACTAATCCCAGCCTGGCTTGGGTTAATTCTGGGGCAGAAATTTTTACTTTTCCCCAAATACGGCACTGACTCCAAAACGCCTCAAAAGCTTGGCTTAAATCCAGTGCCACTTTTTCCCAGTTCACCCCATCACTCAAATCAGGACATTCTAAATTGTCGATTACCTGTACTAACTCGGACATGAGATGACCCTCGGCGGGGTGACTGAAGCGGAGTTTTTGCTCATCGTTCAGCCAAGGTATTAAATTTTCTGATACCAAGTAATACAAATCAGACTTTTTGCTGATATCTGGCATTGGTTCTCTAAGCTTAATTAATCCTTCTCGGTGAGCGAGCCGCACTAGTGAGTAGCAGCGTGCATGAGCATATTGAATAGCAAACAAGTGAGACTGATTTTGTCTAGTAATTCTTCTGGTTTCCATTTCTTTGTCACTTCCTACATTCTTCCCTACCAGGCTTTGCAACCAAGTAGCTAGAAATGGATGACTTAATTCTAAATAAATCGACCCTGGGGGAACAATTTGAACACTAAAAACGTCACCCCGGATTGCTAATAAGTGAGAGACAACACTACTGGCTATCTCCATAGTTGTTTGATTATGAGATTTCGCTAACCGCAGGGCTACACCTGAAATATATAAAACTCGACTATTATCTCTACCTTTGTATAGGGGAATTTTTTGGGTTTCTATGCCTGTAAACTTATTATTTAGAGTATAAACTTTTACTGATAGCAGCAAATAGCTATATAATAGATGCTTAATTGATATGTATTTACCCACTAGTAGCTTTTAATATACATAGAACATTGATCAAGAGGTATTTTTTACTGATTTGTATATTTTCGTCAGCTATCTTAAGATATAAATCTAATCTTCATGAAGAAAAATGAGAGTAGCATAAAATTTGATGAATATTCGATGAATAGTAAGTAAATTTTACTACCATCGTTGTACAGTAGGAAGTATAACAAAAGAGTAGAGTGCAAACTAACTGCTTTTCTACTCTTTGGATGGCTGGCGCTGTTAGGCGTTAAGCCTACCCTGCCAACACAAAGACACTCCTTGCACCTTTTTATTACGTCTTTGTCTTCAGCCGAACGCTCTTTGTTACCTATGCAATCTCCATCTTCTTTTTCTGAGGCATCACGGCCTTTTTTGACTTGGCAACGGATTCTTGACTGGGCTCAAGAACACTATCGCTGCCGCACCTTTAGCAAAGATGAACGCATTCCAGCTCGACCTGGATTGCTGTACTTGGTGCAAAGGGGGGCCATCCGCATGGTAGGAACCGCACAAGTTAGTGCCACTGCCAGTCAGCTAACGTCTCGACGGATTAACAGAACTCCAGAAGAAGCATTCTTGGGTTTTGTAGGTGCGGGACAGCCGTTTGAAATTGTGGCTCAGTCACCATTCACGCTCCAAGCATACGCCCACGTTGACCAAACTGCGGTGCTGTGGATGTACTGGCACGACTTAGATAACTGGCCTCACTTCCGGCGTGAAGTGATGGATGCCTTTAGGTATCAGCACCAACGTAAATTGCTGTGGCTGAGTGCCTTGGGACAACGGCGCACAATTGACAGACTACTAGGATTTCTCACACTGTTAATTGAGGAATATGGAGAGCCGTCTATGAGCGAAACCGACCCCGATGTGATTCGTGGCTACGCTTTGCCCTTCCCCTTGACTCATGCCCAAATTGGTAGCGCTATCGGTTCTACTCGTGTGACTGTCACTCGCTTGATGGGCAAGTTGCGTCAACGCGGCTTAATCCTGACCCAAGGAGATAATCTCATTTGCTTGCCAGCAGAGTCGATTAATCGAGTCAGCTAAAACGCCGTTCAGAGCTGATGACAAGAAGCCACAGTAAGTTAGAGTCAGCAACACCTACTTACTGCTTGGTGTAACCAATCTGTTTGACCACCACAAACAGATTGCGCTTAATGGGGTAATGTGTTAATTAAAAAATCTCAATGCTCAATTGATCCGATTTACCAAAACATTTAAAAGGGAGAATAAATGTTTTGGTAATGATGAATCTATAGCCCTTGCGTCCGCCCCAACGGCAAGGGCTAATAGTATATTAGGGTAGCGATTACTGTAAAGCCCTGCGGCCATGGCTGCGCTTAAAGCGGTAAGTTGAGCCAGTGCTGAGTAAAAACCCAAAATTTGAGTCTTACCTGAACTGTTGCAAAACTGTTCTGACCGATATGAATAAGGTTACAAAATAACAATTGTTAAGCAATTGTGGTCTTTTAACTCAGCACTCAGCACTCAGCACTCAGCACTCAGCACTCAGCACTCAATACTCAGCACTATTCACTGTGGTTCAAAATCATAGTCAGTACCTGATCGCCCACCACGGACTATTTTCACCAATTGAACTGGGCTAGTGCGATCGCCTGAAGGTAAGAATCGAATCGTACTAGAAGCACCCATAGCGGAAAAGTCAGAAGAGGAAAGTGCCTGTTGTACGCCCGAACGCGTAGGATTTTTTTCTAATGCGGTAATTAGGGCGACAGTGGCATCATAAGCCATAGCAGTTCGCCAACTGACATCACCACCCCACAACTGCCGAGACGTTTGGGGAAAATCTGAATTGTGTTTGCCTTCAATATGCCAGGGAACTGCTACCACCATTCCAGAGGCTTGTTCTCCACCAACTTCTAAAGTTTTTACAGTGTAAACGTCATCCCCTCCCAGTAGACTTAACCGCTTCTGGTTAATTTGGACTACCTGCAAAGCTCTATCTAAAGTTTCAGTGTTAGTTGCGAACATCAAAACTTCTGCACCTTGCCCAGTGGCTTGTTCTAAACTTTTAGCAGCACTAAAATTAGCCTGTGACAAATCAAATTCACTCGATACCTGGCCGCCTTCTAAGGACACAGATGAAACAAATTCTGTTTTCAAAGACTGACTGTAATTACTCTGAGAATTAAAGAAAACCGCAGCCTGTGTTTTCTGCAAGTTTTTTACCATATAGTTAGCCAAGCTTCTGGCAGCCATAAAATCACTAGGCACTGTGCGAAAAATGTAGGGGCTAAAGTTAGTAATTTTCACAGAAGTGCTAGTAGGAGAAATGGCTACTAGTTTCCCACTAGTGTAAATATCCCCTGCTGCTAAAGTTGTATCACTGGCATTAGGCCCCACTACGCCTAAAACATCGGAATTTTTGACTAAGCTGGCAGCGATTTGTTTTGAGATTTCAGGATTATCATCATCATTGGCTATCCCTACCTTTAAAGGCACTCCCTTAATTCCTCCAGAGGTATTAACAGCATTTTGGGCTTGGGCGATGCCACGTAGAATTTCTAAAGCAGAATTGGGAGCAGTCCCTAATGGTACAGAGGCAACAATGCTATAGCTTTTATCTGAAGCAATCCGGGCGTTATTGAGATATATTAGTGCCGTGGGGTCATTACGCTTGATTTTTAAGGATTTTTCTAAACTAGCGATCGCTTGAGGATAATTTCCAGCAGCTAAGGCTTGCATACCCTCTTTTTTAGCGGGAGTCACTTCACCTGGAACTACTAAAGCTTTTTCTCCAAAACTAATGCGGTCAGCAATGGATTGATTGTTTGTAGTTTGTAAATTATTGCCGGACTGATTTTGGAGAAATATTTGGTCTTTAAATAACCATATACCACCACCCATCAATCCTAATGTAATTAGCAGGGATAAAAAGAGTATAGTAGTTTCGTTTTTATGAGACATGGAATATTTCTAAGTGGATAATTATATAGCGGTTTTTACCTGAATGAGAATAGTGTTGATAGCTTATAGTATCAAAGATAATAATTTAAAAATTAGGCGAAATATGGCAGTAACTGAAATAGCCACTAACCCAGCCGCAATTGCTATTACTAATATTCCTTGAATGGAAATTCCAGCCTGCAAGAAGGGAACAAAAAAAATAATTACGGCACTAATTCCCGGAATAATTAATAAATCAAACTTTTCAATCCACCGCCTGGTTTGGGCGAAAATAAGTATGCCTAAAATTACAGCAGCAGCTACCAAAGAAATTATAGGCGATGGCAATAAACTAAAAAGAGCGATCGCTATTAATGCCCCCTCAAACCCACTAAAGGCGGCTCCGCCCAATAATTCCCAAGTGGAAAAAGCTGGTTTAGATGGTACTTTTTGAGGTTTTGGCTGCGGTTGCGGTTTTGGCTGAGGCTGAGGTTGGGGTTGAGATAATGGTAAAGCCGTTGGGGTGATTAATTTATTCCTCAAGGCTGCAAGAACATTATCAGCCGACTGAAAGCGTTGATTAGCCGCAGCTAGGAGCATTTTGTCTAAAATATCCGCCAAATGGTGACTGATATTGACTTGAGAGCGCCATTTCCATTGGTTGGTATAGGCATCAAATAGCTGAGTTGCTTCCTTTCCTGTGAGCAAGTTAAGACTAGTTACAGCCAAAGCGTATAAATCTGTAGAGGGAAAAACTTGGTTTCCAGACATTTGCTCAGGGGGGGCAAATCCCATAGAATAAATTCCAGTAGAAGCAGCAGCACTGCCGGATGGAGCATTTGTGACTTGCTTCACTGCACCAAAATCTAGCAAAAAGAGTTTGCCATCACGACGACGCATGATATTGGAAGGTTTAATATCTCTGTGAATAATATTTTTATCGTGGACAAATTGTAGAACCTTGAGGATTTCTTGCAATACTTCCAAAATTTGCTGTTCAGAAAATTTCCCGTTTTGAACTAATTCTTCCTCCAGGTTTTGTCCATCAATGTATTCTTGTACCAAGTAAAAAAACTGGTCTTCTTTACCTGCTTGCAAGCTATTAACATTAATGGGAAAGAATGCAAATAAATCAGGTATTTGGTCGTGTTGGCTACCTATTTCGGCTAAAACTTCTGCTTCTCTTTCAAATAACTTTTGTGCTTTTTCCAGTTGGTCTGAGGACAAATTCCCCGCCGGTTGAAACTGTTTAACTACACATTGACGCATTCCTGGCATATGGCGATCGCGTGCTAAAAAAGCTGCACCAAAGCCCCCCTTTCCCAGTAATCTAATTGGCACATAGCGGCCATATAGCAGTAGTGGCATACCGCAGGTGATGCAATATTTTTGCTCTGTTGTTTTCAGTATTTTGATATCATCTAAATCTGCAAAATGATTTTGTGGGCGAGGGCAACTGGGACGAGTGCAGTAAACTTTCATTTTAGTTATTAGTCAGAATAATTCGTAATTGACAATTCGTAATTCGTAATGATGCTGCTATTTAATAACAGTAATTAATTGTATTTTTCTAACTAATAAATTCAGGAAATTGCATCTTGAATTGATTAATTACGAATTACGAACTACGAATCAGTAATTATTTATTCATTAGTCATTTGTCAAAAAACAAAAGACCAATGACAACAGACTAATGACTAGATTTTAGCCTGCGTCAGCAGAGTTGGTGGTAGCTGCATCCAGTGTATTTATCACTAACTTCGGTTGTGACAATTTTAACATATCTTGATTCCATTCTGGGGTAGCAAACTGAGGCAAAATTTCTTGGCTAAAGGCTTCTGCCGCCTTGGAACGATAGCGATTAGGATTAAAAATCATCCATAGCGTTCTTTTGACAACAACACCTTCAATCGGAGTACATCGTAGTACACCCATTTGTAATTCTTTAGCGATGGCTGAGGTAGAGACAAAGGCGGCTCCTAAGCCTGACTGGACAGCATTTTTTATCGCTTCTATGGAATTGAGTTCCATTTCAAATTTAAATCGCCTGGTATCAATATCAGAGCGGGCTAAAACCTGATCTATTACCTTGCGAATAGTTGATTGGGAATCGAGAGCAATGAATTGTAATTTATATAGGTCTTCTTTTTGAATTTTTTCGAGTTTGGCCAGGGGGTGGAATATGGGTAGAATCAGGGCTAGTTCATCCTCAGCGTAGGGCATAACTTCCAAAGATTCTGCCAATTCTGAGGGAACTTCACCACCGATAATCGCCAGATCAACTTGTCCATTAGCGACACTCCAAGCGGTGCGACGGGTAGAGTGGACGTGTAACTGCACTGCCACATCTGGATATTTTTGTCGAAACATACCGATCATTTGAGGTAATAGATAAGTGCCGGTCGTTTGAGAAGCACCGACAATTAAAGTACCACCTTGGAGATTTTGTAAATCTTCCACAGCGCGGCAGGTTTCCTGACACAGACTGAGGATTTTTTCACCGTAGCTTAAGAGTAAATGCCCAGCTTCGGTTAATTGTGCGCGACGACCTCCACGGTCGAATAAAGGCACATCCAGCTGTCGTTCTAAGTTTTGGACTTGTAAACTCACAGCTGGTTGGGAGACATAAAGACTATCAGCAGCGCGCTTGAAACTCCCTTCAGCAGCGATCGCTTTCAGGATACGTAACTGATCTAAAGTGAAAGGAAGGTCAGACATAAGGCTCAACCCACAAATTTTGAAAGGAGCAGCTTTGGCAACAAATCAATCCGCTACGCGGAGTCATTAGTCCTTAGTCATTAGTCCTTAGTTAACCACACCCATGAGGGATATGGTTTGAACAGAGTTCTTAGTCATTAACTTTTACACCCATGAGGGGTAAGGTATACAACCCAAAAAACTAATGACTACTTAATTAAGTTTTGCACCTGGTAACGGAGCTTGATTTGTTGCATTTTCAACTTGGAGGCTTTACTCGAAAAAGACAGTACCACAACATCTTGACTAAAGTCTCCTGGGGAATACTTTGTGGTATTGGTTGTACTGAGTTAAATTTTTGTTAAATTACTTCACCTATGTAT
This sequence comes from Nodularia sp. UHCC 0506, assembly GCF_034931045.1. NCBI lineage: Bacteria > Bacillati > Cyanobacteriota > Cyanophyceae > Nostocales > Nodulariaceae > Nodularia > Nodularia sp. UHCC 0506. Next base: position 129,244 of record NZ_JAYGHH010000007.1, read on the forward strand.
ACGATGCTAAATTCTTGGCTTACACCCAGTCATTTTGTCATGTTGGGGTTACAATTAGCTTTCGCGATCGCTCACAGTGGGGGAGCCGCCCTGCGTCCTTGGGCAGAAAAACACATAGGGCCAAGGCTTTATCGCATTTGCTTTGCATTAGTTAGTTTACCGTTAGCTGTAATCTTAATTATTTACTTTTTCAATCATCGCTATGATGGCTTGCAACTTTGGCTAGTGCAGGCAGTGCCAGGGGTCAGGGAAGTAGTTTGGGTATTATCAGCAATTTCCTTTTTGTTTTTGTATCCTGCCACCTTCAATTTACTAGAAATTGCCGCTATTCAAAAGCCCCAAGTCTACCTATTTGAGACAGGAATTATTCGTATTACCCGCCATCCTCAGATGGTCGGACAAATAATATGGTGTTTTGCTCATACCCTGTGGCTAGGAACTAGCTTTACTCTGGTTACTTCCATTGGGTTAATATTGCATCACTTGTTTGGAGTTTGGCATGGCGATCGCCGACTTGCATCTCGCTATGGTGAGTCCTTTGAAATTGCCAAACAACGAACATCAATTATTCCTTTTCAAGCCATTATTGATGGTCGTCAATCTATCAAATGGCAGGAATTTCTCCGCCCTGCCTATTTAGGAGTAGGAATTTTTATTGCTCTACTTTCGTGGGCGCACCCCCTGTTACTTGTAGCGACTAGTAGGATACAATGGTAGTTTGAGATGATCCCCGCTATCAAAAGAAAATAGAAGTTAGGAAAAATATCTGCTGATCAACTGCTACCAAATCAATGTAGGATAAATTCAAATCAGCTGTCAGTGGGGGTGCGCTTAGTCAGTTTGAGATTTTATAGCAGGTGTTGCTAGTCAAATGCCTTTGCTGGAGAGCCAATGGCAAAGCAGTCTAATTCTTTTGCGGCAGTAATCAGGAGTTAAAAAGCCGAAACAGCCACGGTATGAGTAACACTAGCGCCGCAGGGCGGAAGTTAAAAGTCAAAAGTCAAACAGCTGACTATATAGGCTTTTCATTAACTGGGAATAGTTGGTCTATTTACGCCGTGCTGTACTAATTTTTTGTCAAAATGAACATCAACACTGGAATATTTCCTAAAGCTGATGTAGGAAATGACTGGTTTGCCAATCCCTGCTACTGAATAGCTAGTTTAATATCAAAACCTTATAAATTTTTAGAGGCGTCATGGTGTTGTCGGTTAGTGAGCGGACATTTACTCAAGAAGTTTTACAATCTCCAATTCCTGTTTTAGTTAATTTTGAAGCACCCTGGTGTGGCTTGTGCCGCATTATTCACCCTCTGTTGTTGCAATTTAATGCTCAATGTGGGGATCAAATTAAGTTAGTAGGGGTTAACGCTGATGATAATTTTAAACTGGCTAACACTTATCGCCTCACCTCACTGCCAACTTTACTGTTGGTTGAGAATGGGATGATTCGCCATCGTCTAGAAGGTTTCCGGGGTAAAGAAGATTTACGTCTAGCGTTAGAAGAAATTAAACTTACTTACAACAACCGTTCTAAAACATACAGTCATCTGACAACAGCAGACTTGGAATGTCGTTCAGCATAAATTAGGTTCTTAGGACTAGTTACTGGTTATTAGTAACACTATTCACCAGTTCCTATTCCCCAGTACCCAGTTACACAAATATAAAACCATGCTTAATTACCCCACCCAATAAGCTTTGAGTGGGGTATTTTAACCTCAAGGGTGTGTGTCACAATTATTAACAGTTACGCCTTAGTCAAGAATTCTAAAAGTAAGCGTCAGTGATGGAAGTAATCTATGAATATGCCTGGCTAATTCCAGTATTTCCGCTTTTAGGGGCAATGCTGGTTGGTCTAGGATTAATTTCTTTAAATCAGGTGACAAACCGCCTGCGACAACTCAACGCTGTATTGATCATCTCCCTGATGGGAGCAGCTATGGGTTTCTCGTTGGCCTTGCTGTGGAGTCAAATTCAAGGACACGCTCCTTACCTCCGCACCCTGGAATGGGCAGCAGCAGGCAATTTTCACCTGAGTATGGGCTACACTATCGACCACTTAACAGCCCTGATGCTGGTGATTGTGACCACGGTAGCGTTATTAGTCATGGTCTACACCGATGGCTATATGGCTCATGATCCAGGATACGTCAGGTTTTACGCCTATCTCAGCTTATTTGGTTCCTCAATGTTGGGTCTAGTAGTTAGTCCCAACTTGGTACAGATTTACATATTCTGGGAACTAGTGGGGATGTGTTCTTACTTGCTAGTCGGCTTTTGGTACGATCGCAAGGCCGCAGCAGATGCTTGTCAAAAGGCGTTTGTCACTAACCGGGTGGGTGACTTTGGTCTGCTACTGGGCATCTTAGGACTGTTCTGGGCCACAGGAAGTTTTGATTTTGGTGTGATGGGCGATCGCCTGGCACAACTAGTAGAAACAGGTTCTATCAGCAACTTCCTCGCCATCTTATTGGCGATTTTGGTGTTCTTAGGGCCAGTGGCGAAATCCGCCCAATTTCCTCTCCACGTCTGGCTACCAGATGCAATGGAAGGCCCCACCCCCATTTCTGCCCTAATTCACGCTGCCACAATGGTAGCAGCCGGTGTATTTCTGATAGCCCGGATGTACCCCGTATTTGAACACGTCCCAGCCGCCATGAACGTCATTGCCTTTACCGGGGCATTTACGGCGTTCTTAGGTGCAAGCATTGCCATGACCCAAAATGACATCAAAAAGGGTCTAGCTTACTCCACCATCTCCCAATTAGGCTACATGGTGATGGCGATGGGATTAGGCTCATACAGTGCGGGATTGTTCCACCTGATGACTCACGCCTACTTTAAGGCCATGTTGTTCTTAGGTTCCGGTTCTGTAATTCATGGTATGGAAGGTGTTGTCGGTCATGACCCCGCTTTAGCGCAGGATATGCGCTTGATGGGCGGAATGCGGAAGTATATGCCAGTCACCGGGATTACCTTTTTGATTGGTTGCTTGGCCATTTCTGGTGTGCCACCTTTTGCCGGTTTTTGGTCAAAAGATGAAATTCTCGGTAATGCTTTTGAAGCCAGCCCCCTGCTGTGGTTGATTGGCTGGTTAACTGCCGGGATTACAGCTTTCTATATGTTTAGAATGTACTTCATGACATTTGAAGGCAAATTCCGGGGTACTGACGAGAAAATCAAGGCTAAACTCAAAAAAGCCGCCACTCCAATGGTTGTGGAATTAGATTCAGCCGCACTAGCACCTAATTTTGGTCCTGGGGCGATGAAAAAAGGAGAATTAGCAGCAAATGCTCATGATTCCCACGAACACCACAGCGATACCCCCCATGAATCGCCGTGGACGATGACTTTGCCTTTGGCGTTGTTGGCTATTCCTTCAATGTTGATTGGTTTGGTGGGGACACCTTACGCTAATTACTTCGAGGAGTTTATTTTTCCCCCTAGCGAAACCCTCACGGAAGTTTTAGAAAAAGCTGCTGAGTTCAACCCGACGGAATTTTACGTCATGGCGGGGGCTTCAGTGGGTATTTCCTTAATTGGCATTACCTTGGCTTCGCTGATGTACCTGCGGGGTAAAATTGACCCAGCTGCGATCGCATCTCAAATCAAACCACTTTACGATCTATCCCTCAACAAGTGGTACTTTGATGACATTTACCATCGTGTCTTTGTTTTAGGCTTACGTCGCCTAGCTAGACAAGTGATGGAAGTTGACTTCCGCGTTGTAGATGGTGCTGTTAACCTAACAGGCTTTTTCACCCTAGTGAGTGGTGAAGGTCTGAAGTACCTAGAAAACGGTCGCGCTCAATTCTATGCCTTAATTATCTTTGGGGCTGTTTTGGGTTTAGTGATTGTTTTCGGTGTCACTTAGTTTTCTCAGGGGTGGACGGCTGTCCGCCCCGACATTTTTTTATCTTCATGTAGGCTGTATTTCATATCGATAATAAAAAATCCAACTAGAAATATATAGAAAAGTTAAAAATCATTAGGTTAGAGCTAATTTTACAGGTTCTAAAAGGCAGATAAATTATTTTAATTAGTCAACAAAGAAACTTAGAAAAAGTTGAGAATAAAATCGTGGTATTGACAGCTTATAGTGTATTCTGCGGAATAATTTTTCCAGTGCTGTTTGAACCATACAACCCTCGTAAAAGCTTAAAGCCAGAAGATAAGTAATGATTTCTACTTTTCCTCTGCCTGGAGTTACAGAACAGGGATAAAATGGTTTTTTTGCATCGCAAGAAGAAAGTCCGTTGAAGAGAAGACCATTATGAAGATTAGGCGATATCTTTTGGGTCAATGGATTGGTACCTCGTTCATCCACTGGCCTTTCATCTTTTTTGGCATAAGTTTGTTTGTGTCTCTGCCCGTAACCTTGACTTTAAATACCGTTGCCATCGTTCTTTTGAGTCTTTTATCGAGTTTAATTGTCTGCTTTTGGACGTTCTATCTCATAGGGTGCTATTTGCACCGGAGCGCAAGATGGGTGCTGCGATTTCGATTGCGAGTTGGTGAGGTCATTTATCTTATGGGGCGGGGAATCACGTTGATTACAATTATGCTTGGTGGGGTCGGTGGGTTTACCACTTTGGTGGCACAGTTGCATCGTTGGCAGCCAACAGATCCCTACGGATTTTGGCTGCTGTTGGGACTGGCGATCGCCCAAGGATTGCAGCACTTTGTCTATAAATTCACGTCTAGTAGCTCTTCTCGTCCCGATGGTTTACTCGATCAAATTGGCACACATAAGGCAATCGATTGGCAATATCCCATCGGAGGTTCTATTGGCATTGAGCTACGACGTTTGCGACGGCTCCACTTCACACAACTATACTACGCAAAGTAGAGACACAATTAGGCTTAAGTCTAGTCAAGGTCTGTAGGCAAGTTTTCACCCTTACTACCAGATTTCTGCTCTGGGAAACCAAAACTAAAAAGCGGAACGGGATGGCTTTAGCTTCATGTGTAGCAACAGTTTAGAATCCCCGTCCATTTATGGCGGAGAGAGGTCAATAACACCTAAATAATCATCTGAGAATGTGTTATTTTCATATTTTCATTAAATTTGCTATTTAGTGTATAACAGATAGCTTACTTGCTTAATTTGAGGCAATTGGCAGGCAGTTTACCCGTAAGATCACGCTGGTTGACAGATGTGGTCTAAGTCATCTGGGAGGATGGGGGATTGCCAATTTGATTAAATCAACCTAACAATGAAGGGAAAAGTGCAAAAAAACTGTTAGTTAATAACTAGTGACTTTTTGCCAAACATAATTCTGATTGCAGACGAATTGCGATGAATACAGTTAATTTCCCGTGGCTGACGACCATTATTTTGTTACCGATAGCCGCGTCGCTACTGATTCCCATCATCCCAGATAAAGACGGCAAAACAGTGCGCTGGTATTCCCTGATTGTGGGGTTAATAGATTTTGCACTAATTGTTTACGCTTTTTCTACTGGCTATGACTTCTCCAATCCAGATTTGCAGATGGTAGAGAGTTACCCCTGGGTGACTCAACTGGATTTGAATTGGTCGGTAGGGGCAGATGGCTTGTCCATGCCTTTAATTATTTTGACTGGGTTTATTACCACGCTGGCGATTTTAGCAGCTTGGCCTGTCACCCTCAAGCCAAAACTATTTTATTTCTTGATTCTGGCGATGTATGGCGGTCAAATTGCCGTGTTCGCAGTTCAAGATATGCTGTTATTTTTCTTAGTGTGGGAACTGGAACTGGTACCGATTTACTTTCTGCTGTCGATTTGGGGAGGCAAAAAGCGACAATATGCAGCGACTAAATTTATTTTATACACCGCAGGTGGGTCGTTGTTTATTTTGCTGTCTGCCCTGACAATGGGATTTTACGGCGATACGGTGACTTTCGATATGCACGCCCTCGCCTTGAAGGATTTCGCCCTCAATTTTCAGTTAGCATTATATGCTGGGTTCTTAATTGCCTATGCAGTCAAACTGCCGATTATTCCCTTGCATACGTGGCTCCCAGATGCCCACGGTGAAGCTACAGCCCCTGTACATATGTTGCTGGCAGGTATTTTGCTGAAAATGGGTGGTTACGCTTTAATTCGCATGAATGCCCAAATGCTGCCTGATGCCCATGCTTATTTTGCCCCTGTGTTAGTGGTTTTGGGGGTAGTGAATATCATCTACGCTGCCCTGACATCCTTCGCCCAGCGTAACCTGAAGCGGAAAATTGCCTATTCCTCAATTTCTCACATGGGGTTTGTTCTCATCGGGATAGCCTCCTTTACCGATTTGGGATTGAGTGGCGCAGTTTTACAAATGGTTTCCCACGGATTGATTGGGGCGAGTTTATTCTTCCTTGTGGGGGCGACTTATGACCGGACACACACCCTGATGTTAGATGAAATGGGTGGTGTCGGTAAGCGGATGAAAAAGATTTTCGCTATGTTTACTACTTGTTCAATGGCTTCTTTAGCATTGCCAGGAATGAGTGGTTTCGTAGCAGAATTAATGGTGTTTGTTGGCTTTGCCACCAGCGATGCTTATAGCTCCACTTTTAAAGTTATCGTGGTGTTCTTGATGGCTGTGGGAGTAATTTTAACTCCGATTTATTTGCTGTCGATGTTGCGGGAAATTTTCTATGGTGAAGAAAATGAAGAATTAGTTTCCCACCAAGCTTTGATTGATGCTGAACCCCGCGAAGTGTTTATCATTGCTTGTTTGTTAATACCTATTATTGGAATTGGGTTTTATCCCAAGTTACTAACTCAGGTGTATGACGCGACAACTGTACAGTTAACAGCGCGGTTGCGTGATTCTGTGCCGACTTTAGCACAGCAAAAAGTAGCAGAAATTTCTCTGCGCGCGCCGGAAATTGCTCGTTAAGTAGTAGTTGATAGTTGAATTTTATATTGCTGTAAGGGCGGGTGATGCACCTGCTCTTTTTTTTGCGCTCACGCAGAGGCGCAGAGAGTTGGAGGTGAGAATCATCAAAGTGTAAAAATTAGCCACAGATAAACACAGATGTATGCCGAGAGATTATCTATGTACATCTGTGTTTTAATTGTGAATTACTTAGACTTTGGGATGAAGAATGAATTTACATCTTACCGTGCTGCATTACTTGTTGCAGATGGTGGCGAATTTCTTGCGCTTGTTCTATTTCAGACTTCCGCAATTTTTGAAATAATTCGACACAGGGCTGAGAGTTAATTTCCTGTGCATCTTTGATGTAGCATTCATAAGCTTTTACAGCTTCGGCTTTATTATGCAATACAGTGATGAAGTCATACTCTAGGTTGCTAATTGGTTGTTGAGATTGTCCGTTACCTGTAGTCATACATTTATTCTCCTTGAGTCTCCTGATTAATTTCTACTCATCCTCAAAGATTTATTCATCTCCCCAAAAGCGTAGGAAAAGATACACCTAAGAAGATTTTTACACGATGTCTTAGACTTCAAAATTTTTGGTTAATCTCTATCACCTAGTAGATGTCTAAATTCACACTTCTGTATCTTGGTGCGAATCTAGAATCTCTCTTCATCTTGCCTTTCTATACCTTCTTGATGGGTAATAGGGCAAAACTTTGTGTTAGCACTCATGCAATCCATGTGGGGTGTTTTGGCACATACCAGTAGTAAAGTACCCAAAACAAGCAACAGACCACAAATTGCTGCGGTTTGAACCCAAGAAATCTCTAAAGCTCCGTGAACTACGACTTCCCGCAGTAGGGATACAATTGTCACCTCAACTGCAACTCCCACAGAGATACTATGTTCTTGCAAGTAAACCATCAGTAGCCGAAATAATTCGACCAAAATCAATACAAATAGTATTTTTGCCGTCACTTGTTGATAGTTTAGTGACTGCATGATAGCCATAAATATACCCCACAACTGGATCAGCATGACGGCGAATAAACCCAAACACAAGACAATCACAATCAAGTCTTGGAAAGCTTCCATGTTGCGAACGATTGTATGCCGATCTAGCCAGCGATCGCAAAATAAAAATCTACTCTTGGAGCGCTTGTACATTTATTTTTTGATTTCCATTTGGTCAAGTCCAGACCACACCAACTAGTCTACCCGTTAATCTAATATTACGTAAAATTAAGCGATCGCGCCTCAGCGACGTTGGTAATTTAAGTTTTGTGCCTGTTGCCACAATTGTTCGGCATTTTTAGCCCATTGGGGGTTATTTTGAACAATATACAAATCTCTGGCATATTGCAAAACTTGTATTGCTTCTGCATACCGTTTCTGCTGCATAAAAACTAACCCTGCACCATAATAAGCATTGGGATAATTAGAATTAGCTTCGGCTGATTTTCTAAAAGCTTCTAATGCTTCTTTGAGTTTGCCTTGATTAAACCAAATTGTGCCAAGATTATAATGAGCTTCAGGATATCGGGGATTAATTTTAATGGCTTGGCGAAAAGCATCTCTGGCTTGATTTATTTTACCTTGCTGAAGATAAGATATTCCTAGATGATAAGGTGCTTCTGGTGCATTTCTACTATAGTCAATCGCTTTTTTAAAAGATGCGATCGCTTGCTCCCAATCTTGCTGCTGCTGTCGGACTAATCCCAAGTTATAGTGAGCAAAACCTAGCTTGGGATCAAGTTCTAAAGCTCGCTCTAAGTAATCAACTGCTTGCTGTAAATTATTTCCTTCTAATAATGCTCCACCTAAGTTAGCAAAGGCTAGAGCAAATTTGGGATCAACTTGGGTTGCTTGATAAAAGGCATCAGCAGCCGGCTTTAATTGTCCTGTTTGTCTGAGGGCTAACCCCAAATTATAATGTGCGGCTGCCAAACTTGGATCTAGCTGAATTGCTTGTTGAAAAGCCGCGATCGCATCTGGCACTCTTCCTGCCTGAATTGCCTGTAAACCTTGGTTTAAAAAAGTTGTGGATATTGGCAAACTATATTGTGCTAGTAAGGGTTTGGGGTAACTGGGCGATGGGAAAAGCATATTTTCACATAGCATTACCAAGCTCACTATCCCGACAATCCGATATTTATAGAATGATAATCCCATTGATTTGTAACTCGCAACAATAAATTAGAATTACGGGCAGATTTGCTAGTTCCCGTTTTCTTTGGTGTGGATGAACAAGACTATATTGGAACAGTGTATAATATTTAGACTGATTTAAAATTCAGTAGAGTTGCGATCGCTCAACCTCTGTATTGATTCTTGACACCAGGACTAAAGCATTTTCTAGCAGTCGTGGCAGAACTTGCTGATTTTTTTTGTAGTCACAGTTAAATATAAGCAATTTTGAATTTATTTAATTTCTTATGTTATATAAATAACAGTCCAGAGCTATTTCTCCATAATTATTTTATTGAATGTAGAAATGTGCGCTTTTGGCATTTTTCACTTCCAGCATTTGATTTAAAATCCATAAAAAAATATGTTGAATACAAGTCGCCGTCTTTGGAATCAATTTTTTCGGAAAGCTAGAAAAGTTAATAATGAACCACTGAATAAAGTAAGTTTAATTGTTTTGATTGTGGTTGATATTTTTATATTAATCAATGTTGTTATGGGATTGGATGATATTAGCAGATGGTATATTAGCCCATCACAGGCTGAACCATGTTATTCCCAGTGGCAAAATTACAGGACTAAAACTACTACAGATAAAGATTTTGAAATTATCAAAAATTCCTTCTTTGGTATAGACAATCCCCTGAGTCAAGAACAAATTTACCAACAAGTTGAAGAAAGACATCTGGGTAAAGTTTCTCAAACTTGCTTCCAGTATGCAAAATATCAAGAGCAGATTAATATCCCCCCCAACCAGCAAATTATCCAAAATATTGAGCAGAAGCAAATACAGGTTAGTCAATTTGAACAAAGTAATAGTAATATTCGCGCTCAATATGACTCCACACTTTTAGAAAAAATTGCAGGTCAGTCGCGTGAAAAATCGATTAATGTAGTCGGTGCGGAAAAGGCTAAACAAGAGTTAGATCAAAATAATCAGAGAATTTCTACACTCAAACAAGAAATCACTAATTTAAAAAATCAATTAGTTACAAAGCCGGAAAGTATGAATTTTTTAGGCTTTCTTCAGGAGGATAGTAACTTTAATCAAGTTGAAGTAAATTATCAGCAAGCGTCATTTTGGTATCCCAGTATTCAACTGGGTTTTCAGTCATTGTTTCTTGTACCACTGATTCTTGTAGCTTTATCAATTCATAACTTTGCCCAACGCCGAGAATATGGACTCATTGCGCTGATTAGTTGGCATTTGCTGGTGATCTTTTTTCTGCCTCTGATCCTGAAAATCTTTGAATTTCTGCAAGTCGGCGTATTATTTAGATTTACCTTTGATATCCTTAGCACTCTTTTGGGTGGTTTGTTGTTCCTCATCAGTTATGTTTATATCTTGCTGATCCCAATAGTTGGTTTTGGAATTATCCAGCTTTGCCAAAAAGTGATCTTGAATACTAAAGCCCAAGCAGTGAGGAGAATTCAAGACTCACGGTGTATCCAATGTGCTAAAAAAATTCGGACGCATGACACATACTGTCCCCATTGTGGGTACTATCAATACATTGAATGCCCAAACTGTCATAATTTGACTTATAAGTATCTATCCCACTGTCATCAGTGCGGCGCTTTCCAAGAGTCTAGTCACAATCACGCTTAATTTGGTATGGTAATTATCGCTGCCATTAGGAATTATGGTGCAGTGGGGGTTTCTGGCTTCACAAGGAGGAGCGATCGCCTATCGGATGGATTACTCAGCGCTGGTAAGTGCTAATCCTCATGAATTAAAGATGCCACTGATACTGATCTGAGTTACGATGCGGATTATTAGGTGGAAAAAGTTGTGTGTCTTATACTATACTTTTGCTTAAAATATTATCTATTGTAGGATAACTTACTATAATCATTCCCAGAGTAAATGAAATTTACCTGCAAGTGTTAGTGCAACAGCGGCAACGGGAAAACTTGAGTATATAGATCAATCTGGTTTTTGCAGCCAGTTTTGAGCGATATATCTATTAAAAGACAGTTGTCGCAGGAGATACAAGAAAATCTGGTAAAAAAATGATCAACCCTGTTACACCTTAACTAACTCAGCAAATTGCACTGCACTAGAGCAATTAGCAATCTGCACCAACTATATAAGTCCAATTACTGTGAGTAAATATTTTGATCCTCAGTACTCATGTAGCCAAATAACTTTATTGCTTAGAATGCTCTGCTCTTACCTGACTCAGAAACATTTCCACCTAATTCTTCGATTATTCTTTATCGGACTGCCGTTGCTGCAGGAAAGCAGTGCATGAAATCTCAAGTAAACAGTAAGCCTAAAATTTTAGTTGTTGACGACGAACCCGACAACCTTGACTTGCTATACCGTACCTTTTGCCGCGATTATCAAGTGATCAGAGCTATCTCTGGTCCGGCGGCACTAGATTTGCTAGAGCAAGAAGGAGATGTTTCAGTGATCATCTCAGATCAGCGAATGCCGATTATGACAGGTACGGAATTCTTAAGCCAGACAGCAACTCAATATCCAGATATTATTCGCATTATTTTAACGGGTTACACAGATGTTGAAGACCTGGTTGAAGCAATCAACGCGGGTAAGGTTTTCAAGTATGTCACGAAACCGTGGGAAGCAGATGAACTTAAAGGCGTAGTCAGACAGGCGCTAGATACCCACAATGTTCTTAAAGCTCGCACCCGTGAACTGACGCGCACTCTCCGTCAGGAATCACTGTTGAACGCAGTCACAAATACCATCCGCAGCGCCCTAGACTATCGGCAAATTTTACAAACAATTGTCAATACAGTAGGTAATCTGTTAGAGGTGGATGTTTGTCTTTTACGCCCCTTTCAAGATGGACAATTGATAGATGAAGGATTAATTTACCAGAAAGTTGCTACCTCACCCTCTGATCCTGCCATTTCGGTTTTGGCTCAAACTGTGTGGGAAACTCGCGAAGTACAGGTAATTTATGATGTAGAAGGTGATGAGCGCATTCATGGGGAAACACCAGAACTTTTGCAACGAGCCGAAGCTTTTGCTACAGCAAACATCTTTTCTAGTTTGATAGTACCCCTAATTTGTCAACAGGAATTGATGGCAGTGCTGGCTCTACACCAGTGTTTTCAATCTCGATCCTGGGATAAGGATGAGGTACATCTAGTCTTAATGGTAGCGGATCAAGCAGCCTTAGCCTTGTCTCAATCCTATGCCTACGAGCAGGTACGAGCCCTTGCCAAGAGAGAATCCTTAATTAATACGATCACCACGGCAATTCGTTCTAGCCTAGATCCTCAAGATATCTTTGCGGCTATTACTCAACAATTGGGACAAGCCTTAGAAGTTAATGGTTGTATGTTGTCTTTATGGGGGGAGGAAGATGAGTTTGTCCATTGTGTGGGCTTATATGATAGTTCTCACAAACCGGAAAATTCCCAATCTAACCCGCACGAAGGTTTAAATAGTTATATCCTTGTCAAGCTGGCATCGGCAAAAAAAGCACAAGCATCTATTCAAACAAGTCCGATTCTGCAAGAAATTTTGCGGACACAGGAGCCAGTGGTAATTAACGATATTAACCACTGTGCTTTAGAAGTTAAGGGTGTCGATTTGCCTTTGAAAATTCCAGCGCGATCGCTCATGGTAGTTCCCTTACTGGCTGATGGTCAATGTATTGGTAGTATTACCCTACAAGAATGTACTAAAGACCGTAAGTGGTTAGTATCCGAGATTGAACTAGCTAAAGCCGTAGCAGCTCAAGCGGCGATCGCAGTACAGCAATCACGCTTATACCAAAAAACTCGTGAGCAAGCCGAGCGCTTGTTAGAACTAGACAAACAGAAAACCGAATTTTTCCAAAATATTTCCCACGAATTCCGCACTCCCATCACCTTAATTCAAGGGCCTTTAGAGTCTGTGGTGGCAGTTGGTCAAGGATTATCTCATCAACAAAGTGCGATCGCACTGCGTAACTCCCGCCGCCTATTAAGACTGGTAAACCAATTACTAGATTTACAGCGTCTAGATGCTGGCCGAATGCAGCCCAGTTTCCGCCCCTGTGATTTAGTCGAATTTGTCAACCAAATCGTAGAATCATTCCGTCCCTACGGTGAAAAGAAGGGACTGCATCTAGAGACTCAAATGAGTGAATGTCCTCAAGTTTACTTGGACATGGAAAAATTTGACAAAGTGATTTACAATCTCTTGTCCAATGCCATGAAGTTTACTCCTGAAGGTGGCACAATCACCATCAAATTACAATCAACAGACAGCCATTGCAAATTGCAAGTCAAAGACACAGGAATTGGCATTGCTCCAGCACAACTTCCCCAACTATTTGAACGCTTTCGTCAAGCCGAAGGTTCAGAAAATCGCTCCTATGAAGGCAGTGGTTTGGGTTTGGCTTTAGTCAAAGAATTAGTAGAAATGCACGGTGGCAGAGTCACTGTAGACTCAATTTATGGCAAAGGTACAACCTTTACTCTCTGGCTGGTTACTGGTAATTCTCACTTACCCGTAGAGCAAGTAGTAACAACTTCTATGGAATTCAATCCGGCTCGCGCCAAAGTAGAATTAGCTGATTTAGAACTGGTCAGTTCAACCACAGAAGATATTGAAAATATTACACAAAACCTTTCATTCGATTCAGACACACGACACACTATTTTAGTTGTAGACGACAATCCTGATTTGCGGAACTATGTATCTGATATACTCCGCCGCAACGGTTATCGAGTCGAAACATCTAGTAACGGTTACGAAGGATTCAGTAAAACTCAAGAAATTGTCCCTAGCTTGATAGTGACTGATTTAATGATGCCTATGGTGACAGGCTTAGAAATGATTAGACTGATCCGCAATGAGGATAATTTACAAGGAACTCCAATCATTTTACTCACAGCCAAGGTAGATGAAGAAACCCGCATCGAAAGTACAGAACATGGAGCTGATGCTTATTTAGCAAAACCATTTAATGACCGGGAACTTCTCGCAGAAGTCAGGAATCTCCTAGCATTGAAAGCAAATGAACGGCGGGTTTTAGAGCTAAATACTTACCTTACAGAATCTGTGCTTAAACGTTTTTTGCCTCCTGTCTTGGTACAAAAAGCCGCAACTGGTACTTTAACCCTCGATTTGCGACCAGAACCGCATTTAATCACAGTTTTATTTAGTGACATTGTGGGTTTTACCCAGCTATCCAATACTCTCAGATCCCGACGAGTGGCAGAGTTGCTGAATGAATATTTAGAAGCCATGACCAAAGTTGTGTTTAGCAATGGCGGTACAGTAGATAAATTTATGGGAGATGCTATTTTAGCTTTATACGGAGCGCCGGAAGAACTCAGTCCCAATGAACAAGTACGTCGTGCTATCAGTACCGCCAGAGCCATGCAAAGCTCACTAGTTCAGTTAAACCAGCGTTGGCAAGAGCAAGGTGTCTTTGAAAATCATGCAGAAACAGGCGTACAGTTTCGCTGTGGTATCCACCAAGGAACGGCCGTTGTGGGGATGTTTGGTAGCGCTGAACGTGCCGACTATACAGCCATTGGTCCGAGTGTGAATATTGCTGCTAGGTTGCAAGCTGCGGCTGCTCCCGGTACTATTTTGGTTTCTGCGGCTGTGGCGGATTATTTACAAGAAGAAGAAATTACTAAAGGTAGTCCGTTAGAACTTAAAGGAATCGATGAAACAGTTCTCACCTTTGTGGTGACACCAAAAATCATCACTAATCGCTAAGATGGAAGCTGAATTTTGCAGTATGAATAATCAGCAAAATTGCCGAATCATCTTTGGGTTCAATTATGAAATCATCGGTTACGGACAAAGCACCAATTCCAGCCAATGAACGGAGACGGCAAACAGATACGCCGAGTTTATGGATTACTATTACCATAAGTTCAGTTTCTTTGCATTTGCTGGTTTTCTGGTTGATGCGCTCATCTAATGTTTTTCAACCGTGGTTTCCTGAGCAAAACCAAACTTTTGTTCCTATTGAATTTATAGAAATTTCTCCGACAACAGAATTAGTAGATAAATCTAACTTAGAAGCTGAAACAGACTCACCGAAATCATCCATATCTCCTCAAAAGTCGGCATCATCTTCTTCTCCAAAAACTTTTGTTGCACCAACTACACCTAGCAATGAAGATACTGAAACGATAAATTCTGATACTAGTCTCCTTCGTAAAAGTGAAAGCAAACTAGAAGCTTCTCAACCTGATACTCAAGTTTTTCCTGAGCAAAAAGTTTCCAGACCAACACCGACACCAATCCCAACACCGACCCCAACAATTCCCAAGAGTGATCTTCCTTGGAACCGTCGTGAGGAAGTGGTATTAGGACAAGGACAGGCACTACCAAGAGATATTCCGTCTATTCCTTCAGAACTACCAAAACTTTCTGAGGCTGAACAAGGCGAAACTGCACGCACTCTGGAAGA
>NZ_JAYGHH010000007.1:144795-155696 GCF_034931045.1 Nodularia sp. UHCC 0506
CGCACTCCCGATGAGGAAGCATTACCTACACCTACCGGAGAAACTGCAAACACTCCCGTCAATACAGGCGTGACGGTGACATTTACTCCACTAGATAAAACTGAAGTAGGCCAATTCATACAAGAAGGTAGATTGAGTCCTGATGGTCTACCCGATGTTCTCGCTGAACACATACACAAGGGAAGTAACACCAAAAATATAGACTTAAGTTATATTTCTGGTGATTCTGTACTTGAGCCTGCACAGCTTCTGGTTAGCTTAGTAATTGATAACAAGGGCAATTTTCAACAAGCTCTAGTTTTAGAAATAGATCCAGCAAGACTACAAAATCAAAAAAGTTTGTATGAGCGAGTTGCCAACGATATTTTCATTAACGATAGATTTTTACCGGGAGAAAATAACGATGGTACAAAACCAGAGTTGAGTAATTTGTTTATCCGGATCACGATTCAACCTGTTAATTGAGTTCGTAGTAAGGGCTTTAGCCCTGTTTTGTCAAGTTCTGCATAGCGTGTGCTTTGCGTTCAGCATCGACCACAGGAGATAGAGATGACTAAGGGACTTCCAATTAAAAAAATATCCCATTGCTGAGGTAGGCAGGGGAGCAGGGAGCAGAGAGCAGGGGGGATAAAGAACAAAGAGATTCTGATGAAATGGGGCAATTTATTTTCTGGAAATCCCTAAAGGCCTGACTACAAACCTTGAAATTAATCACCTTGGGGATAGTCATTCCATAACTTCGTAGTTTCACGTAAACTTTGGTGACTACCATTACCCAGAATTAAATGATCTAATAACGGGATGCCCAAAAGTTGCGCCCCTGCTAACAATTGACGTGTTAATTCTATATCTTCTTCACTAGGTTCTACATTACCTGAAGGGTGATTATGAGCAATAATGGCCCGTGTTGCACCTTGACGAATGATTTCTCGAAAAATATCACGGGGAGATGCTAAAGTTTCGGTGGCAGTACCGATGGTAATTACTTGAGTTCCCAATAAGCGATTCTTGACATCTAATAGTAAAACTGCAAAACGTTCTTGTGTTTGCCACATCAGGTCTTGACTAAGCGCAGCCGCAGCCACAATGGGGTTATCAATGGGCGTACTGTCTGAAGGACGAAATTGAAAGGTACGTTTCCCTAATTCAATTGCGGCTAAGATGGTTGTGGCTTTTGCTGGGCCAATACCAGGGATTTGCATTAATTCTGCCGGGGTGACTTCTCGTAAAACAGCTAAGGGGTCACGTTGGTGTTTACTCAGTTCCTGTAATAAATACTGCCCTAGACCCACGGCTGAGAGTTTTCCCGGCCCTTGACCAGTTCCTAAAAGAATTGCAATTAACTCGGCTGTGGCTAAAATTTTGGGGCCGTGGGTCATTAAACGCTCACGTGGACGCTCATCTGTGGGAATATCGGCAATTCTGAGACAATAGGTCATAGAATAAGGAAGATAATGGTCTCTTAGATAGCACTATCTCTATTTATCCCCTGTTTATTCAGCAAATTATCCCTAGATGAAAAAATCTTGAATTTTTACTACTTGTAGGTACGCGCGATCGCACTTCTCAACTAATGACAGCGATCGCCTAGCCAGATTATACTGAAGTTTAGTATATTGCAAGTATATAAAAGAGCATTAAGATGACCGAAAATATTGATAAAACCACAGCTTTAACCAAACAATGGTTAGGCGAAATTCAAACCCTCAAGCAACAACTCGCAGAACAACAACGGGATTGCGATCTGGCTTGGGAAAGCGCTCAAAAGTGGCGTAAGCTTTATAACACTGAAGCCGAACAACGTCGCACAGATACAAATTTAGCTCAACAGGCGATCGCTACTCTCAAAACAGAGATCCAAAAACTTAAAGGACTGGAATCCGGTCTACTCATTGATGGCACAGCCAACACAATAGCCCAACAAGAAATTCAACAAATCCAATCATTAGAAGAATTGCAAGACAAACTCATTGCAATTATGAAAGAACGCGATCGCCTACTGCAAGCTTTAAAAACTGAACAAGAAAACCACGCCCAAACCCGTAAAAACCTAACTACTGCCTTGGGTGATGCTATTGATGGCTTGACAAAAGAGCGAAGTAGTGTATCTAAAAAGTGAATTACCGATCAGAAAGCCTTAAATATGAGACTTCCAAATAAAAAAATATCCCGTCGTTTTGAGAGCAGGGGGGCAGGGAGCGGGGAGCAGGGGGAGGAAAGGTCATTTTAGTTGCAGAAATTTGGATCAACTTTTTTGTGGAGTTCTCTATAGGTAAAGACGTGACGCATCGCGTCTTTATAAATTTTTTTACGCGTTTTCAAGATAAAGAATATCCGGTTGATTTTTGCACAAAATTTAAAATTTTTTCATAAGATTCAGGATTACTCACGGCATTGATAATAATGGGGATAGTACCATCAGGTAGCCAAAATGTTATCCTGCCATTAGCTTCTTGACAAAAAGAACTAATACAGGTGAGGTTAACTATATATTCATTTTTTTCATAAACGATTTTTACCCATTGAGCATTTTCTATTTCTAGTCCAATCACAAATTCTAAATATTCTAGAAGTTTTTGATAGTCTTCTAAATTACTCTGCGGATTAAGTACAATAGGAATAGCATTATCAGGCAACCAGAAAGTCACCCGGCCGCTTTTTTCATAACAAAAAGCATTTACACGGTCAAGATTGACTATATACTTTCTCCTATCGTAAAGGATTTTCACCCAGTACGCCACAACATCTCCTTACGTTTCAATTTTATGAATGATGCACCCTATATGTATAACGAAAATTATCCTCACTTCCTAAGTTAATGTTGCGCTGCACTGAATCAAAACTCAAAAAAGTTATTTTCTTGAGTTTTGAATTGTTTAAGAAACTTCCACGGGTGTTGGTAAGTTAGACATGGGATGAGTCCGGTTAATTGCAGCTTCCATAAATCCTTTAAATAAAGGATGAGGAGTGCTAGGACGTGAATGAAACTCTGGATGAAATTGACAAGCTAAGAAAAACGGATGCTGGGGAAATTCCACAATTTCCACTAAGCGTCCATCGGGAGAAGTTCCACTAATCACATAGCCTGATTCTAACAACATATTACGGTAAGTATTGTTGAATTCATAGCGATGACGATGACGTTCGTTAACTACTTCTTTTTGATAAAGATTAGCAGCCAGACTGTTAGGAACAAGATGACAAGGATAAAGTCCTAATCGCATTGTTCCACCCAAATCAACTACATCCTGTTGTTCTGGTAACAAATTAATGACTGGATATTTGGTTTCAGGGTCAAATTCGGAACTGTTAGCACCAACTAATCCTTCTACATTTCTAGCCCATTCAATTACGGAACATTGCATTCCTAAGCATAAACCTAAGAAGGGTATTTGGCGATCGCGGGCATATTTAATGGCGGCAATTTTGCCGTCTACCCCCCGAATACCGAAACCTCCAGGTACTAAAATACCATCAACACCTGCTAAATAAGTTTCGGGTGATTCGTTTTCTAAATCTTCGGAGTTTACCCACCGCAAACGTAAATCGCCGTAAGTAGAAATAGCCGCATGACGCAACGCTTCTACAACGGAAAGATAAGCATCACTTAACCGCACATATTTCCCCACAATGGCGATTTCCACAGTGTATTTAGGACTGTATAAACGCTCTACCATTGTTTGCCACAGTACCAAATTCGGTGGGCGTTGTTCCATGTGCAGCAAATCTAAAACTTGCTCTGCCAGTCCTTCCTGTTCTACGATGAGCGGTACTTCATAAATACTGCTGGCATCTTGGGCAGTGATCACACATTCTTGGGGAACATCACAAAATTCTGATAACTTGCGTTTTAAGCCTAGAGGCAACGCGCGATCGCACCGACAGACTAAAATATCTGGTTGAATGCCAATGGATCTTAATTCCTTCACAGAATGCTGTGTGGGCTTAGTTTTCATTTCACCCGCCGAAGCTATCCAAGGGATGAGAGTTACGTGCATATACAGCACATTTTGCCGTCCCACTTCCTTGCGTAACTGGCGAATAGCTTCCAAAAACGGCAGTGATTCAATATCGCCCACCGTGCCGCCAATTTCTGTAATTAATACAGAAGGATTCGTATCTTGAGCAACACGCAGAATCCGTTCTTTTATTTCATTAGTAATATGGGGTATGACCTGTACCGTACCGCCATTATAGTCTCCACGCCGCTCTTTATTAATTACTGCTTGGTAAATAGAGCCAGTGGTAACACTATTTAACCGCGACATTGAGGTATCAGTAAAGCGTTCATAATGTCCCAAGTCTAAATCTGTTTCAGCACCATCTTCGGTAACAAAAACTTCCCCATGCTGAAAAGGACTCATTGTACCTGGATCGATATTAATATAAGGGTCGAGTTTCAAAATCGACACCGAATAATCCCGCGATTTCAGTAAACGTCCCAGGCTTGCTGCTACAATGCCTTTGCCAATACTGGAAACTACACCTCCAGTTACAAAAATAAACTTAGTCATAGTATAGTAATTTGAATTTTTAGCAACTTCTCAAAAAACATCCCGTTATTGTGCCACAGTTTCTGTGGTGAAATCTTTTGTGCTGTAGCCGTGAAAAAACTTCTAGGATTAGTAATATTAGGGTTTATCGTTACCTCCTCTGTAGTAGCATTGGCAGTATCATCATTTTTGGTTGTTTATCCTCCAAACAACCACCAGACAAGGGCAGAAAAAATTTTCTTGATTGGCACAGCGCCACCAGATGGACAGGTTCTCATCAATGGTAAGCCAATTAACCGCAGTCCAGCAGGCCATTTTGCTCCAAGTTTTCCTTTGCAAGTGGGAGATAATCTCTTTGCTGTGCGTCACCAAAACCAAGAACTAAAAATTAAAGTTACTAGGCTTTCCACTCAGCCTGAGTTGCCTCAAGGGTTAGCCTTCGCCAAAGATTCTCTCACTCCAGCAGCCGATATTGCCAGACTAGCGGGAGAATTAATTTGTTTTAGTGCGATCGCACCCCCTAATGCCAGTGTATCTGTCAATCTGGCAAATCAAACTATTTCTCTTGCACCCCAACCTCAACAAATAAGTCTACCAAGTAATTCAGCTGCCCTCACAGGAAATAACCAGCCTACTGCCCAGTCTATCCCAGGAAAGTATGAGGGTTGCACGACAGTTGAAAAACCTCTTTCTCTCACCTCTGCTAACAACATCATTTCTGCTGCTCAGAGTAGAGATTTGGGGAAACCCGAATTTCAACTGACATTCAAAGGCGAGACGATAACTCAACCAGGAACTGGCAATATTCAAATTCTCTCACCTGCAAAGTTACAAGTGGCTGAGGTAGTAGCAGATGCAGGAGTGGCGCGTACTGGCCCTAGTACAGATTATTCCCGACTCACCCCACTTCCCCAAGGCACACGGGCATCAATTACCGGCAGTGAAGGAGAGTGGTTGCGTTTAGACTATGGTGGTTGGATCAATAGTAAGGAAACTCGTGTTTTACCAGGTGCTATTCCGCCACGCACCGTTATTCGCAGTGTGGGTTATCGCCGACTTCCTAGTGTCACGGAAATAGTTTTTCCCTTACAAGTCCCTGTACCTGTGAGTGTGCAGCAGAACGATGATAATTTCACTCTCACACTTTATAACACTACTGCCCAAACAGACACTATTCGTCTAGATGATGACCCTTTAATTTATCGTCTAGATTGGCAGCAGTTGATTCCAGGACAAGCTCAATATACTTTTAACCTCAAAAAAGCTCAACAGTGGGGATATAAGCTGAAATACGACAATACAACCCTGGTTTTAACTTTACGTCATCCGCCCACCATGAAAGGTGAAAGACGAAAACCGCTATCTGGTATCAAGATTCTACTCGATCCTGGACATGGTGGCAAAGAATCAGGTGCTGTGGGTCCGACTGGATATCCAGAAAAAGCGGTGAATTTAGTGGTATCCAAATTATTCCGTGATCAATTGCTGAAACGAGGGGCTACAGTGGTCATGACTAGAGATACTGATATTGAAGTTTCTCTAAGCGATCGCATGGCCATGATAGATCGAGAAGCACCAGCGATCGCGCTTTCCATACATTACAATGCTTTACCCGATAGTGGTGATGCGGAGAATACCAAGGGAATCGGCACTTTCTGGTATCATCCCCAAGCTCACAGCCTCGCTATATTTATGCAAAAATATCTGGTTAACAAGCTAAATAGACCTGACTATGGCGTATTTTGGAACAATCTCGCCCTCACACGTCCATCAGCTGCACCATCAGTTTTATTAGAATTGGGTTTTATGATTAACCCCCAAGAATTTGAATGGCTGACAAATTCCTCAGAACAGAAAAAATTAGCAAAGGTTTTAGCTGAGGGTGTTGTTGAGTGGTTTAATCAATGATTTATTTCGCGCAAAGGCGCAAAGGAAGAGAAGAAGGGATTTTACGCTGGGTTAGCAGCTATTAATTTACCAATGTTATGGAAGTATTCAGTTGTTGCACCGAAGGCTACAGGGTGTTGAGATATCACAAATACGGTTTGACTGTTTCTACAGGTTAAGAAACCTTCTGAAGTTGGTAAAAATTCAACGTTTGTTATCTGTTGTGTGATTTTTTTCCAATAATATTCATATCCAGTTCCATAAAACACAACTGCTTGAGGTTGATGTTTTTTGATTTTCTCACTAATTTTATTGATGCGGTTTTCTAGACAATGCTTTACATACTGAGTTCTGTCGGTTAAATAACTCAACCGAGAATGTTCTTTATATATCCAATGCTTGAGAGAGGGTGACGGTAAAGGCAATAATTCTAATAAACAAGTTTCTTTACCTATTCTACCTAATTCATGTATTTGATATGTACGAACATCTTCTGTATTAATATTTTCTTGGACTTTGGCGCTTAATACAATGCGAATTAATTTATTCCAAGTTGGTTGTAATTTTGCACCTGGTTTAAAACTTTCCCCATATCCTAGAGCTATATGATATTCTGCAATATCTTCTATTTCCTTTTTACCTCTATCACTCCATATATTGATTCTGTTTTTAATTTCTTCAAATTGTCCTCCTGATTCTTCCATTCCAATAAACCAATAATTTCCTTGGAAATTACCGTAGCCATAAAATGTTTCAATTAATTTTTCGAGCAGTTCATCATTAAAAAAATCTGGATTATTCATAACTCCGCATTTTTATTTATTTAATTGAGCGTGTTGGTTTAAAATTAAGCGAGTATAAATGTAATTTCAAGCAAACTCTCCAACTCTCTGCGCCTCTGCGTTAAATAAACCTCCAAAGCAGTATAAAATTAGAAGATGTATAGCGATCGCAACAACTCCCAAACTGATATGCTTTACAGACATGGTGACGTTCTCATCAGCAAAATTCCGGCTTTACCTGTAGGTGTACAAAAGCGTACAGGTGCGACTCTCGCACACGGTGAAATTACAGGACATAGCCACCGCATTCAGCAATCTCAAGCGGTACAATTGTGGGTAAATGGTAGTGAACTTTTTTTGGAAGTCAAAGAGCCAAGTGCTACCTTAATTCATGAAGAACATAGAGCCATTGAATTACCCCAAGGCTTTTATCGAGTTTGGAAACAACGTGAATACCGTCCTGATGCTTATGTAGAGGTGGAGGATTAATGCTAAATTTGATGTCAAACGGGCGCATCCCTAAAAAACCAGTTAAGCAACGCCCCACCAATGAAGCTGTATCTCCGGAATTAGCCAGAAAATTGATATTACAACATCGCGCCTGTGATGGAATGCGGGTTTTAGGACATTTAAATTTAAGCGGTGCATCAGATATTTACAATTTACCCGAAAATCTCACTTGTGAAAGTCTAGATATTAGCGACTGCGTAAACTTAACTACCCTTCCCCCAGGTCTACACGTGACTAATGGGATTGAGTTAGCTAATAGCGGAATTACCAGTTTACCTGCGGGACATGGTTTTATTTTGCGCTGGCGAGGAGTGCGGGTAACAGATGAGATTGCTTTTGCATCAGATTCCATCACAGGGCAAGATATTCTTAACATCGAGAATGTGGAATTACGCCGTGTACTAATCGAGCGTTTGGGCTATGAAACATTATTGCAGCAAGTGGGGGGTTTGGTGCGCGATCGCGATCAAGATGCTGGCGGAGAACGTCAACTTGTCTACATCCCCTTTGAAGACGACGAACCATTAATGGTCTTAAAAGTCACCTGTCCATCCACAGGACACATTCATGTTTTACGAGTACCCCCCAACATGAGAACCTGTCATCAAGCAGCAGCTTGGATTGCAGGTTTTAACAACCCAAATGATTATAATCCGTTAATTGAAGCGTAATAATTTGTAATTCGTAATTCGTAATTCGTAATTCGTAATTCGTAATTCGTAATTCGTAATTTGTAATTAAGCGTTACATTAAATCATCTCGCTTTATGCAAGGCTTTAATTTTTAATTGTTAATAGTGGGTTGTACAAAACGCTTAATTTCACCACAAGCAATATAAGATTTACCATCAGGTGCTGTCTTCACCTCATCAACAACATAAAGCATTCCTTCTTCACGGATTGAACGAGGAAAGCGCATATTCCAATCAGGTTCATAACCATCAGAAACCACCCTGGCTCTGAGCTTACTGCCATCTTTGACACACTGCACTAAAACTTGATTGTCTATAGTGTCAGTTGTTTCCAAGTCAGCAGCACTGGCGGGGCCTTTGGCAGCTTTACCTGTGCTAATTATTTGCGTATTTCTACGATTAACAAAAGTGTCTGCTACACCTGCTTGAGCAAAACGAGTGATGTCTCCCCGGACACGGTAAAAAGTGCGATCGCTTGATAATTCTAATCCTTCCACTACATAGCGTGCGCCTTCAGCCCGAATCCCTCGCGGAAACTGGACATTTTTACTGGTATCATATCCTTCAGACACGACTTTAACCCGCAATTTGCCACTTTCCCGAACACATTGCAGTTCCACACCAGAACCGACTTCATTCACAACCGGCATTGCATAGATTTCATCGCCAGCCGTCACACCACGACCTCCCAAATCGCTGCGATTGCGTGCCATTGTCTGGTAACTTTGATCTCGCATTTCTTTACGTCCCGCATTACCCAAAGCTTTTTGAGCAATCCGACCTGCAAAATACTCTAGCTGATCTATCTCTTCAGCAATTTCAAAATTCTCATTTAACCCTTGATCCCGGAGCTTTTTCACCAATACCCGCAGGATTTCTTCAGCTTCCTGATGTTTGCCATGTTCAGCTAAATCAAGGGCAATTTCTTTGGTTTTAGCAATGGTGAGGCGACTAAGTTCCAGAATAATGTGGCTGGAAGATGCAGCAGCAGCTTCTTCGATAGTGCCAACTTTAGCGAAGACATCGGCTGTACCTGAAACACTTTGAATCACGTTATCTTGAACAACATCAGCGCTGTAATGTAGTTTCATCACAGGTAAATCGCCTACTGGTGCTGAGGATATATCCAGACTCAACCCCAAAAGTTTATCTTCCCCTTCGTACAGTTCGCCCAAACTAATCACCGCTTGACCGGCTTGATTGTGACTGACTGTAGCCAAACTCAAAGTATCTACAAGGCTGATACCATCAGCTAATTCCAGTGTTACTGTGAGATTTTGACCTACCACTGCTCTGAGACTGTCTAACTCAATGCTAAAAACTTCTGTGGCTTCATCAATGCTTTGAATAAAGTAGAAATTACCATTGGCGGCTCTAGCCATACCAATCAATAAATCTTCATTAAAACCTTGAGCAAAACCTAATGTAGTTGTAGTGATGCCTTCCTCTGCTTTTTTACTAGATGTTGCCGTCAGTACCTTGGGATCTACAATCCCCATATTGGCATGACCATCGGTGAGTAAAAGCACACGGTTAATTTTTTGGGGATCAAGTTGCGCTTTGACATATTCGCAACCTTTGAGCCAACCCCCAGATAAATTAGTAATACCACCAGCTCTGACTTTGTGGATAGATTTTTTCAGTTCCGCCTTGTCAGTTACAGGTTGGGGTGAAATCACGGTATCCACTTCATCATCGTAAACCACGACCGAGAGCATATCATTTGCCTCCAGCTGATCCACTACAGACTCAGCCGCTTTGAGTGCATGATGCAAAGCACGACCCGCCGCCATAGAACCGGAGCGGTCAATTACCAGAGAAAGGTTAAGATTACGTCGGGGAGATTCCGCAATATCAGCCCGAAAACGTAACAGAATATTTGTTTTTAATGAAGATCCGGTAGGTAGGATAGCTTGGTCAAAGTCGTAACTCGTATTAATCATTTGGTACACCCCTCTGAGTTAACTGTGGTCAGCTACAAGCCTGATAATGCAGATGTATCAGTGTTGTTCTTAGTTTACCCAAAAAGCAGTATAAAATGTATAAAAAGTGAGGCTAATTTTTATCCAAATTAGCGATCGCTATCACAATTATTCAACGTTTGCTGCCAATCTGCTACACATATACCTTCGCTTTAAAAGCGGGATATAGCGATCCTAAATAAGACGTGAACATTTCTCTTCTTTCTCTTCCTCTGTGATCTCTGTGTCTCTGTGGTTCGTTAAAAAAATCCCGTTCATAACTCATTTAGGATTGCTATATGTGTTTTAAATCAATACGGTTCAGTTAAAATTCAAACTTTTTGTTTAGGTCATTTTTTTAACGTTCGCGTAGCGTGCGCGCAGCGCATACCGCCAAGAACGCCAATGACACCAAGTGAAGAATGAGAAGGGAGAAATGATTGCTGAACTGTATTGTGTTTTAAATTTGTTGTGACAATTATAACTTCATCGAAACTCGGCAACTGTAAAATAGCCTGAGCCGCAAGAATTACTCAGAGGATTGTCTAGTAATATAAGATTGCCCATCTGATTGTTA
>NZ_JAYGHH010000007.1:155783-157256 GCF_034931045.1 Nodularia sp. UHCC 0506
TATGCAGTCCGCCAATTCTGATTTAAAGCCACTTCAATCTGAGGGTATGTTTCTTCATCGTACCCCGATTCATCAGCCATCCATTCATCAACTAATCCTATAACTTTTTCTAAGGAATCGTCCCCGTTTGTTTTTGGTTCAACAAATCCCTCAAAGTCAACGATATCAATGTCTCTTATCTGACTTGACGCATTGGACGATGATGTTTTGGTCATGGGGTGACTATAGGTGAGCTTCTTTTTCAATTCTATGCCATTCAGGGCTGAGATTTGTCCGCTTACCTTGTCGCCAACCATGCAGAAGCGGCATAGTAAATAAACCCCAAGCCAAACCCGTAATTAACCCAAAAGGTGTCACCAAATAATTATTAAAATTCCAAAAACCGAAAACCTGAGCAGCCAATTCCAAAGGATAAGCCATCATCAACACACTAGCCAAAGCTGCACCATTCCAGCCATATTGACTTAACCAATAAAAACCCTTACCACCAGTTACCCCATATAACAGCCGAGTAATTAGCAACCCCGTCACCGTACCATAGCAACGCATACACACAGCCATAATAAATGGGGGTGCTAAATCCAAACCCATATCAGGTTGTGGACAGACATGATTACCCATGAAATAAATAATGTCCGCAATCCTACCCAGCAAAGACACATCAGACGCAGCCAAAAAAGGAGCAATAGGGGGGCCAAAAACCATCCCCACCAACAGAAAATCAGCAATAAAACTCACCCAATTAATCTGCAAATCCCTTGACAAAATAACCCTTTGCATATTTCTTACTTTGTGCGAAAAATTGCTTAATCTATTGTATCTGGATCAATACCCATTTCTCGCAATCTTGCTGCTAATTGTGCTGCTTTGTGTTCTGCTTGTTCAGCCCGTAATCTTTGTAATTGGGCTTCTTCTTTACCGACTAATAATAAATTACCATCTAAATCCCACCAGCGCAGCCAAAGTTGCTCAGGATTATTTAAATAACTTCCTTGCCATAGTCCTAATTCTACACCTAAAGGGGGAATTTGGTAATGTCCACGTTCGTTAGGTTGCATTTTTTGGTAGGAAAAATCTACCAAGTGATAAACTTCTAATTTCTCATTATTAACTTCATAAATAGCATAGTAGGGAATGCGGATCACTCGTTCATATACCCAAAATTTCCCAGGTTTTGCACCTTCACGATTACCAGATAAAGGTAGAGGTGTTTTGTCTCGTTCTTCATCACCATTACCACTGGCTAATTCTATCGCAATTAATGGGGGTATATATTCCCGCCATAACACATAAGAACGGCGAATTTTACCTTCTAATCTTGGTGCTACATCAGGGACATAAAACCAATCTGGTGCTACTGTACCTTTTTCCGGTGGTTGTGTTTCGCGCCAATAAATACCACAATCTTGACCTATACAAAATTGTCCATCGGGATGTAACTTTTGTAAAGTTTGAATTATTGAGTCTGTGATA
>NZ_JAYGHH010000007.1:157357-178239 GCF_034931045.1 Nodularia sp. UHCC 0506
TAATTATGCTTTGGGGATGTTCTTGAAAATTTTTCACAAACGTACCATCAGACTCTGGTAGTTGAGTATGATCAGGAAACTGCGGTGGTATAGCAATATCAGCCAAGGTTTCACTCATACTATTTAAGGGATACGAGTTTACATCTTAGTGTAATAGCTTTAAACTCAAACAAAAGGGCTCTTCGGTACTTGTTATGCTAAAATATTAAGTAAAATGCCAATTCAATAAGCATCTAACTCGGAAATTTTCAAAGTTTCTAAATCCATACCCTGAACGTTTAATCAGCTTGAGCTTATTATTAATTCCTTCAACAGTACCACTGGTTGTCCTGTTATCAAAGTAATATATAAAAATATATTTATCTTTTAAACTTGAGGCAATAGTTCAGTTTGATAACCTCTACACTTATTAGATAATGCTAGAATATCATATTTTGTCATTGATTTGATAAAATTTATCTCTCTATCTTTTAAATAATGATAACACTGTGGTGGTCGAAAATCTTTCCACTCTTCTCTTAGTTTTTCAATTGTAATTGGTGAATCAAAACTGAACGGGTTTTTAAAGAAAATAGCAAAAGCAATTTGTGAATTTTTGTAGTATTTTTGAAAGGTTTCTTGGTTAATACCAGCTTTATCTTTAACAATATTCCAAAGCTTATTAGGAGACATTTCCACAACTTTTTCTACTTCAAGCACTCCCAACAATGCTTTTTCAGGAGATGTTGCATAAACAAGAATTAGATCACCTTCACTTAGATGTCGAGGTCTAACACGCCTAAACTCAACTTGTTTATTACCCTCAAATATCATATTAGCGTATTCATAGTGAATAGATATTAAAAGTACATTTGGAGACATGAGACTCATTTTTATTTTATATAGACATTGAATTTCCTCTATTATATAACATTTTAAATTCTTCTGGAGAAATTTCTATAGAACTTTGAAGTTGAATAGATCGATTTAGTATTATTTTTATTTCTGCAAATTTTATAGGATTTTCAAATAATTCAGTATCACTAAATTTAACAGCTTTTATTTCCTTGTCTAAATCGTTATTAGCAGCTTTTAAAACATCTTGAAAACTGTAAATACCTAATCTTCTAAATTTTTTATATAAATCTTTGGGTTTACCAATTGTTACTTCATCTAGTCTAGAACAAGCTCTAATAGCTCCTAGAATAGCAGAACTATTTTTATCGTCAGGAGATGGAGTAACATACCATAAAATTCTTCCTGGATATTTCATTTTTCGCTTTGAAGAGTAGTAAACAACCTCACGTCTCAGTGCTAATTGTTCTTTAGCTCTCCATATTCCTTCTTCTGCTAATTCTTTATCAAATAATTCTTTAGCCCAACGTGATTTAATAGGAATAATATAAGTAGGAATTTCAGCATCAGTAATTTTGGCAGGATAAAGCCTTCTCTCAATATCTGCCATGATTTCTGGTTTTTGAAGTAAATCTTGATTTAATAAAATATCTGCAAATGGAAGATATTGGTCATAAACTTTAGGTGATTGTTTACACAAGTTAGTAATATACGAAGAAATATCTACTGCATTTTCTGAAATAGCTAAATTAGCTCTTAACCATCCAGATTTAGTCTTTAAAAAACCATCTTCAGACAGTGCTTTAACGGTTGTATCATCCAAGTATATTTCAGTAATTCTGGTGAATTCTCTATTTTCACTAGCAGCAGTTGAGAAACATTCAAAAATACACCGTCGTAAAAGAGTAGGAGTAATTTTAGTATTTCTGAATCGAAAAACCGGAATATTTAACTCTCTATCTTCTGATCTATCATAGATTATCAGAGCTATAAATTCTTCATTTTGACTAACTGTAAAACCTTTAATTTGTTTAGTATTTGAAACTAAACTGCGAATATTTTTTCTAAAGTCTGGTTTTTTTTCACCCTGAGAATAACATAAAAAGAGGTCAATTATTGAATCTATCTCTTTACTCTGAATGCGCTTTTCTTTGATATTAGTTCCACCTAAAAGCTCTGGTTGATATTCATTTTCTCTACGTAATTGATCTAATTTAATAATTAGATCAATGGGATGAATAATGGTCAAATTAAATTCTTGATAAATCTCTTCTTCAATACCTAATAAACGTTTATCTCTAGTAACAAAGTAAGGAGTATTAATTTGAGAGCTAATAACTCTAGCGATTTGACGTAAATCTGATTCATCACTAGGAGTCATCTTTTCAGGAAAAAATCTACGTATAGTTTGGCATAGTTTATCAAATTCTTTTTGGGTGGAAGGAAGGTTTGTAAAATGAGTTCTTGCTGTACGTAATTTTTCTCTTTTTCTACTGTCTGGATTTCTGTTAATTTCATTTAAAATTTCGTCAGTTAAACATAATTTTATTTCTGAATCTAGCCAATCAGAAATTAGAACTTTAGACTCTTTTCCTTCCTCATCAAACTTTTCATCATCTACTAAATCAAAGAAAATATTAGCATCAATAGCAACACATAATCTAGATTCAGTTTCTTGATAGGCCAGATTAGTGAGTAAACTATGATGACCATAATCTAACCACCACTCAGTTAAAATACTGCCTTCTTTGCTTTTTCCTGGTCTTTCATGAGGAGCCACAAAACCAAGTGCTGCCCACATTCCATCTAAATTATAATCACGACGGCATGATAAAAGAATACCGTATAAATGTTGAGTTTTATTTTTTAAATACTGGAGTAATTTTTTGGCTATTCCTCTTTTTTGCCAATTTTTATCTACACAAAGATGGGTAAGTTTTACTCTGTAATTACGACGACTAATACCATAAAGCAGATATCCCACACAACCTAATTCTGGAACAATAAAACCAATAATACGACCTTCGTCCGCTAGTCTTTCAAAAGCTCCATAGGGTAAAAAGCCAAGGGTTTCTGAATTAGCATTACCTAAGTTAATGACAGTTTTTAAATGCTGAGAAGTTGCACCAATTTCTTGAATACTAAACTTTAAGGAATCTTCTTGTACCATATAATTTAGATTTACTCATTTCAGGAACTAAATCATATAAGCTTATTGTGGTTTCGTCTGGTCATAAAACATAGGAACAGTTTGGAGCTAAAGTTAAAACTCATTGGAGTTTGCGGACAAATTACCCATAAAGTAAATGATGTCCGCAATAAGGAACATCTATTTCCTTAACCTACACTAGCAATGTATGGATTTGTCAACTTTTCCAACTGCTGAATCAACAGACTGAGGAACAAACCGACATCAGTCACCACACCCACGGATTCCACAGAACCGCGATCGCTTAACTTAGTAACTACAGCCGGGTTAATATCTACACAGACCATCTTCACCCCAGCCGGAGTCATATTTCCTACCCCAATAGAATGTAGCATTGATGACAACATCAAAATCATCTCCGCACCCTCAATCAGTTTGGCGTATTCCTCCTGTGCTTGAATCAAATTCATTTGGGTATCAGGTAAAGGTCCATCATCCCGAATGGAACCAGCGAGGCTGAAGGGTATGTTATTAGAAACACATTCATACATCACGCCACTTTTAATTACTCCCGCTTCCACAGCCTTAGCAATGCTACCAAAACGGCGGATAATATTAATGGCTTTGAGGTGATGGCGATGTCCACCACGGACGGCTACACCCCGCTTCATGTCCACACCAAGGGACGTTCCCATCATATTTTGCTCAATGTCGTGGACTGCGATCGCATTCCCACCCAAGAGCGCCTGTACATATCCTTCCCGAATCAGTTGCGCCAAATGTTCGCCGCCGCCAGTATGAATCACCACGGGACCCGCAGTGACAACTACTTTACCACCAGCATCCCTAATTTTACGTAATTCCCAGGCCACCTGTTCCACCACAATTTCCACACGTCTTTCGCTGGAAACCCCAGAGGACATAAAGCTAAATTCTTGAGAATTACGCTGTTCACGGGATTCTGTTTTGCGGATAGTACGGATACCGAGTACATCAACAATTACTTTGTCACCCACTTCTAAATCCCGAAGGATTTTACATCTAGCGACTAAACCATTGGCAGTTTGAGTAATTGCGATCGCGCCATCCATGCGCTGATTCTGCACCCTCACCCATTCACCATTAATCCGCACTTCTGTAGGATAAATCGTACTGACGTAGAAATCATCAGGAGCTACCCCAGCTTGAATTACAGGCTGTAATTTAGCATCTCGTTCATCTTGGGGTAAATCTACAGCACCTAAATCAATTAACTGCGAGATGATTTCTTCCATCACCTCATGAGAAGGGGCTGAAACGCGTACTTCAGCAGCAGATGTACTTTGGCGTTGTTCTCCCAAGTTAAAATTCATCACTTGGAAACTTCCACCAGTATCCACAATCAAATCTAGCGCACGGTTAATCAAACCAGAGTCCAGCAAATGACCTTCCATACGAATCACTCGGCTTTCGACCGAGACATTAGCATGAATTTCTGTGTGCAATGGTTCTGTAACTCGCAGTGTGAGACATTTAGCCGCACCACCGGCTTTGAGGAATTCTGTCAGAGGCGTTTCAATGACTCGGAAACCAACATCTGCTAAACGTGTTTTTAAAGCATTGCTGGCCTTATTCATAATCACGATGCTTTCCACATTCACCGTATTACAGGCAAAGTTGACTGCATCAGCTTCGGTAATTGCTATCCGCTTTTCTGGCGCAACTCGCATTTCTATTAAGCGATTAGAATAGGCATCAAAAGCGCCGGGATAATACAATAAATAGCCGTTAGCTAAAGGACAAAAGCAAGTATCTAGATGATAGAAGCGCTCATCAATTAAGCGCAAGGATAGCACCTCAATATCTAGCCATTTAGCTAAATAAGGGTGAGAATCTAATTCTGAGCGAAAACCATATCCAGCCCATAACCAACGTCCTTCCCGGTCTAAAAGTGCATCTCCAGCACCTTCAAAGGGTAAGTCTTTCGGCAATAAATGAACCGTGTAACCGTTTTCCTCAAACCAAGTTTTGAAAAAAGGTTCTTCTCCTTGACGTTCTTTGTGCAGAAATCGACTGAGAACAACATTTTCCCCCAGTACTAAGCCAGCGTTGGCGGTAAATACCATGTCAGGCCAACCAATCTGGGGCGGTACTAAATCGACAATGGCGTGTTGTTTAAGGATGTGGTGGAGTTTTTGCCACTGTTCTACGGCGCGATCGCGCGAAGACTTGTGAATATTCCCTTCCATCCAGGGATTAATTACATAGTCCACATCGTAGTGATCAGGGGCGCACATTAAGAAGCGAATCAAGGAAGTCATAAAAATATTACAAGCGTTGAGATGCTACAAGCCTACTTCAAAGACAGTTTTTTGTGGTTCTAATTTTTTGTGACCAGCTATTAACCGCTAGATAAACTTACTTAAATCTATTTAATGAAACTGGAATTGCTTCCTTTTTGTCCATATTCGTAAATTTAAGCAGAGTTTTTTGCCTATTTTCCCTAAATTCAATCAATAGATTTAGAAAGATTTGGTGAGAGTTTTTCTAGCTGTTACCAGCCCTCTACCTTTAAATAGTTATGACTTTGGCACATAGGCTCCACTCCTATTCTATTCTGATATTCAGATAAATAGCGGATACTCAGGAGATTAATGTGTCAAAATGGCACTGGTTAAGGCACTGAGATATACTAGCACCGCAGGCCAGAAGTTAGGAGGGGCGTATTAATGATGTCAATTTTTAGGGGATAATTCAAATTTACTGTATAAAATTTAATTAACTAAAGTTTCAAATACTTAAAAACATAGGATTTCAGCCTGTCAAAATTCTACATATAGGAATCCGGTTTGGTTTATGTTCGCGTAGCGTGGTGTAGCCATATTTACTCGTAGAGCTAGGGAACAGGGAACAGGGAACAGGGAATAGGTCGTTTTGTATGGCTTACGCCACGCAAGCTATCAAAATTCAAATAGGAGTCCTATATTTTAGAAACTATTTCTGAAGATTGTGATCAATGCGTGAAAATTTACAGTATAATTGCTTTGCTATAGTGTTTGCCAGGTAATTTTTTTCACACCAAAGTTAATAATAACTTTTTACGGATCTCTCTAAAGATTCTTGTAAGACTACACTAGCGTCTTTCAAAATCAGTATTAAAGATTTTCGTTTTTTTAATGTCCAGTTTTTCAACCATTGAAATTAACATGAAACTAATCAAAAAATCTGAAAAACTTCTCCTCGACAAAATTAAGCTGATGGAGGAAGCTGAAGAACAAGGTTTGACAGTAGAAACTCCTCATATTCCCGAACCTATTGTTGAGGAATATGAAGAATATATAGAAAATGGAGAAATTAACTATATTCCTTTACGGACTCATCCCATCATCCAATCAGTGGGTAATTCAGGTTGGCAGGTTTCCGATATTTGGAAGGATGTCAGAATGGATAATTTTTCCAGGGACTAGTACCGCAAGGCGGAAGTCAAAAGTCAAAAATTAAAAAGCTTATAAAATGGGCTTTTCATGGATTTTGAATGGTCTGTTTATTTACGCCGTAGTGTACTAGTTACAAACTATAGGTGACGATCAGTCGAGGAACCATCCCGACCAAACCCGCGCCTCGAAAAATTTTTATCAAACTTCCTGCACGGTTTGAAAACTATTCGTTTTTCGTGTTTTCCGTGCAGGCTAACTTTTTTGAATTTCTATCATCAATGAAATTTATCGTATATTTTACAACTTAGCTGAGAGATAAAATAATTAAAACTCTATGTGTGGGAATACCAGAAAATAGATTATTCCATCTTTTGGGCTAGGAATCTTTACCCGTCCTTGGGCATTATCGAGCATTCTTGCCCCCCATACGATAATTTCTGGGATATTTTTGAATTTTTCCATCCTTATGTATAGTGCCAACAAAAATTTCTGAGTAATTTTCTAGAGTTTGTTTCTTTGGTGATAGAATATACGACTATAGATAGAATAAAAGTGCTGTAGCTGTGAAACAGAAGCCAAAACCAAGGATCGCTTTGCTTCGTGAAAAGGCAGGGCTAACCCAGCTTGAACTCTCGCGTCTTGTAGGCGTGACTGAAAGCACTGTCCAAAATTGGGAAAGCGGTAGGACTGGGACAGACCATATTGAAAGAATCGTTAGGTTTTGCAAAGCCTTGAATTGCCAAGTCGAAGACCTAATTGAAGATATTCATGATTCATTAGAAAAGCCTGTAATTGAACCAAGCTCATTAAGTGAAATACAAAGTTTGTTGGGTACTGAGGAGCCAGCCATAGCTAACAATTCAGAAACCAAAGTTGCTCAAGAAGAAAAAGTGCAGCGTCAATAATTGGTATTTCCTAATTCAGCATTACTGGCGGTGAAATACTAGCTGGCTTGATTTTGCTGCCAGAGATGATCAATAGTCACAAATTCATACCCTTGCTGTAGTAATTGCGGTATTAGTGTTTGGATTGTGGCTGCAACATCTTGTCCACCACAATTACCATCATGCAAAACAATTAGTGAACCGTTCTGCACTTGTTGGAGAACTCTTTGGACTACAGTAGTTATTCCTGGCCTTACCCAGTCTTCTGGTACAACACTCCACATGACTGGGCGGTATTTCCATTTAATGAATAATTTTAAGGTTTGGGGTGTAAATAAACCATTGGGGGGTCGAACGTCGCATACTTGTTCGGGTGTCAAGTCGCAAGCATTAGAGATTGCCAGTTGAGTTTTTGCTAAACTGTCTTGCAAATCATTTGGAGAAAGTGTAGGAAAAGAACGATGATCATAACCATGCAATCCGATCCAGTGTCCGCGATCGCATATTGCTTTGGCAATAGCTGGGTAATGGTTGACACAAGCACCCAAACAGAAAAAACTAGCTTGAATATTGTAACGGTCTAATACAGCCAATACTTGGGGTGTGTATTCCGGGTGGGGGCCATCATCAAAGGTGAGTGCGATCGCCTTATTATAGCGACTACCACTCCAAAGACAATTAGGAAAACTCGGTTGGAGAAGGCGATAAATCCACGGAAATAGGGGTGCTAGTTGCATTGTGAGTTATTTTATTAGTTGGTTTATCTCACGCAAAGGCGCAAAGTAGAAGAATTTAGGACTATTCATTAAAATAAATTTACCTTTATGCGCTTATCCTCACTGGATGTTTTTCGCGGTATTACCATTGCTGCTATGATTTTAGTCAATATGGCAGGAGTAGCAGGTGAAGTATACCCTCCCCTAGCCCATGCAGATTGGCACGGTTGTACACCAACAGACTTAATATTTCCCTTTTTTCTGTTTATTGTTGGTGTGTCCATGTCTTTCTCCTTATCAAAATATACCGAAAAATTTTACTCGCGTATCTTCCGCCGCGTCGCTATCCTCTTTGGTTTGGGGTTGCTACTTAATGGCTTTTGGAATCAGGGAATTTGGACTTTTGATTTAAGTAATATCCGTATTATGGGAGTATTACAGCGTATTAGTTTAACTTACTTGTTAGCTGCGATCGCAGTTTTTAAACTACCACGCAAAGGACAATGGATACTAGCAGGTGTATTACTCATCTGCTATTGGCTGACTATGATGTATGTCACCGTTCCTGAATATGGCGCAGGTGTACTGACTCGCATAGGTAACTTTGCCGCTTATATTGACCGTTTAATTATTCCCCAAGCGCATTTGTATGCAGGTGACGGATATCAAAATTTAGGAGATCCAGAGGGGTTATTTAGCACCATTCCGGCTATTGTTAATGTTCTGGCTGGCTACTTTACAGGGGAATGGATACGCAAGCAGTCAGTAATGACACGTACTAGCATAGGGTTAGCATTATTTGGTATTGGTTGCTTAATTATCGGTTGGGCGTGGGGGTGGATATTCCCCATCAACAAAAAACTGTGGACAAGTTCTTATGTTGTCTTTAGCAGTGGTTGGGCTTTACTATTGTTAGCAGCTTGCTATGAACTAGTTGAAGTACGACAGATAAAGCGGTGGAGTAAACCTTTTGAAATAATGGGATTAAATGCGATCGCCCTCTTCACAGCATCCATTTTATTAATTAAAATCTTAGTCAGAACTAAAATCGGCACAGGTGAAACCGCCATCAGCACCTACAATTGGATTTACCAAAACATTTTTGCATCGTGGGCGGGTACTCTCAACGGTTCATTCTTATTCGCCCTAGTCACCGTTTTATTTTGGTTAGCAATTGCTTATTTCATGTATCGCCAAAACTGGTTTCTTAAAGTTTAACCTCTGCGCCTCTGCCTCTATCTGCGCCTCTGCCTCTAATTTATCCATACTCTTCTTGTACTGTATAAATTCTTGTAACTCTCATGTTTTTAATACTTATACAAGGCTAGATTTTAGCTAAAATAATAAAATTATTTGACTAATTTACATTCTATAAATAAAGGTTCATTGTTGAATGGATACTTATCATAGAGAGTGCCAATTAGGTGCTTCTCGTCGTCGCCTAGAAGATGCTTTAAGTTTGCATGACCAAAAACGTTGGACAGGTGCTACTTATTTAGGAGGTTATGCAGTTGAATGTGCGTTAAAATCTCTTATATGTTATGAAGAAGGTAAAACTAACTTTAAAGATACAAAATGTTTTCAGAAAGGACTACAAGCTGCTAGTCTGCATAATTTAACAAACTTACTCAATGCTTTGACTTTTGTTCAACGCAGTATAAAATTAGATCGAACTGGTACTTATAAACGAGCCTGGAATTTAGTATCTTCAGTTTGGCGTAATGATGAATTAAGATATTCCGACAAAGCAGGTGATGAAAAAAGTAGTAAGGAATTTATAGAAGCAGTAAAAATTTTACACACATTTTTTTTAGCTAAACAAGATGAGGCATCATAATGGAGAATATAACCTTAATACCTGAAGTTATTCAGAAATCTTTAACAGAAAATTTAATCGGTGAAGATGAACAGGTAACAGTCAGTGTTAAACAGACTTCATTAGGTTGGCTAAAACTTAGGATCGTTACTAAAATCTTTGAAGGTAAATTTTTAATTGAACGTGAGCAACAAATAGATAACTTACTAACAAATATTGACTCTAATTTAAATCTTGGTCAATATCCCATTGCTGGCTATGAATTACTAACTCCCCAGGAAGCGACAGAGCAACCTCCTGAATATATACAATTACCTCTTTGGTCAGATATTTTAATGGCTCCAGAACCTGATCAATCAGTGGAGGTAGATGAAGATATTCCTACTAAAAAACCTTTCATTGTGACTTTTTATTCTTTTAAAGGAGGTGTAGGTCGTTCCACAGCTTTAGGAGTAGTAGCAGGTATACTAGCAACCCGTAAGCGTCGCGTGGTGATGGTAGATTTTGACTTAGAAGCTCCTGGAATTTCAATTATGTTTCAGCAGGATATTGAAAATACTACTGAAGAAAAATTGGGAGTTTTAGATTATCTACATCAACGCTCCTTAACACCTGACCAAGATGTTCCTAATATTTGTGATTGTATCCAACAGATAAATTTACAAACTCGTGGCGAACTTTTTTTAGTTCCTGTAGGGGAGTATGACGAAAATTATATTCATCGGTTAGCTGATTTGGATATGCGCTCTTTTTACAGGTCTGGAAAAAATGCAGTTAAGCAACTTATAGAAGATATTAAACAGCAATTAGAACCAGATGTAATTTTAATTGACGCTCGTCCAGGATTTAATGATGTAGGTGCGATCGCATTATTTGATTTAGCTGATACGGCTATAATTTGTTTTTCACCAACTGACCAAAGTTTTGAGGGACTGCGTTGGGTTGTACAAGCTGCTCGTAAACAACAAAAATATCAAAATAAACCTGATGTAAGATTTCTTTTAACACCTGTACCAGCAGTTGCATCTGAACAGCATCAAATTTGGATAAATAAAGTTGAAAATTGGATTGAAGATAACTGGGGTTTACCAGATGAAATGACTGTCGGACAACTTTATTATGAAGTTCTCTATAATCCCAATATTGTAACTTTGTCTAGTCTAGTCAACAATTTACCTAAGACTTTACTAGATGCTTATTTACCTCTTTCTGACATTATTGATGCTAGCTTGCCAGATCCAGATGTTAAGCCTAATATTACAGAGAAAACAGTTGATGAGCGCAGGAAAATTCTGAGAGAGCTACAGTTTCAGGCAGCTACAGCACAAGAACTAAAACCAAATGATATTCCGGCTATATTTCAACGTACAGAGGATTTTCCTAGATTTTTAAGTAACAGAACTTGGTTAATTCGTGGTGCTAAAGGAACAGGTAAAAGCCTATTGTTTAGACTGTTTGTAGAAAAATCAGATGCTGCAAAAGAACTAGCTCAATCTGATGTTAATTTAGCTCATGTTCATTTTATTCCAGGTCATGGTCAGCCTAGAGTATCAGGTACAATTCTGAACAGTTTTGATCTAAAGAGTTATGAACAACAAGTTGGTGAAAATGAATGGCAACTTTTTTGGCTCAATTATGCTCTTTTGCAATTGTGCAATCATCAGCGAGAATTACGTTCACTCTCCAATTTAGATGAGAAATTAGTAGCATTAAGTAATCAAGAACACCCTGCACATTCTGAAATTATCTCATGGCTAGTAGAACGCTCACAATCACCAACTAAGCGCCCACAAGCATCAGATGAATTGCGTTTAATTGACAGATGGTTACAGCAGAAAAATCTAGTAATATGGTTACTTTACGATGAACTAGATGCTGGATTTGGTTCTACTGAAGAAGATTATGAGCGACGTAGAAGATCCTTAGAAGCATTGCTGGCTTGGTGGTTGGAAAGTGGAACAAACTTCAAGCAGATTGTACCCAAGATATTTTTACGTGAAGATATTTGGAATCAACTCAACTTTACTAATACAGGACATTACAGTGGACGTTCACTTCAGCTACGTTGGGAAGAAGCTGATCTCTGGCGGCTTGTACTTCGCCAAGCTCTTAAAAGTTCTGACTCTCTGAGCAAATTTTTAGAAAAAACCTTGGGTGTGACTGTCGAGCGACTCGATATAATTGGGCTGGAACAATTGCGCCAAAGTCTCTATCCTCTCTGGGGTGAAAGAATGGGGCGGACAAAAAAGGCTTACACTTATAATTGGGTTCGCACCCGTATCGCTGACGGTCATAATAATTGTTTCCCACGCAGTTTGATATTGCTCTTAGAAGAAGCAGTGAAAAAGGAAACAGATTTCACTACAGAATATAGTTCTGAGATAACTTTGCGTCCAAAAGCATTGATTGATGCTTTTCCCTATGTGTCTCACCAACGTGTAACCGAAGTGAGGAATGAATACCCTGAACTGATAGAATTTTTAGACAAATTCCAAGGTGAACGCTCTCCTATTGATGAAGATCGGTTAACTGAAATCTGGAAAGTTGAAGATGATGAATTAGCCCGGCGCATCAAGGATATGATGCTGGAAGCTGGTATTCTTACCGAACGCTCTCGTCCCAAAGATCCGCCTCCTCGTACTTATACAGTTACTGAGTTATACCTGTATGGACTAGGGATGGTTCGTAAGGGACAAAGATAGCCCACTAGAATATGTGTACTATTATTTTAGTATTGCTTCCTTAATTATTTGATTTACCAAAAGATTTTCCCATCGTGGGCGGGTACTCTCAACGGTTCATTCTTATTCGCCCTAGTCACCGTTTTATTTTGGTTAGCAATTGCTTATTTCATGTATCGCCAAAACTGGTTTCTCAAAGTCTAACCTCTGCGCCTGGTGCGCCTCTCTGATGTTCCGTTTGTTGAATCTGTACTACAAGAAGTGTAAGCAAAAATTTTGCCATTGCTTTTGTAAATCAGCTCTTAACGCTGAGTTTAACTAACTCGTCTAACTCTTGCTGCATCTGATTGACAACTAATTTATAGCATTCATGGACATAGTGGCGATCGCAAGCCGCTTCCCGACCATAACGTTCAAATACAATGGGTTTACACACTCGCGTTTGAATAGGTACAGGCAATGGGATATTCGGAAGAGGCCCAATTCCTAATCCCCACGGTAATCCCAGATAAATAGGAAAAACTACCGGATCAACCCCAAACAACCAGGGCATTCCCCATTCATGGAGTTGTCGCAAAATTTTATAGATATCAGCCAACACAATCAAGGTATCATGAGCGCCAGTAGAAATTACAGGTACAATCGGGACATTTTCCCGTAGCGCTAACTTGATAAATCCTTGCCGTCCGGCAAAATAAATTTGATTACGCAAGTGATGTGGTCGAAAGACATCTTCTGCTCCACCAGGATAGACTAATACGCTCGCCCCAGAACGCAAAGCAGCGTAAGCCATTTTTGGATGAGCCATAACTGCGCCACTCTTGGCAGCTATTTTGGCGATTGCAGGGATAAATTGCCAAACATGGGGATGCATCAGACCGTAGACAGGTTTCTCAAACCCAAATTTTTGGAACCAGTCGTACATCATCATTGACATATCGGGAGCTACCAGTCCTCCATTGTGAGAACCGACGAACAAGACTTTTTTTTCGGGTTGTATATGATGCCAACCACTAGTCTGAACTCGAAAGTAGTAATTATATAAAAAGCTCAATAAGGGCATTAAAGATTCAATGAACTTTGGATCTCGTTCATCCAAAGACCAACCGAGTTTTGTTTCGCTTTTATGTTTCTCTTGTAACATCTAAAAATATTAACAAAATTAGTAAAAATTTAATCGTACTGCTTATTCCAGCGATAATAACCAACGATTAATACTTGGATTTCACCTGTACAATAAATAATTTGAGATTTGCCTAAAATTAGCAAAATTTCTTCCGCACTCACCTACTAATAGGGAATGGAATTGCAAAATTCTCAAATATGACAGTCAATAGTCTTGCCCAAAAAATTGATTTCAGTTTAAATATGGTTTTTATATTCGTCTTACAGTTTAATTATAACTATATTGAAGTTGTTTTTCATACATTTATCCCTGACTTTGATGATCCGGTAGATATGCCCGTAACTTTGTGATATTTTTAACAATATGTATTTTTGGCGAAAAACTGCCAAAAAAATTTGGGGCAATTGCATAAATTTCCCAAAAGCTTTTAACATTTATACTTAGAGCAAGAGCCAGTCCTGCAATTTTATTCTTGAGTATCTGCCAAAATGGCAACGCATTAAATTTATTATGTGATATATTCATGAGCAGTGCAAGGATTGACTCTGATTAAAACACGGAATTCAGCAAAATTAGCTGTTCCTTTTGTTGACATAATCTGCTTTCCTGACAACCCATTAAATTTTATTTTTGCTATTTTTCTAAATTCCAAGGTGTATTGCCACTTTCAAGCTATATCGACGGGATAAAACCCGTCTTTTATTTTGCTTATATTTTGATCAATGCTTCGGCACAACTGCTAGATAAAAGGTATTGCTGGCAATAACGGCATCAGACCTTATCAGCTTTTATGACATTTGGACACATCCCATAGGAAGATGACCAAGTAGTAAAATAATAGGTACATTAATCCGGGATGTTGTTATGCACTGGATTTATAGTGAGGTTTGGTGATTAGCCAAACCTCTTTTATTATTCGTAGCCAGAAAAATAGTTTAGCTGATATTGAATGGTCATTGGTAATGGTTTCATTACTCTTGACGATCCCATTAGTGGCATAATGATGGATAAGTTCTAGGCAACATTGACAAAGCGGGAGTATAAAAGGAACAATATCAAACACAAACCTACTCTCTGGCTTAAGTAAGAACTAAAATGGCAAATCGCTGGCGCAAGCTAACGCCACAAGCTTCTAAAAGAAATCAGTCTCAGGCAAATAAAAACAAACGTGTCTTGTCACAGCCTCGGCAAAAGTCTCAACGAGGTTGGCTATGGTCAACGTTAGCGATCGCTCTTTTGTTGAGCAGCGCTGGATTAATCATTGCTTTTATCTGGTTGAGCATTCTCTTTATATTCCATCCTGAACAGGTAAGCTGGCTGAATGAACTTCTCCCTGAATGGGTGCAAATTCCTCTGACTGAAAGGGAACGCCCTCAAAGCCGCAAACAAATTCAAGATGGTTTGAGTAAACAACAAACAGCCGGGGAATTCATCCCTTTAGATGACGAGAAAGGCTCATTTTTATTACCAATTTTGCAGCAGCGTGCTAACTGTAAGTCTGATTGTCAAGAAATTGTGGAATTGAGAGTTTACCAACCTTCAGAAGACCGAGAATTAACGTCGCAGTCAGAAACCTATCATTTGGCGGCTCAATTAACCATCACTGCGCCAGACGAATCCTTGATTGATCCGGCATTAGAACACAAAGATAATAATCCTCGTCTGCCTTTAACTGAAATTCAATATTTGGGGACTGACGCACTATCACCAGGGAGTTGGTTGAGTTTGTGGGGTCTGCGTCAACAAGACACCAATGCGATCGCTTACGGTTACATTATCTATTACAATCCCCAACGCCAGAACTTACAACAATTGCTATCTTGGCAAAACCCCAATGGAAAAACACCCCAATGGCAACAGGTGACTGGTGGGGGTGCAAAGGAGCTAGTTATTGATCAAACAGTCGGTTTAGAACCCCAATTAAGGGTGTACGAAGTTCAATCTACTAATTTTTACCTCAACCCCATTCAATTGGCTGAGATATCCCTAAAAATACCAGAATTTCAGGATTCTGCTTATCAAGATGCTTTATTAATTGCTCGTAGTGGATTATGGACACCTGCTGTTGAATGGTTACAGTTCATCGAGAAACAGCAAACAGGAGTTTTCCCCCCAACCGCCCAAGCGCAAGTTGATGTGATTCGCTTGCATTCTCAATTAACTAAAGCACAAGCCAATATCAGTTGGGCTAGTCCTAGTCAGCAAGTCTTGGCAGAATTGATTGATGGTCGTTGGGCAAAGGCTTTACAGGTATTTACTGCATCGCCGCAAAATGCCCAAGAAATCGCCAACCTATTGAAAGCAGATACCGGGCGTTTGTGGAATCGCACAGTGGCGGCGTTGCGAGTTAATCCGACGAGAAAAGATGTACAAGCTTGGGCGACTCTAATTTTAGCAGCGCAACGAGGGGAAAAACGTGCTAATTCTTGGTTAAAGTCCCAACCGAAAATTACTCAAGCCAATCTTGTTTATATTCAAAATTTGTTACCACAACTGCACGGCGAGGTGGCAAAGGAGCAAATATCGATTCATCGTAGTCAAATTATGGGTGCGGTGCAACCCATGACTAAAATTAA
This sequence comes from Nodularia sp. UHCC 0506, assembly GCF_034931045.1. Taxonomy (NCBI): domain Bacteria; kingdom Bacillati; phylum Cyanobacteriota; class Cyanophyceae; order Nostocales; family Nodulariaceae; genus Nodularia; species Nodularia sp. UHCC 0506. The sequence continues at coordinate 173,556 of NZ_JAYGHH010000007.1, forward strand.
TTCTTCTGAATGGTTGCAGTCAGATAGCAACCCAGACCTCACACTCCCAGAAGGTCAAACTTGGTATCGGGTGGAGGTAAATACTTTTTATGACGGTAAAAAGTGGCAGAGTTCTCCTTTTAGCAATTTACAACCTCCTAAAAATTCTCTTTCTCAGTTTTTCTGGTCAACTCTGGGAATCAATGTTAATCCAGTTATTCAAATTCTGGTCTGGAACTCACAAGGAGAACAGCAAATTAGTTCCGCTACTATTAAAGGTGTGCGGTGGCAAAATGGGGTTTTGCAATTATTGGCGGCTGGGCAACCAATTTCTCATGATCAGAATAATTCTCTCCGACGCAAACCTTTAGCTTTGAGTGAGTCCGTGCTGGAATGGGTGCAACCATCTCCTATTACCATGACAACGCTGTATCAACAAAATCCCCAAGCAGTAGAGGCGCTATTGCCAATTATGTGGCGTTCCTTACAACAAACTGCTCAACTTCCTGTTGGTGATGTTCCTGGCTTCTGGCAGATTCAAGGACAACTAGGTGATTGGCCGCTACAAATGATTGATTTAACAAATGATACTCAGCCAGAAATGATACTGACTATCTCAGCTGATGCGATCGCTTCTTTGCAGGATATCAACTGGGATACTCAGAAATCAGAGAACAATCAGTCTCGTCCTCGCACCCTGATTTTGTCGGATAGTGGTAAGGTTTTTTATACAGATTTTCAAAATAATTCTCAACAAACTTTGACAGCGATCGCCAAGCTATCTAATAGTCAATCTCTAGCATTGTTGGTAGAGAATGCCCATAACTACAGCCTCAAGCGTTGGTCAGAAAAAAATCAGCGCTTTGAGTAGTAGTCTTTTAATTGTCGCCTACAAGCGATCGCTGTAAATTATTTAATTATTCTGGGTGATTATCCGATAGTCTTTTTTCTTTAAGGTTTTGCAATTGCTGCAATAGAGAATCTACCTCTGCTTGCAGGTGCTTTAGTTTCGCTTGTTGGTCATCTTGATAATAGGAATTTGTGACATCGCTAACCCAGAGAGTCTGGGCGGGACGTTCGGAAACACTAGATGAATAAGTAGGCATTGTTAAAAAAAATCTACAAATCGACTCACACCATTTAGTAAATATTACAATAATATAAGGTTAAGTTTTGTTAAATACTTGTATATTTTCAATCACATAACCTAATGAGTTATTGGTGTATCTATAAGTGACTGTAATTATGTGGATTGTGTTCCATACTGAAATTATGCCCTGTTGCTTCTTCACTCAGAACTGAGACACAGACAATGATATTATCAGTGAGACATTAGCATTAAACATAGATATATTCCTCTAAAATAGAAAACCTAGCAAGAAAAACTAAAAAAGAAAAATTTGGTTTTGCCTTTGCCCATGCAGCGCCCCCTCATCCCCAATCCTTAGTTAAAAACTTTTAAAGCCTGTGACTGTGAGTTTGTCTGTTGCTAAATCTAATCGCCAATCCTGGCCCGGACTGATAGAAGCCTATCGTGAGTACTTACCTGTTAGTGAACAAACGCCTGTTGTCACCTTATTGGAGGGGAATACCCCTTTAATTCCAGTGCCGGCGATCGCACAACGCATTGGCAGACAAGTAAAAGTGTTTGTAAAATACGATGGACTTAACCCCACTGGTAGCTTTAAAGACCGGGGTATGACTATGGCAATCACCAAAGCGAAAGAAGCTGGGGCAAAAGCGGTAATTTGTGCCAGTACAGGCAACACCTCAGCAGCCGCAGCAGCTTATGCTAAACGTGGCGGGATGAAGCCTTTTGTTTTGATACCAGATGGCTATGTGGCATTGGGTAAATTAGCACAGGCTTTGTTGTATGGTGCAGAAGTTTTAGCAATTAAAGGCAACTTTGACCGCGCCCTGGAAATTGTCCGCGAAATGGCAGAAAGCTATCCCATAACTTTAGTTAATTCCGTCAATCCCTACCGTTTGGAAGGGCAAAAAACCGGAGCATTTGAAGTTGTAGATGCTTTGGGTAATGCCCCAGACTGGTTATGTATCCCGGTGGGTAATGCGGGAAATATCACAGCATATTGGATGGGTTTTTGTCAATATCATCAAGTCGGGAAGTGCGATCGCTTGCCCCGGATGATGGGATTCCAAGCCGCAGGTGCAGCCCCCTTAGTGAATGGACACCCCATTTCTCATCCTGAAACTGTAGCCACAGCTATCCGCATTGGCAACCCTGCTAGTTGGGATAAAGCCATAGCCGCTCAAACAGCTAGTCAAGGGTGCTTCAAAGCCGTTACCGATGAAGAAATTTTGGATGCCTATAGACTTTTGGCATCATCAGAAGGTATTTTCTGTGAACCCGCCAGCGCTGCGTCTGTAGCTGGATTATTGCAGGTTAAAGACCAAGTTCCCACAGGGGCGACAGTGGTATGTGTTCTGACTGGGAATGGTTTAAAAGACCCAGATACCGCCATTAAGCACAGTCACAGCCAATTTAAACAAGGCATTGATGCTGAATTAGGTGCAGTAGCTAAAGCAATGGGATTCTAACCGCAAGGCGGAAGGGGCGTCACTGCGCTCCGAAGTCAAAAGTCAAAAGTCAAAAGTCAAAAGGCTTTGATTGGTACTTGCTTTATTAGAGATTTCCCAGAAATAAATTATCCATGTTGTGGGCTGGGCAAAGATGCCCACTCGCAATATTTTTTATTACAAAACTTGTTTTAATTCCTCAACTGTCTTTGAAGTTTTGATCGCCTGTTGAACTGCTTTTAATTGTTGTAAATCATTGATTTGCGAGATAATTGGGATTAATTCTAAACCAAGAGTGCCAAATTTAATCTCTAATGCCATGTTGTCTACTGAGGGACGTGATGTTTTACCTATTTTGTTGCGAGTTTATACAGATTGGGTGGGAATGTTGGAACACCAATGCACCCCTGATGGTAAATTACCATTTCCTTCAAATTCTGGAATCATTTCTCACACCCTAACACAACTTGATTATCCAGTTAGGAGTGTCCCATAATTCTTTAAAAATCACACTTCAAAGCAAAACTCCGCACAAAGACCAAGGTAAAGGTATTGATAATTGTATCTATAGGACTCCTATTTGATTATTGAACAAACACGTAGGGTGTGTTAGCGGTAGCGTAACGCACCAAAGCCTTTAGGACTTATGCAAGAACTCTCTGAAACCCTCTCAACTTAGTGTCCTTTGTGTCCTTTGTGGTTCGTTTTTTCATAATTTTCCGTAAGTCCTGACCTTAATAATGGTGCGTTACGGATTTCATCCTAACGCACCCTACCATACTTAATTTTTTCATAAATCAAACCGGATTCCTATAGGTGTTCAATTTGTAGGTGTAATTATGTCAGCCTTTCTCTGTGTTACCAAAATAACTTGCTTTATTACCGATAAATTTGGCACAATAAAGCTGAATTACCCAGCGCCAAGTCAAAAACCATGCCTACGACTGGTACAATCCTCCGTAATCACTATAAAATCATCAACCTACTGGGAAGTGGCGGATTTGGTGACACCTATTTAGCAACAGATATAGACTTACCCAACCATCCCAAGTGTGTAGTCAAACACCTCAAACCCAACTCCGACCCCACAGTATTACAAACTGTTAGAAGATTATTTGATAGCGAAGCGCAAGTTTTATATCGTTTAGGTAATGATAGCGAGCAGATACCGCGACTATTTGCCCACTTTGAAGAACAAGGTGAATTTTATTTAGTCCAAGAATTTGTAGATGGACAGGACTTAAGCAAAGAAATCATTCCTGGTAAACGGTTGAGTGAGAAGGAAGTCACCAAACTCTTACAGGAAATTTTGGAAGTATTAGCAGTAGTTCACAAAAAAAATATCATCCACCGCGACATCAAACCGCCGAATTTAATGCGTCGCCGTCAAGATAGGAAGATAGTGTTAATTGACTTTGGTGCAGTTAAAGAAATTAACACCATGATGGTGAATACCCAAGGTCAAACCAGTGTTAGTGTTGCCATTGGAACTCATGGCTATATGCCAAGTGAACAAGCAGCCGGACAACCAAAATTATGTAGTGATGTTTATGCAGTGGGGATGTTGGGAATTTTTGCTTTAACAGGAATACAACCCCACGAACTACCAAAAGACCCCACCGATGGCGAAGTGATTTGGCGCAATTGGGCAAATGTCAGTGACAAATTGGCAGGTGTTTTAAATAAGATGGTGAGTTATCACTTTCGAGACAGATATTTTTCAGCAGGGGAAGCGTTGCAAGCCCTCCAGCCGTCACAGCCACAACGACGACAACCACAACCAAGACTACAGCAAAGAACACAACCACAACCACCTAACTTGTCACGCCGTCGGGTAATTAAAACGGCGGGATGGTTAGCTGGAGGATTTGGTTTAACTTTTGTCGGGAATCGGTTGTTATTTCCCTCTGATTCTGGAGATATTACTACTACAACTCCGGTGACAAGTGAAACTGTTCCACCAGTTGTGCAAACTCCCGTCCCCCAGTCGCCTGCTTCCACAAATAGCTTACAAACCTTTTCATTTGAAACTGTGACGGTGAATGCACAGGGAAATATCACCAACCGCCGCAACCTGCAAGCCAGATATTTTGCAGAAGATTTAGGAAATGGTGTTTCTTTGGAAATGGTGCAGATACCAGGGGGAACTTTTACAATGGGTTCACCA
>NZ_JAYGHH010000008.1:0-18461 GCF_034931045.1 Nodularia sp. UHCC 0506
AAGAAACTATATACTAGTAGTACAATTACGGTAAGGCTCTCAGTGGCTCAAAGGTGGGATTAACTAATTCGCGCTTTGAGATTCATCCGAATTTCTCACGAAGCGCAAAGAACTATAAATCGTTGATAATGAGACGCTAAGATTAACTCACCCAGCCGTCTGAAATTTCACCCAATCTATATGAATACGATTCTGATCATTGAAGATGAGCCTCAAATTAGAGAAAATATTCAGCTAATTCTTGACCTCCAGGGGTATGCTACCATCACCGCCGAAGATGGATGGCAAGGGTTACAGATGGCAGAACAACATCAGCCAGATATGATTATTTGTGATCTGATGATGCCACGATTAGATGGATATGGACTTATTAAAGCATTGCGTCAACAGCCATTGACTGCGGACATTCCGTTTATTTTTCTGACTTCTAAAGCAGAACACTCCAATCTGCGTCAAGGAATGGGGATGGGTGCAGACGACTATTTAACTAAGCCGTTTGATGTCAATGAACTTCTCCAGGTAATTTCTACTCAACTAGAAAAACGCCAGATTGTTACCCAACGTTACAAAGAACAGATTGAGCAGATGGAAACTCATATCAATTATCTGGCTCGTTATGATAGCTTAACTGGTTTACCCAATCAATTTTTCTTAGAAGAGCATTTCAATCAAATCCGTGTTCAAGCTTACAATCAGGGTCAATTTTTGCCCTTGTTACTAATTGATATAGATATACTCTATCCCACTAAATTATTATTTGCTCCTAGTTCAAGACACTTGTTAATTAAAGCCGTAGGGGAAAGATTAAATCAATTAAACTCCCCCAATCAGATTATTGACTTGATAGCTTACTTAAAAACAGACCAAATAGCGCTATTTGTCAATCCAATTCAGGATAGAAAAGTAGCTGCTCAGATTGCTGAACAAATTTTAAGTATTTTATCACAACCTATTATTTTAAATAATCAGGAAATATCTGTTAGAGCTAAAATTGGCATTGCTTGTTATCCCCAGGATGCTTTGCAACTAGGAGAACTACTGACTCATGCAGAAGTTACTCTAGATCATTATAAATTCAATGACACAAATTCTTATCATTTTTATGCTCAAGAGATCCTCGAAATTGTTTTTAGAAAAGTTATTTTAGAAACTGACTTTTGGCAAGCTTTGTCAAGAAATGAATTTTTGATTTATTATCAACCTTTATTCAATATCAAGACTGGTAAAATTGTTGGTTTAGAAGCATTAATTCGTTGGCAACACCCAGAATATGGTATAATTTCCCCAGCAGAATTTATTCCTATTGCTGAAGAGTCAGGCTTTATCATTCCCTTGGGAGAATGGATTATAAAAACGGTTTGTTTACAATTAAAACATTTACAGGCAGAAGGATTTGGTAGGTTAAAGGTAGCTGTCAACATATCCGCCTGTCAGTTTAGACAAGAAAATTTCATTCAACGCATTAATGATATTCTTGTTGATACAAATTTCGACCCGGAACTATTAGAATTAGAACTAACTGAAACTGTATTTATTCAAGATATTGAATTAGTGAAGAACAAAATTAATGGTCTAAGATGTTATGGAGTTAAGCTATCAATTGATGATTTTGGTACAGGGTACTCATCGTTTAAATATCTCCAAGAATTTTCTTTTAGTCACTTAAAAATAGATCGCTATTTTATTAGTAATATTGATAAGCTTCACACTAAACAGTCAATTGTTAAAAGTATAATTCAGTTAGCAGATACTTTTAAAATCAATATCATTGCCGAAGGGGTAGAAACTAATGAAGAGCTAAATTGGCTCCAACAAAATCACTGTCCCGTTATCCAAGGCTATTTTTTCAGTCGTCCTTTAGCAATAGAAGACTTAAAGATTTTTTTACTAGTCAAGAATTAAAATTCTCAAACAAGCTACTGACAAAAGCTTGAAGTGAACAAAAATTGTTGTGTTTTCGAGGATAGGGCGTTCCAGCAACTCCTGGGTCTGATGCTGTCTCATGCAACAATACCCGATAGGTAAGAGACTTCCAAATAAAAAAATATCCCGTCGTTTTGAGAGCAGGGGAGCAGGGGGAGGAAAGGTCATTTTAGTTGCAGAAATTTGGATCAACTTCTTTGTGGAGTTCTCTAAAGCCTGTTATTATTGCAACTTCATCAAAACTTTACACAAATTTTTGCTTTTAATTGGCGTGCAAACCTCTGATTTAGGGCGATCGCAGTCCCTGTTTTACGTATATTTGCTGATAAAGAGTAATATGTTTTTTGTATAAAAATAGCACAAATCTATTGATCTGACTCATGATGGTATGACATTCTGATTGTTAGTGAAGGTAAATCAACGAGCGCGGAGCAAAACCATCTCAATCAGTTTTGCAGATATATTCATAGCTAGTTTTTATCTCAACAAACAATATAACGCATCGCTCTTCTGAATATCTACACTATCAACATTCACTTTTGAGGAAAATCGGAATCATGGCTATCTCAAGCTTAATCACAAAGTTATCAATGGGTTTGATTGGAGCAGCAATTCTTACTTTAGAGACATCTGTAGCACAGGCGGCACCCTTTTTTGTTTCTACTGGCAATGGAAAAGTTGGCAGCGTTGATCAAACGACAGGATTGTTCACCGAAGTTGCTAGTGGACCAAGCTTCACTGATATAGCTTTATCTAATTCAGAAGAGATTTTCGGTATCACGTTCAATAGCTTGTATAAAGTCAACACAACCACAAGTACATCCTCATTTATTGGTAATCTGGGTGTATCGAATATGAATGGGTTAGGATTTACTACTAGTAATTCACTCTACGGAACTGGTGGTTCCAACTTCTACAACATCAATACCTTAACAGGTGCTGCATCTTTGGTATCTAACATTGCTGGCTTCATGAGCAGTGGCGATATAGTATATGATTCTGTGAACGATAGATTTCTAGCCACATCACAGGGGGATAGCTTGTGGTCAATCGCTGTAGATGGCACAGCTAACAAGATTGGTAATATTGGTTTTAACTCTGTATACGGTTTAGCTTTCGACAACAATGGAAGTTTATATGGCTACACTTCTGATCGGAAGCAGATAGCTATTGATACAACAACAGGATCGGGTACATTTAATCAAAATGTTACGGGTCTTTCCAGTTCAATATGGGGTTCTGCATCACTCCCATCATCAGGGCCAGCAACTTCTGTTCCCGAACCCGCTTCTATATTAGGTCTGTTGGCTATGGGTGCAATGGGTGCAAGTTCGATGCTTCAGCGCAAACAGATCCAAGAGTAATAAAATGCCCAGAGGGGAAAAGTGACATCCAGCTGATTATTTAATTCACTATCTCTCGAAAATAATCGTTTTTTGTTTTCCCCTCTTTTTTGTCATAATAGCCGGAAGCACTGCATAGAAAATTAATCCTTGATGTCAAGTGCAGTCCTGACATAACAAGGTATTTAAGAATCAGAAGGCATATTTTTATTGAATTTTTGATTTTGTTTTAGGTCTTTTTTAGTATTAATTTATCTTCTTAAAAAGGAATACTAACTGTAAATGTGGTTCCCTCTCCCACTCGACTATCTAGGCTAATCTTTCCTTTGTGTAAATCAACACATTTTTTGATTATGCTCAATCCTAAACCTGTGCCAGAAATCTTGCCGACGTTAGATCCTCTTTGGAAAGGTGTAAATAAATTGGCTTGATCTGCGTCAGGAATGCCGATACCGGAATCACTAATTTTAAATATCAGTTGATTATTTTCTTTGGTCAAACTAAAGTTAACTACATTAGTATCAGGAGAATACTTAATAGCATTAGTAAGAAGATTAGTGAGAATTTGCCGTAACAATTTTTTATCTAACTTAATAATCAGCAAGTTGTTGAAAACTTCTGGGCCTAAATCTAAGGAGAAATTTATTTTACGCCCTGCTGTACTAGTTTCTATTTCCTGTTTGAGATCATAACAGAAGGCGATGATATCTAATGATTCTAAATGTAGCTTGACCTTCTCAGATTCATCCCGGTTAATCATCAATATATCATCAAGGATTTGGGTGATATGCTTAATGGTGGTTTGAATTGTTTGTAGATGTTCCTGTTTTCTGCCTTCATTGAGGCGATCGCCAAAATTTTGCAAAATACCTGATGATGAGGAAATAATCGCTAAAGGTGTACGAAATTCATGGGATGCCATTGTGATAAACCGCGATTTTAATTGGCTTAATTCCTTTTCCCTTTCTAGAGCCTGACTTAATTCTGTTGTCCGTTCAGCAACTTTATGTTCTAACTGCTCTGTCAGTTGTATAAGTTGCTGATTCTGGATTTCTAAAGTTTTACTTAACTGTCGTAAATGCAAATGAGTGCGTATACGAGCCAGTAGTTCTTCTTCCTGAAATGGCTTGGTGATATAGTCTACAGCACCTAAACTCAAACCTTTAACCTTATCAACAGTATCAACTAGAGCTGTCATAAAAATTATCGGAATCGACTGAGTGAGAGGATCAGCTTGAAGTTGCTGACAAACTTCAAATCCACTGATATCAAGCAACATAATATCTAGGAGAATTAAATCAGGAATACTGAGATGGACTTGTTTGATTACATTTAGCCCCTCTACTTCAACTCGCACATTGTAACCTGCAACACTTAAGGCATGATCCAGAATTTCTAAATTAGTAGAATTGTCATCAACTACTAAAATGGTGGCGCATTCAGGTGAATTTTCCATAAGTTACTTGTTCTTTAGTTAGATTCTGGGGATTGTTCACTAATAACTTTTCGCAGAAACTCACGGGCTTTGACAATTTGATAACCTCGCAGCATCACAGCTATTTTATCTACAAAGGGGCGATAAATTTCGGTATCTTGAACTAACATTTCTAGCTCTTGCTGCATTTCCTTAATTTGTCCTTGCATAGCATATTTCATTAATGTACTTAAATTAGATGCGGGTGGAATCACTATTTGTGTGTTTGTATTCTCCTCTGATGGTTGAGGATTAGTTACTTCTAACTCTGCATAAATCCACTCCAGATGAAGATGTTGGGCTAACATCCGATAAAGTTCTTCTGCTTCTACTGGTTTGGGTAAAAAATCTTGTCCACCGGCGGCAAAACTTTTTTGGCGATCGCTATCAAATACACTAGCAGAGGAAATTATGACAATTGTGTTTTTTAGCTCGGCTATTTGACGTAATTGCTTGAGCATTTCCCACCCATCCATAATTGGCATTTTTAAATGAGAAATCATAATGTCAGGAGGATTTTCCCATGCCTTTTGTAAAGCTTCTTCTCCATTGTTAGCCTCTATGACTATAAAACCCAAAGGAGCAAGCAAACTAACCAGTACAGAGCGATTTTCCCAACGATCATCAATTACTAAAATTTTTCTTTCTTTGCCGGAATATCCCACGATTTGACCTAAGTTTGTGAAGGTGTTAGCTTTAGCCCAGTTATTTGCTAAAGGACATTGAACTGCAAATTCAAATAAACTACCAATTCCTAATTGACTACTAACTTCCAAACTACCACCCATCATTTCTACAAAATTTTTACTGATTGTTAAGCCTAAACCAGTTCCTTCTATTTGTCGCTTAGATGTTCCTACTTGTTCAAAGGGTAGAAAAATTTGTTCTAATTGACCGGAATTCATGCCAATACCTGTATCTTGAATTTGAAAGTTTAGCTTGATAACCGTAGATTCAGTATTTGTAGATGATGTTAATAATTCTGTTTCACTCACCATTACCCTAAAGATAACTTTTCCTCTATCTGTAAACTTAATGGCATTACCTAAGATATTAAGTAAAATTTGTCTCACCCGTTTTTCATCTAAGATGACTCCCAATGGTAAATTTTCTGGTGCTTCATAAATAAAAGATAGGCTCTTTTGCTCGGCTTTGATGCGTGCGACTTCTACCACTCCTTGTAATAAAGATGGTAAATAACAAGGCACGGGGTAAATTACCATTTTCCGAGCTTCGATTTTGGCAAGATCGAGAACATCGTTAATGAGGGTGAGTAAATGAGCGCCACATTGATAAATTACATCAACTCCCCGTTGTTGTTCCTCGCTAAGTTGTGTGCGATTCAAAATTTGAGCATAGCCTAAAATGCCATTTAAGGGTGTACGTAATTCATGGCTCATGTTGGCGAGAAACTCGCTTTTGGCTTGATTAGCTGTATCTGCTAGTTCCTTGGCTGCTTCTAATTGGTTAGTATATTCTTGCTGTTCTTGTAGAAGTTGTTTAACTCGTTGAATAAGTTGATTTAAAGAGGTAGCTAGTATACCCATTTCACCTTTAATATCTGTTGGTAATTGCAGGTCAAAATTGGATTCCCGCGTGACTTGTTGAGCGATTTTGGTTATGGACTGAATGGGAAGTGCGATCGCTCTACTGGTGTAGAATGTCAAAATACAACAGATTGCAATTGATAGCCCTAGCCCAATAATAATAATTTGGGTGCGTAATTCTTCAGCTTGAATAAGAGCTAATTCTGCCTCCACTTGTTTTTTAGTTAACAGGTGATAGAAATTTATTAACTGGTCTGGAAATTCGATAAACTGAACGAATTCAGGACTTTTAATTAATGCAACGATTAACTTTTCTGATTTTGCTGCTTTCTCTGGAATAGCCGTGAATGGCTGAACTTTTTCTGTAAATTTACGTAGACTATATTCAAATTTACTAACAGTAATTTCATATTTTTCTAGTAAAAGTTGTAATTCTTCTATTGTGACTGGTTGATCTGAATTATTGTGACTATTCAGAAGTAATCGGACTTTTTGTACCCGATTAATTAAATTGCTACTTTCGCGCTCAAAGTCTTGGGGATTTTGTAAATATGGTGACAATTGCTTTGCTGGCCGATTGTACAAAATATTAACCTGCAATGTACTCAGAAGGTTACGCTCTTTTGAAGCTATTTGACTGGCTTGTAAAGCTTGCTGTTGATAATAGTTACCTACAGTTAAGCCTATGATAGTTCCCCCTAGTGCTATTCCTAGAGCTACACTATATCCATAAATAATTTTATTTCTAATACTCATACCTGTCCTCAAAAATACTTATTTTTATATTGTAATATGTAAGATTTGTTACTTATTGTTTGTTGTACATAACTATTTTTTTCTGTATTGAGAAATATCTAAATATGAAATGAAATAATACACAACTTACTGTAAGTTTTGTAGAATATCAAGATGTAACCTACTCATCAATTCTAAGTGGTAATACTGTTCCCAAATAGACACCATTCTTTAGTATTTCTACTATTAACCACCCACTTCATTACTGTTATGGTTATTATTAACCATGAGCGCAAAAATACTAATATTAGAGGTGGCTTATAAAAAAATAAAACAGCAATATTCGCAATAAATATGTCGGCTTGCAAATTTCAATCTATGTCACTGCGAGTGGAAGTATCGCTAAAGCGTTTACGTAGTATGCCGTAGGCGTAAGATCCGCTTGAAGCGTAGCCTAGAGTCAAGCCCTGTAGCCATAGTGGAATGAAGCAAAAGATCCGAAGTAGTGACACTCTTTGTTAGTGTAGTTTTAGCAATATACAAGTATGTTGAGCGTTTTACATTCTGCTACATAGTTAGGTTTATTTACACTTACTTACCTAGCATTTATAATTATATACTCAAATCCCGCTAAAAATGTTAAAATCATGATCTGCGAGTTAATAAAAATTAGTAAATAATTCAGGGCATAAAATTGAAGTATATGTAGTTTTATTAAAATCATCAGATCACTTATTTTCCAGACATTTTTTAATTGTACATTTTAGTTACGTAGCTTGAATTTTTAAATTTAATTTACTTGGTTACATATATTGATTGCATTCATTAAAAATTCTAATCTGTAAGTTTAATACATTATAAAATCAAAAAATAAGGATGAATTTACACATTGTATCAGTTCTAAATAAAACATTCGGAGATAAGTGGAAAGTATGTCTAGCAAATCTTTTTCTATCTCAGATATAGAGCGAATTATTTTAAATTCTCCTTTAAAACTTCCTGCCGAAACTCCGGTGATTGAAGCTGTCCGCTTCATGAGTCAAGTTCGTGAAACTTGTCATCTTAACTTAGCATTGGTGCAATCAGATGCAGAAATATTGAATCATGCAGAACAAGCTAGTTGTATTCTAGTAGTTAAAAATGAGAAATTAGTTGGCATATTCACAGAAAGAGAGATTGTTAGATGTACAGCAATGGGGCTGAATCTGGAACAAGTAACTCTAGCAGAAGTAATGGTTAAAAATCCAGTAACTATTAAAAAATCACAATTTACTAATATTTTCGTGATTCTGAGTTTGTTTCGTCAATACAAAATTAGTCATCTAACTGTTGTTGATGATCAGAATCATATTGTAGGTTTTATCACCCAAATCAGTATACTTTATTCTCTTGATTTACTGGATATGTATGAAAATATTAATTTTTTACAGCAAAAAATCTATCAATTAGAAGCAGAAAAAGTTGATATTTTGCAAAAGCAAAATACAAAACTAGAAATGCAAGTTCAGGAACGCACCTTAAAATTAATAGAACAGGCAAATGCAGATAAACTCCTAGCTACCTTCTCTTACAAAATTCGTAACTCCTTGGATCTAGAATCTATTCTCCAAAGTGCTGTCTCGGAAATTCGGGGTTATTTGCAAACAGATCGGGTAGTAATTTACCAATTTGAACCAGAATGGAGTGGGAGAATTGTTGCTGAATCCTTAGCACCAGAAAAAACTTCTCTTTTTGGTCGTGTTATTCATGATCCATGCTTTGGTATAAATTGGGTAGAACCCTATACCAATGGCAGGGTGCGAAAGATTGAGGATATTTATGCTGCTGGGCTGGCTGATTGTCATATCGAACTTTTAGAAAAAGCAGAAATTTACGCCAATTTAATTGTACCAATTGTCTATCATGAACAGCTTTGGGGGTTGCTTTGCGCTCATCAATGTTCCCAACCCCGATGTTGGAAAACTTTAGAAGTTGAATTACTAGAAAAATTATCTACCCAAATTGCGATCGCTATTCAACAATCTCAACTTTATGAACAAGCACAAAAGGAACTTTTAAAACGTCAGCGTATGGAGGAAGCCTTACGGAATATTGCGCTAGGAGTTTCGACACAAACAGGAGAAGTTTTTTTCCATTCCTTAGTGCAGTATTTAAGCAAAGCCTTAGCAGTTGACTATGCCATTGTTGCTCAGTTAGTAAATAACAAAACTGATTACATGGAAACTGTAGCAGTTTGGGCAAATGGAGAAATTGTAGAAAACTTTGAATGTTCTTTCCTGGATAATCCTTATTACAATACACTTCGTAACTCTCATCAGTGTGTTTGTATTTATCCCTCTCAAGTACAGAGGGAATTTCCCTTAGATCCCAAGCTGAGAGATATGCAAGCAGAAAGTTATATGGGAATGCCTATTTATGATTCTACTGGTCAATCAATAGGAATACTCGCTGTACTCAGTCGTCATCCTCTGCATGATATTGAATTCATGAGTGAAATTATGAAAATTTTTTCTATGCAAGTTGCTTCAGAACTACAACGTACTCAAGCAGAAGTAGCACTCAAAAAACTTAATGAAGAATTAGAAATCCGGATCGCTGAACGAACAGCAGAACTAGAGCAAATTAATGAGGATTTACTCTTAGAAATTCAAGAACGTCAACGAGTTGAACAAATTCTCCAAAAACAATTAACTGCTATTGAAGCAACTATTGATGGTATTGCCATTTTAAAAGATGACAAATATACATTTTTAAATAAATCCCATGTCCAGTTATTTGGATATAATGATGCAAAAGAATTAATTGGTAAAACCTGGCAAGAAATATATCCTCCAGAGGAAATACAACGGTTTCAACAGGAGGTTTTCCCTATCTTGATGCAGGAAGGTTGCTGGCAAGGAGAAGCCATAGCAAGACGAAATGATGGTAGCATCTTTCATGAAGAAATATCACTAACCATGACTCAAGATGGGGAGTTAATTTGTGTTTGCCGAGACATTACTGAAAGTAAACAAGCTGAACTCCAACTACAAAAATTACTTTTGGAATTGTCAGACTTCAAATATGCTTTAGATCAATCTGCAATTGTTGCTATTACAGACTCCAAGGGCAAAATTACCTATGCCAATGATCAATTCTGTCAAATTTCACAATATTCCCAAACAGAACTAATTGGTAGTACCCATAAAATCATTAATTCTGGTTATCACTCTTCAGAATATTTTCAAAAACTATGGTCAACCATTACCAAAGGCCAAGTTTGGCGTGGAGAACTTAAAAATAAGGCTAAAGATGGAACTTGTTATTGGGTAGATACAATCATCGTTCCTTTTATAGATAAAACTGGCAAGCCTTGGCAGTATTTAGCCATCCGTAACGATATTACTAATCGCAAAAAAATACAATCTGACCTCCAAGAGAGTGAACAGAAATTCCGTCAATTGGCAGAAAATCTCAACCAAGTTTTCTGGATGACTGACCCAGAAACATCAACAATGATCTATATCAGTCCTGCTTATGAAGAAATTTGGGGTTGTTCTTGTCAAAGTCTTTATGAAAATCCTAAATCTTTTATAGATAGCATATATGCTGATGATAAACAGCCATTTTTTATGGCAATGCAGAATAAAAAACAAGGCTTTGATATCGAATATCGTATTATTAGACCTGATGGTTCTATGCGTTGGATTCGGGATCAAGCCTTTCCTCTCACAAATCAAATGGGGGAAGTTTACAGAATAGTTGGTATTGCAGAAGATATCACAGAGAGCAAAAAATCCACTGTTGCTATTGAACAAAGTCAAAGTTTTCTTCGCCAGGTTATTGATACTAATCCTAATCTTATTTATGTTAAAGATTTGCAGGGGAGATTTGTTTTAGCCAATCAAGCTTTTGCAGATATTTATGGAACAACAGTTGCAGAATTAATTGGTAAAAATTATACATATTTTAACTCTAATGCCGATGATTTGGCATACTTAAACTCAATAAATCAGGAAGTAATAACTACGTTAAAACCTTATATCATACCTGAAATAAAAATTATCACTGTAACTGGAGAAACTCGCTATTTCCAAACCATTAAATCACCTTTGATTGCGAATGATGGCAAAGCTTATCAAATTCTTGGAGTATTAACTGATATTACAGAACGTAAGCGAGCCGAACAGGAAATTTCTAAAGCCTTAGAGCGAGAAAAAGAACTGGGTGAACTTAAGTCGCGTTTTGTATCTATGACTTCCCACGAATTTCGCACACCTTTAACTGTAATTACCTCTTCAGCCGGCATTTTAAAAGATTTTGGTCATAAACTTGATGACACCAAAAAGAAAAAACATTTAGATTGTATTCAAACCTATGTCAAACATACAACACAGCTATTAGATGATATTTTATTAATTAATAAAGCAGAAACAGGAAATTTAGCTTTTGAGCCTACGCCTCTAAATTTAATTCCTTTCTGTCAACAACTGACTGAAGAAATAGAATTGAGTGCGCCCAATCATAAAATTGTTTTTTCTAGTCATTTCCAAGGTAACGCAAGTGGCAATTTTGATAAAAAACTACTGCGGCAAATCCTGAGCAATTTACTTTCCAATGCTATTAAATATTCACCCCACAATGCTATAGTCAAATTTGAATTGAATATTAAAGCACAAAATGTAATTTTTAATGTTCAAGATCAAGGTATTGGTATTCCCGAAGCAGACCAAGTGAAATTGTTTGAATCTTTTCACCGCGCCCAAAATGTAGGCAATATTCCCGGTACAGGCTTAGGGTTATCAATCGTGGCTAAATGTATTGATTTACACAAAGGCTCAATTGCTGTGAATAGCCAAGTGGGTATGGGGACGACATTTATTGTGACAATTCCCTTACAATCTGGGACTTTTGTCCAAAAATTTGCTGATAATACTCATAAATAAATCTATATAGCAATTCTCGTTGGTATGCGAGACATTCTGTCTCTATCCAAACAGGAGCAGAGTAAAAACCTAATTATCGGGTAAGTCTATAGGATTCAACGGTAAACCACTATTTATAGGATACTTTTTTAGTTATGAGTTTAATTTTAGTAATTGAAGATGAAAATCAAATTTTGTTAAATCTTCAAGAAATTTTAGAACTAGAAGATTTTTCTGTTATTACTGCCACCGACGGTAAAATCGGTTTACAGTTAGCTAAAAGCAAAAATCCTGATTTGATTATCTGTGACATTATGATGCCAGGTTTAAGTGGCTATGAGGTACTAACAGAACTCCGAAAAGATTATAAATCTGCTGATATCCCCCTAATTTTTCTCACTGCTAAAGCTGAACGTAATGATTTGCGTCAAGGGATGGGGTTAGGGGCTGATGATTATATTACCAAACCCTTTGAACCTTGTGAAATCTTACAAGCAGTTAAGGCACGTTTAGAAAGACATTCAATTTCAAATCAGGCATATTTGAAAGAGTTTCATAAGTCAGAAGTACTACAACAAGAAATTAAAAAAAATCGTACTGAATTGCAAAACTCCCAGGAACTGGCAGAAATCCGAGGTAATGTCTTAGAGAAATTCTCGGAAGACTTACGCAATCCGCTTTCTAGCATTAATATGGCAATTTATATGCTTAAACAGGCAGAAAATGAGGAAGATCGGGATAAATATCTGTTAATTTTAAAAGAAGCATACACCAAAGAAATGGAGATATTAAAGGAAGTTAATAGCTTACAGGAATTACTAACTGCTGAAAATACAAAGTTGCTGCGAAATTACAAATTACTGTGATAGTAACGGTATCTTGTTTGATACCATAGTGAGATCCAGGAATTCTGGGCTTTGCTGCTAATAATAGTCAGCCGATCATTTTTAGCAGATAGTCAGTCTAATAGAGCTTCTAAAGCTTCTAATTCTGCTGTGATAGATAATCCCACACTCTCTTCAGAGGAAAAATCATCTCCAGGGGTGAGACACTTCTGTGCAATGCTTGGGGAAATTACACTATCTGGCGCTAACAACTCCGTAGCAATATATTCAGCTAGAGCATTAATATGGGGATGCTCAAACAATACTGTCGAAGAAATTGTTTGGTTTAAACCTGCTTCTAAACGACTGCGTAACTCTACCATCATCAGTGAATCCATACCCATATCAAAAAACCCTAACTCTACATCAGGTAATTGAGAAGAAGAAGAACCTAAGACTTGACTAACTTCTATTTGTAGATAATTTTTTAAGTATAAAATACGTTCTTTTACGCCTAAAGATTGGATTTGCTGTATTAATTGAGCAGTTTGATTTTGATGAGAATTTGATGGACTTTGATGGTAAAAATCGCCAAAAAAAGGCGAATGAAATCTTTGTTTGAGAAGTTCTGACCAATTCACAGGAATTACTCCTACCTGTGCGGAAGATTGGGTGAGGAGAAATTCTAAAATATCTATACCTTGATTTGGCGTAATTCCACTGATACCACGCAAACTCATCTGCTCGGCAATTTTGCCTTGAGTCGCTGCCCCAATATCAGACCATACACCCCAATTTATACTCAATGCTGGTAATCCCTGATGACGGCGATATTGGGCTAAAGCATCCAAAAATGTATTTGCAGCTACGTGATTTGCCTGTCCTGGAGAACCCAGTAGAGAAGCTGCCGAGGAAAACATGATAAAATAATCCAGAGGAATGTTTTGGGTTAATAGATGTAGATTCTCAGCCCCAGTAACTTTGGGACTCATGACACCCTGCAATCTTTCTAAATTTAATTGCTGCAAAACCCCATCATCTAAAACTCCGGCGGCATGAATCACACCACGTAAAGGTGGATAATTTTGCTGAATGTCTGCCAGAACTGCGGCTAATTCTGCTTTTTGGCTCACATCAACCTGAGTAGTAATAATTGTAGCGCCGGCTGCTGCTAAAGCTTGAATTTGTGCTTCTGCTTCTGTATTTGGCTGGTTACGTCCTAAAAGCACAAGATATTTTGCACCTTTTTCCACTAGCCAACGTGCCACACGCAAACCTAAACCGCCCATTCCCCCTGTAATTAAATAGGTAGCTTGGGGTTTTATGAACTCAGTTGGTGTGTAGGTAATGATGATTTTACCGATATGTTTAGCTTGTTGCATCATCTGTAATGCTTCTACTATTTTGGTAGCGGGGAAAATAGTTTGAGGAAGCGATGACCTACGGTCGGTCGGAGACCAACGCACTTCTCCCGTGTTAAACTTCTCCATCAGACGATGCAACAAAGTTTGAATTTTCTCTGGTTCTTGTTGAGCAACACTCATCAAATCCACTAGATGATAAGAAACTTGGGGCTTGACTTGAGCCACTTGTTGTGCATTCCAAACGCCCCGTTTCCCAATTTCGATAAATTGTCCTTGAGGTTTGAGTACCGATAAACTCGCAGGAATGAACTCACCAGACAGGGAGTTAAACACAATATCCACCCCTTCGCCGTGGGTGATTTCTGGAATTTCCTCAGCAAAATTTAAGGTACGAGAGTTAAAAATATGCTGGATACCGAAAGCGCGTAAAGTCTCCCATTTCCCCGGACTAGCTGTAGCGAAAACTTCTAAACCAGCTGCTTGGGCAATTTGTAAAGCTGCCATCCCTGTTCCTCCAGTCGCCGCGTGAATGAGGATGCGTTGTCCCGGTTGAATTTTTCCAACTTCCCACAAACTATATGCAGCAGTGAGGAAATTGGCAGGAATTGTCGCTGCGGCGGCAAAACTCCACAAATTCGGTTTAGCAATCACATAATTGGCATTAGTTGTCACATATTGACTAAAACTATCAGCAGCCAAAGCCAGCACAGCATCACCGACAGCGAACTGAGTTACACCCTCACCAACGGCGACAACCTCCCCAGCACATTCCACTCCAAACCAGTTACGTTCAAAAGGCAATAATCCCAAAGCATCCAGAACATCAATAAAATTTAATCCTGTGGCTTTTACCTGAATTTCTACCTCTCCAGCTTGGGGTTGACGACGGGGGAAAGGTTGCCATTTTAAAGATGCAAGCACACCGCGTTTGCTAATTGTTAAATGGTATGGTTGATTGGGAAGACTTTCATCGGTAAAACGAGTTAATCTTGCTACCTTGCGTCCAGATGTGTGTAGGGAAATTTGTTTTTCTTCCCCAGGATGAGTAATTTCGGTAACGAGGTTTTGAATTTGAGTAATCAGTTCTTGTGTAGGGTCTAAATCAACACAGCGACAATTTAATTCTGGGTGTTCTAAACTGATTACTTTGCCCATACCCCATAAAGAAGACTGACTTAATCCGGTGATAGTGTGAGGATTGACAGCATTTTGAGTCACTAACCAGAGATTAATAGGGTAATGTTGGATTTGAATGAGAGTTTGGATGAGGTGAAGAACATGATTACATTCATTTATATTGTCTTGACAACCAGCGATATAAATAATGTGTTTGATAGACTGAGAAGATGGTTGATGGAGAAATTCTCGAATATTATCAGAGAGTTTAAGGGTAATAGCAGATTTCTGTTGCAATTGTAATTGTTGGGCGATACCTGTTGCCAATTCTGGTATATCTGCAATAATTAACCATTCTTTGAGGCTTTTAATTTCTCTGATGAATTGCGAGACAATTACACTTTGTTCGGCTAAGACTTCTGGGAGAATTGCGTCAGGAGTAATATTAACAACGTTGGCAAACCCATTGGTTTGTAGTAATTTTTTCCAACTAGACGTAGAAATCAGGGGATGATGAGGACGTAAATCTTTATCTTGAAAACGCCACCAACCTTCAGTTAAACCGAAAATCAAATCTATCCAAGCACTGGGGCGAGTACCTTCTAGAAGTATTAGCAACCCCTGATTTTTAAGTAAGGATTTAATATTAGTAACTGCGTCGGTTAAATTCTCGGTTGCGTGTAAAACATTAGCCGCAATTACTATATCAAAACTATGATCATTAAAATCTTGATTTGCTAAAGACTGTTCAATATTTAGGGTTTGGTAACTCACAAACCCATAATCTGAAAATTGCTGACGTGCTTTTGCTATAAACACAGGGGAAATATCTGTAAATACATACTCTACAGATTTGTTAGCGAGTTGTGGTAACACATAAGCTGTGGTTCCTCCAGTACCAGCACCAATTTCTACAATTCGCACCTTTTCCCCTGGTGGTAATTTTTCTAAAGCTGAGTTTACCGCTTGCTGTACTAAAGTATTCATTACCTTTGCACCAGGAGAATTTTGATATAATTGGGTAAGGGTTGTTAAGTCTCCGTTGGGGAATAATATCTCTAAAGGATTACATTCTCCCCGTAAAACTTTAGCTAAGTTTGTCCCACAACGTTCTATTAAAGTTAATTCGGCTGTTGTTTCTGGGTATTGTATGGTTAGTTCTGTTTGGAGATTTTGCGGATTTTCAAAATTTTGTTCACTCTGCTTTTGTAGGGTAGATAAATGTGTATATAATTGTTGATATTGTGGTGCGACTTGTCCCTTTTGTGGTGAGAATGAACTAAAAGTTTGCAGTGCTTGGATAATATATGCAAGACTTAGTTTTTCTAATTTTGGCAGAAATTGGGCATAACGTTGAATTTCATCTGTTGTTAAAAGTTGAGTAAATTGAGGTGCTATTTTTTCGGCAATCTCTACGGGAGAAGTCAGAGAAGAATCAGATGTATAATTAATAATTAACGGTTGAAGTCGCCATTCAATTTCATATAACCAGTTTTTCCACTCTAAGAGATTTTGTGATTCTATTGCTTTGAGTTGTAATCCTGATATTGCAGCAATTAATTGACCATCTGGGGTGAAAATTTGGATATCAGCGATTAAAATTGGGGAGGTTGTCTGTTGAGGAATTAATTTCACTAAACTCCAAACTTTTTCGCCAATGGATTGCCAAAGTTTCAATTTATCTACACCAATGGGTAAATAAATATAGGGGGTATTTTGTTGGTAAAATATAGCAGCTATTGTTTGCAAGCAAGCATCTAAAACAATAGGGTGAAATTGATAATTATAACGGCAACTACAAGTTATTGGTAAATGAATTTCGGCTAATGCTTGGTTTTGATGATGCCAAATTTGGGTAATAGCTTGGAAGGTTTCACCATAATCAATTCCTACTTGTTTGAGATTTTCATAGAAGTCAGCAATATCTGTAATTTTAGTCAATTGATTTTGCAGTTCTATAAAATTAATAACCTGATTTTGAGGAATATGATTGTGAGGTTTTATTTTACCAGTAGCATGAGTTATCCAGTTATTTTCTACTGGGTTAATTTCGGCACTGACTATTTCAAATTCCTGATTATTGTTGAGGATAAGTTGTATATTTCTGGAATTATCTGGATTTAAAATACAAGGTTGTTGAAAGGAAATAGTTTCTAAATAAAATTTATTATCTTTAAATATTTCTTTCCCCGCAGCCAACGCCATTTCCAAATATGCCGCCCCAGGTAAGATAACTTGGTTAAATACGCGATGGTGTTGGAGATAGACAGGATAACTATCAGATAGTTGTTGTTGAAAATATATATTACTAGATTTAGCTAAGTTTAATTTTTGTCCTAATAAGGGATGTATGCTATTATTGGTGGTTGAATAAGAGTTGTTATTTTTTGAATTGATATCTACCCAATACCGCTTTCTCTGAAACGGATAATTTGGTAAATCTATCCGTTGGCGCTGATAATTTTGCTCAAAGCCATGCCAATTAAATTTTACTCCTTTTGTATAAAGTGCGGCTATACTTGATAGTATAATTTGCCAATCTTGTTGCCCTAGTTGCAAAGTTGGTAATAATTCTATATTGCTTTTCTCTTGATTGGCAATAATTGCACGTGTCATTTGTAGTAAGGTTGGCTTTGCACCTATTTCTATAAAGACAGTACAATCTTGCTGAATTAAAGTTTCTATTCCTGGAAGGAACTGGACTGGTTGACAAATATGACGACACCAATATTCAGGAGTAGCAATTTCTGAATTGATTAAATTTCCAGTAACATTAGATATGATCTGATATTTAGGAGGATGAAAATTGATAGTATGCAGAATTTCCTCAAATTCTTCTAACATCTCTGTCATCATGGGTGAGTGGAAAGCATGGGAAACTGATAAAGGTATGCTTTTAATTTCTTGTGCTGTTAAAACGGTGATAATTTGCTCAATTGCAGAGGTTTCACCGGAAATTACTGTATTATTAGGTGCATTAATTGCGGCAATGGAAACCTGTTGGTTATAGGGTAATATTAATTTTTCTATTTGAGAGGCATCAGCTATTACTGCTACCATTTTACCTTGGGGTAGCTGTTGCATTAAACGGGCGCGGTTGGCAATTATTTTTAACCCATCTTCTAAACTGAAAACTCCAGCAATACAAGCGGCTACATATTCACCAACGCTATGTCCCATGAGAAAATCAGGTTTGATTCCCCAAGATAGCCACAGTTGACAAAGTGTATA
>NZ_JAYGHH010000008.1:18486-50915 GCF_034931045.1 Nodularia sp. UHCC 0506
CAAGGATGAATAATGCGGGTTGGGTGTAGAGAGTTTGAGAGAGTAATTCGTTAAAATTTTGGTTATTTTTTTGCAAAAATAAGGGCTGTAAATCTAAATCTGAGTTAGCTAATAATAATTCACAGCATTTATTTATTGTTTCTCTAAATAAGGGGGCAGTATGATATAGTTGAAAGCCCATTTGTGGATATTGTGAACCTTGTCCGGTGAAGAGGAAGGCAATTTTTGGGCGAGATTGATATTTTACTCTATTTGTAAATATATTTGCTGTTGCTTCACTATTAATGAAACAATTTAGTTTTTCTTGGGCTGTGGTGAGGGAATCTGCAATAATAGCTAAACGATATTCTAATTGACTTCTCCCAGTATTGGCACTATAACAAATATCTGCCCAGTCATGATCCTGGAGATGGTTAATATAGTTTTTTGCTAGTTGTTGTAATGCTGTCTCAGTTTTAGCTGATAAAGTTAAAATCTGTAGAGGACGTTCTATATTATTTTCTTTTTCTTGATTCGGAATTTCTGTATATTCTAAAATAACATGGGCGTTAGTTCCACTAAAGCCAAAGGAACTTACCCCAGCTATTTTTTTACCATGCCAAGGTGTGCAAGTGGTGGGAATTTGAATTGGGAACTGTTCCCAAGGAATATGGGGGTTTGGTTGTTGAAAATGCAAATGAGGGGGAATTTCTCCATATTTCAACGCCAGTACGACTTTGATTAACCCGGCTATTCCCGCAGCTGCTTCTAAATGTCCGATGTTGGTTTTGAGTGAACCTACTAATAAAGGCGATTTTTGATGACTTTCGCTAAATACAGCCCCTAATGCGCCAATTTCAATGGGATCTCCCAAGGCTGTACCTGTTCCATGTGCTTCTATGTAAATAATATCACTAGGTTGTAATGTCGCATTTTTTAATGCTTGTCTGATGACTGCCTGTTGTGCGGGACCGTTGGGAACTGTTAAGCCGCTACTGCGCCCATCTTGGTTGACGGCACTACCCCGAATTACTGCTAGGATAGGATGTTTTGCGGCTAGGGCATCGCTAAGTTTTTGCAGAATGATTACGCCGCAGCCTTCACTCCGCACGAAGCCATCTGCTTTAGCATCAAAGGTTTTACATTTTCCATCTGCTGCTAACATCCGGGCTTGGGAAAAGTTGATGGTGAATTCTGGGGATAGGATGCGATTTACACCACCGACTACAGCGAGTTGACATTCTCCCTGGCGCAGACTTTGACAGGCGAGATGTACGGCGACTAGGGAGGAGGAACAGGCGGTATCTACTGCTAAGGAGGGTCCGGTAAATCCTAAGATGTAAGATATACGACCAGATGCTGTACTGTGGGAATTACCTGTTGCTAAGTAGGCATCAATGTCTGTAATGGGACGTTGCAATAAGTGGGTGGAGTAATCGTTACTACTGATGCCAATAAAAACTCCTGTTTGACTACCTATAAGTTGTTCGGGTAATATGCCTGTGTTTTCTAAGGCTTCCCAAGTGATTTCTAATAATAGCCTTTGTTGGGGATCTAGAGATATGGCTTCTCGCGGTGCTATGTTGAAAAAGTCTGCGTCAAATTCTTGGAGGTGTCCAATAAAACCGCCGTAACGGGTGGACATTTTTCCAAGGGTGCTGGGATTGTTGTGGTAAAAGGAGTTGACGTTCCAGCGATCGCTCCAAACTTCGGTAATTCCATCATGTCCGTTGCGTAATAATTGCCACAATTTTTCGGGAGTATCTGCACCACCAGGGAAGCGACAGCCCATTCCTACTATGGCTATGGGTTCGGTTTGAGTTTTGAGTTGGCCTTTCAAGTCTTGGATTTGCTTGAGGGCGTTTTGCATTAAGGTGCGGTAGTCTTGTGTCATGTGTTTTTTTTAACGCAGAGGGGCGCGGAGGTTAGTTGAGTTGTTGGAGTTCTTGGGCTAGTAGTTCGGCGATTTCTGCTGTGGAGGGTTCTGGGGTTTGTTGTAGTTCGTTGTTGAGGTGGTGGGCTAATGTTTGTATGTTGGGATAGTCGAAGGCTATTGTTGAGGGGAGGGTGATTTTGAGGTCGGTTTGGAGGCGATTTTTGAGTTCAATGGCTGTGAGTGAGTCCATTCCTAAGTCGAAAAATCCGGTTTGTGGGTTAATTGCATTGGGTGCAAAACCTAAGATTTTTGCTATTTGTTCACGGATATAGGTTTCTATTAGTTCGTAACCTGCTGTTTTGTCTAGTTGAGATAGTTTTTTGAGTAAATCTGTTTTGGGGGGTGGTGTTTCGCTGATTTCTGGGTTGTTGGCTGGATAAAAATTCTCGAAAAATGGTGAGTTAATGGCAAATTTTTGCCAGTTAATGGGTATAACTCCTATTTGGGTGAGGGGTTGTGTCATCAGATGTTGTAAAATTTGGATACCATCTGATGGTGCGATCGCATCAATTCCTTTTTGCTGCATTTGGCTGGTGGCTTGGATAGCTGAACCAATTTCTGACCAAATTCCCCAGTTAATACTTAGTGCGGGTAAGCCTTGGGTTTGTCGATAATGGGCTAGGGTATCTAGGAAGGTATTTGCAGCCACGTGGTTTGCTTGTCCCGGTGAACCGAATAAGGCGGTGGCTGAGGAGAAAAGGACGAAGAAATCTAGGGGTTGATGTTGGGTTAATGTATGCAAATTCCAAGCACCCATAACTTTCGCCGTCATCACTCGTTGAAAGCGTTCCCAGTTCATTTGTAACAGCGTCCCATCATCTAATACTCCCGCCGCATGAATGATTCCAGCTAGGGGATATGCAGATTTGGCGATTTCTGTCAAGATGTTGTTTAATGTTGCTTTTTGGGATACATCTATTTGTGCGATCGCAATTCTCACTCCAATAGCTTCTAATTTCTGAATCCTTGACACTGCATCAGATGTAGGTGCATTGCGTCCCAGTAAGAGGAGATGATTTGCACCCATTTTTACCAGCCATTCCGCCACTAGTAAACCTAAACCACCCAAACCACCAGTAATTAAATAAGTACAATTCTTTTTCAGAGGATATAGAGAAGTAGAGTTATTTAATTTTGAATTGATTACGACTTTTCCAGTATGCTTACCCTGTTGCATATATCGAAAAGCATCTACTATTTCAGTAATGGGAAATACTTTTGCAGCTAGAGGTTGTAAGCGATGTTGCTCAAATTCCTGCACCAATTGCTGTAAAATACTCTGTACAAGTTCCGGTTGCTGGTGGCAAAAATCCACTAAATCTACCAAAAAATAACTTGCATCTGGTTTAACTTGTTGTACCTGTTCCTGCGTCCACACATCAATTTTGCCAATTTCCACAAACCTTCCTTGGGGTTTGAGAATAGCTAAACTCTCAGTGATAAAATCTCCACTTAGAGAATTGAGGATAATATCTACACCTTCTCCTTGAGTTTGGGCGAGAATTTCCTCAGCAAAATCTAAGGTGCGAGAGTTGAAAATCTGCTTTACGCCTAAGTTTCGCAGCGTTTCCCACTTCTGGGAACTGGCGGTAGCAAATATTTCTGCCCCTGCTAGTTGGGCTATTTGGATGGCTGCTTGTCCGACACCACCCGCAGCTGCATGGATAAGAATTTTGTCACCAGGGCGAATTTTGGCTAAGTGATGCAAGGTGTAAAAGGCGGTGAGAAAGGCGGCGGGAATGGTTGCGCCATCAATTATACTTAAATTTGGGGGTAGGGGGATTGCGATCGCTTCCTTCACGGTGACATACTGGCTAAAACTTCCACTGGCTAAGGCCATAACTCTTTGTCCGACTTGTAGGTGTTTTACCCCTGTACCAATGGCTACTATTTCCCCAACGCACTCACAGCCTAACATTCCGGGTTCACCTGGGTACAAGTCTAAGGCGTTTAAAACATCGCGGAAGTTTAAGCCTGTTGCTTGAATGCAGATTTCTATTTCTCCTGGTTCTGGGGAAGGGCGGTTTACTGTTTGGAAGGAGAGGTTTTCTAATGTTCCTCTTTGTTTGATGGTTAAACGCTGATTTTCACGCAGAGGAGTTTGAGTGAGTCTTGCAGCATATCGGGTTTGATTACGCCAAGCAATTTCTGTTTCTGGGGAATTTGTGAGGAGTTCTTTGAGGATAATATCTGTTTGTTCTGTGGGGGTACAGATTGGATCTAGGTCTAAACAGCGATAGTTTAATTCTGGATGTTCTAACTGTATTACTTTCCTGATTCCCCACAATGATGCGGCTGCAAGTCCTTTTATTGAAGCATCTTTTCCTGTATTTACTGCTCCTTGAGTTACTAGCCACAATTGCGCTAATTGCTGATACTCTACGTTATTATGTAACCAATACAACAGACTTTCGCAGAGTATCTGTTGTGTTTCCATTAATTGTTCTGTGGTTAATTCATCTGGGAGGGGTACATCTAAACCCCAGAGGTTAATTAGGTGTGATGCTGGCGTGGGAAGGGTGGGAAGTTCTGAGTCAGCAAAAATTAACTCACAAGTTGCACCTTGGCCTTGGAGATGAGTAGCAATTTTTTGTCCTACTCCCTGTTTATCTGCTAATATTAGCCATGTATCTGGTTTAATTGGAGCTTGTGCCACAATTAGCGCCTGATTTCCGATAATTTCATTTAATAGAGTGGGAGATTCAAAACCCTCTTGTGTGAGTAAGTTCTGCCATTGTGTACTGGAAATGAGGGGATGATGGGGACGTAAGCCATAGTCTTGGAAACGCCACCAGCCTTCAGTTAACCCAAATATTAAGTCTAGCCACCAGACAGTCTGCACTCCTTCTAGTAAAAACAGTAAGCCGTCTCTTGACAATAACCGCTTAATATGTATGACAGTTTTCTGTAAATCTTGGGTGGCGTGGAGAACGTTGGCAGCTATGATCATATCAAAGCTGTTTTCTGTGAAGCCTTGAGCAGAGGGTGATTTTTCTACATCAAATATCTGGTATCGCACACAGGAATAATCTGGGAATTGTTGCTGTGCTTTGCTGAGGAATAATGGTGAAACGTCGGTGAAGTAATATTCAATTTCTCTTTGCGCCAATTCCGGTAACAGATGTGCTGTAGTTCCCCCTGTTCCCGCACCTATTTCTAGAATTCGTAGGGGTTTTTCTGGTGGTATTTCGGCTATGGCTGTGATTATAGCTTGTTTTACCAAATTATTCATCATTTGAGCAATGGGTGAATTTTGGTAAAGTTGCGTTAAGTCGCTCAAGTCTCCACCTGGAAACAATAACTCTAATGAATCGGTTTTTCCCAGCAAAACTTCTGCTAAATTGCTAGTACAGCGTTGGAGTAGATTTAATTCTGATGTGGCGTTGGGATATCTTTGACGCAACTGGGGAAAAACTGAAGCAGTTGTTATGCTGGGTGGTGTTTTGATAACTCGCAATTTTTCTCCTTGGGGTTGTAATATTCCTTCCTTTTGGAGAATCTGTAATAAATGCTGATATAATTTTTTATATTGGCTTGCTATACTCATTTTCTGCATTGTTTCTGTTGCAGAGAATTCCTCACCAACTGTTAATGGTAGTTGCAATTTTTGAAATGTCTGTAATATACAGTCAAAACTCAAGTTTTCTAGTTGGGATGATAAAGATATATAGTTTTGTAAATCTGACTGCTGTAATAGTTGTAATTTTGAGTTACTAATTGCGGTGGGAGTGAGTAAGGGATGGCTAAGAATTGGTTCTGCTTGCCATTCAATACTATATAACCAATCATGCCAGTTGTTTAATTGTCTGACTGGTTGAATTTGTAAGCCGTTGATGATTGCAATTAATTTACCATCTGGATGGAAGATTTGAATATCAGCAATATAATCAGATGTTTCTCGTAGTTTTACATGACTCCAGATGTCAGAGAATGTTTGGTTTTCGCCATACCAATACACTTTTTCTATGGCTACAGGGAGGTAAGCTGTAGGTGGTTGGAAGTCGAGTAAAATTGCTCCCATTACCTGTAAACAAGCATCTAATAATATCGGATGAATTTGATAGGGGTAAATATCAATTTCTGGAGATAGTTTGATTTGTCCTAATGCTTGTTTTTTACCTCGCCACAGTTGTTGAATGGCTTGAAAGGATTTTCCATATTCTATTCCTACTTGTTTGCAGGTTTGGTAGTAGGTATTTACGTTAATTTCTTGGTTGCAAGTTTTTTGGATTTGGGTAATATCTGGAGGGGGTGAGGATGGGGGTGATGTTTGGATGATTGCGGTGGCGTGGGTTTTTGCACGCAGAGGTGCAGAGGCGCAAAGGGAAGAAGAATGGAAGGAGAGGATTTCTATTTGGTAGGTTTGGTTTTCTAAGGGGGTGAGAGTTATTTGTAGGGTGATATCTGTGATTTTTGGTAAGGGTAAGGCTTGGAGAATTTCGAGATTTTGAATGTGGTAGGAGTGAGATTTAAATATTTTTTCTGCGGCTGCAATTGCTATTTCTACATAACCCGCAGCCGGCATGATTATTTTACCAAGAATTTGATGTTGGGGTAAGTATTCTGGGTAATTTTGAGAAATTTGATTTTGGAAATATATGTTTTCTGATTTCGCTATTTGTAATTTCTCTCCTAATAATGGGTGGAAGTTAGATGTATGGGTTGGTTTGGCTGAGTTGAGGTTTTCTACCCAATATCTCTGGCGTTGAAATGAGTAGGTTGGTAAATTTACTCTTTGATTTTGTTCATCTCCGTTGACGTTTTCCCAGTTGATATCTCCACCTTGCATATATAATGATGCTAGGCTGGATAATATTGTTTCCACATCATTTTGTCCTGGGCGTAAACTGGGCAACCAGGAATATTTTTCGGCTGAGTTTAAACAGGTTTGACCTATACTCAGTAAGGTGGGTTTTGCCCCAATTTCTAGGAAGATTTCGCAGTTTTCTGTGGCTAATGTTTCCATTCCTCGCGCAAATTGTACAGGTTGCATAATATGCTGACACCAATACTCGGCGTGAGCTATTTCTGTATTAATGATTTTACCTGTGATGTTGGAAATTATTGGGGTTTTGGGGGGATGAAATGTAATACTTTTAGCAACTTCTCTAAATTCTCCTACCATTGACTCCATTAAGGGAGAATGAAAGGCATGGGAAACTGACAAGGGAGTAATTTTAATTCCCTGATTTGGGAGGATTTCTGCAAGTTCGTCAATTGCGCTTTGTTCACCAGAAATAACTGTATTGTTTGGGGCGTTGATGGCGGCTATGGTAACTTTTGGCGAATATGATTGAATATATTTAGCTATTTCTGTAACTGATCCTGCAACAGCTAACATTTTTCCCTTTTCAGGCAATTTTTGCATCAAATTGGCGCGGTTAGCAATTAATTTCAGTGCGTCTGGTAAATTGAACACACCTGCAATACAAGCTGCTACATATTCCCCAACGCTATGTCCCATGAGGAAGTCTGGTGTAATTCCCCAGTGTCGCCACAGTTGAGCTATGGCGTATTCTAAAACAAATAATGCTGGTTGGGTGTAAATAGTTTGGGAAAGTAATTGCTGGTTTGCCTTGTCCGCAAATAAAATTGAATGCAAATCTATGTCTAAGTGGGGATGCAATAATTCACAACATTTATCGATTTGTTGGCGAAAATAAACTTGGGTTTGGTAGAGTTCTCTACCCATGTTCAGGTATTGTGAACCTTGTCCGGTGAACAGAAAAGCAATTTTGGGCAGATGGGGGATAACTACTTGACTAGAAAGTATTTTTGGGGTAGATTCTGAGTAATTAAATAATTTTTCATAAGCTGTACTATAAGAATTGGCGGGTATCGCTAAACGGTAAGGGAAGTGCGATCGCCCCACGTTGGAAGTAAAGCAAATATCAGCGAAGTTAGTATCTGAACGGGAATCAAAGTATTTAATGTATTCTCCTACAAGTTCCCGCAGTGCTTGGGGTGTTTTAGCGGAGATAGTCAGCAGATGGTATTGTTCTGCCCTCTGGGGAAGTTGAGGAAGGGTAAAATCTTCTAAAACCAGATGCACATTTGTCCCACTCATTCCGAAGGAACTAATACCGGCGATGCGTTTACCGTTTTCACTTTGCCAAGGAGTTAACTGGGTAGGAACGGTGACAGGTAATTTCTGCCAAGGAATATAGGGGTTTGGTTGTTGTAAGTTGACATGGGCTGGAATTTGCTGCTTTTGCAATGCTAAGATTACCTTAATTAACCCTGCTACACCGGCTGCACCTTCTAAATGTCCAATGTTGGTTTTCACAGAACCAATGGACAAGGGTTGATTTTGACTTCTACCTTCACCCAGTACGTTAGCTAGTGCTAAAACTTCGATGGGGTCGCCGATAACTGTACCTGTGCCGTGGAGTTCACTATACTGGACTTGCTGCGGTTCTACCTGGGCGTTTTCCAACGCTTGGCGAATTACAGCTGCTTGGGCTGTACCGTTGGGGGCTGTTAAACCATTGCTGCTACCGTCGTGATTGACTGCGGAACCACGAATCACCGCTAAAATGGGATCATGGTTAGCGATCGCATCTCGCAATTTTTTCAACACCATAATACCACATCCCTCACCTCGTCCGTAACCGTCAGCCGCCGCATCTAAGGTTTTACAACGTCCATCCACTGCTAAGGCTTTCAATTTACAAAAGCCAATCATTGGTTCTGGGGCTAAAATTAAGTTGACTCCTCCCGCCAAAGCCATGTCTGATTCACCATTGCGGAGACTTTGACAGGCTAAATGTACCCCCAGCAAGGAAGAAGAACAGGTGGTATCTAGTTGCATCACCGTACCTTGTAACCCTAACACGTAGGCAATGCGTCCGGCGGCGATACTGCGAGTGTTACCTAAACTGCTAAAAGCATCTATGCGGCTAGATGGGGAGGCGCTATATTTGGCGTAGTCATCAAAACACAGTCCTATATATATAGATGTCTTACTACCTTTGAGTTTTTGGGTTGATTGTCCGGCGCGTTCTAAGGCTTCGTGACTGACTTCTAATAATAGCCGTTGTTGGGGGTCCATTGCTACGGCTTCACGGGGGGAAATTCCAAAAAATTCAGCGTCAAATTCTTCTACTCGGTCGATAAAATGACCGTAGCGAGTGTACATTTTTCCCGGAGTATCAGGATTTTCATCGTAGTAGTTCGCTATATCCCAACGTGGGGAGGGAATTTCACTAACTGTATTAACTCCATCTCGCAACAATTGCCAAAATGCTTCGGGGTTATTTGCACCACCAGGAAAACGGCAAGCCATGCCAATTATAGCAATGGGTGCTGTTTTTTGTGTTTCTAAGGTTGTGATTTCGGCTCGCAGGTGTCGCATTTCTAGGAGTGCGTCTTTGAGCAATGTTTGGTAGTTGTCTTTCATAGGAGTTTTTTTAACGCAAAGTACCCGGAGGGAATTATTTATTTTGAGGTTTTCGGTGACGAGCGATCGCTATTTCTTGGCTTAGTAGTTGTGCTATATCTATGGTGGATAAGTTGTCAAAGTTGTTTGACTCGGTGGTGGTGAGTTGTTCTAGGTGGGTGGCTAGGGCAGTAATTGTGGGGAAGTTCCACGCTATGGTTGCCTCTAAGGGTTGGGATATATTTAACCATTGTTGCAAGTCTTGGGTTAATTCTACGGCGGTGATGGAATCTATACCGTAGTCGGCGAAGGCTTTATTGGTATCTATGGCGGAAGTTGATATGTGCAGTTTTTCAGCTATCCACGTTTTTAACCAAGTGCTGATTTGGGAGACGGATGTATTTTGGGTTGGGAAATCTGCGGTTTGGGGGTGGGAGTCCCAAGTTTTTGCTGCTGTCTGGCAATTCTCTCCGGACTGACGCAATAATTCATCTAGTTGCTGTTCTTCTCCGGCTAAGTTTTGTTCAATATCACCGATGCTTTGTGTATATTGATGGAGGTGATTTTCTAGGTTTTGGGAATTGAGATATAGTAAGTTGTCAGGATTAAATGTCAGGATTTGCTGGAGTTGTTGATGAAACCGATTTTTTACCCAAGCAATTGCTGATTGATCATCTAATACTGCCCAGAGTATGGCTTCTGTTGTCAGTTGTCCTAGTTGATGGTATATCCAACGTTGGAATTTAATGTTAGAGTGATTACGGAGGCGATCGCTAATTTGCTCTACAGCATCAGCTAACTTTTGTCCAACTTCCACAGCACCCAAAGTTTGACAGAGAAAATTTTGTAGAGTCTGTCCTTGTTTGAGAACACGCGCACCCAAAAAGCCGCATAATGTTTCTGTTGGTCCTTCAAATATCCTTAAAATTCGCGCATCTCGCAAAATTTGTGGTGCAATATTACTTTCTATATAACCCCGTCCCCCCAAAGTTTGTACCAGTAAATCTGCTGCTTGCCAATAAAATTCAGGGGCAGAAATTTTACACGCTGTATATACTTCGGCGGGAATATTATCACCTGCGTCGAGTAATTTTCCTACCCGCATCACCAAGCTATTGACGGCAGTAATGGCATTTGTTAATTCTTGGAGACGATATAAAACCACAGGATGATCCAGTAATTTACCTGTAGCAATTTGTCGCCGTCCACTATAACGCCACATTAATTGTACACAACGTTGCATCCCACCCACACAAGCAGCTGCGATCGCTAACCTGCCATACATCATCGCATCTTGAGCAACATTCATCCCTGCCCCAACTTCACCCAATAATTCCGCAGATGTCACCGGAATATCTTCCAAATAAACAGTATTTTGCACCATTCCCCGCATTCCCATCGTTAGCGCTTCCGCACCTTGACGTAAACCAGGAGTACCCCGACGCACCACAAAGCCGCTAATTCCCGACTCATGTTTAACAAACACATTAATCACACCAGCCCAAGCAGCCGAACCACTCCAAATCTTTTCACCCCGCAATCGCCAACCATCACCATCACTAATGGCCTGAGATTGGATAGCTTGAGGATTAGCACCAGCACCCGTTTCCGTCAGTGCAAAAGCCGCCAATTCCCGTCCTGTAGCCAGAATAGGTAAAAGTTCCGCCTTTAAAGACTCACTCCCAGACAATAATATCGGACGCACCCCCAACACATTATTCAACCCCACAAATAAAGCCAAAGTCGGATCAATCGCCCCAAGCTGTTGTATAATCCTGATGGTGTCCGTATATCCCAAACCCAAACCACCATAACAACAAGGAACCTGCATCCCCAACAAACCCTTATTGCCAAAATCCAAAACAATATGGGGTGAAATACAACGCCGTTCATCCATCAACCGCGAATTAATATGATCACGAGCATAAACCCGTAACCACTCAATCAAACCATCTACCACCTTCTCTTCTTTGCGCCTCTGCGCCTTGGCGTGAGACAACTCCCACCGACAAACCACATCCAAACCCGAACTCAAAAACCCATCCCGACAAGCAAAACGCTGCACCTTTCCACTAGAAGTCTTAGGAATACTACTAGGTTTGAGCAAACATATCCCATCCACCTGCAAACCAAACTCACGAGAAATAGCAGCCCGAATTGCTGTAATGATTTCATCTTTATCCAGTGTACGCCAGCCATTACGCTCCACCTCCTGAACGACAACTAGCCGTTCTTCCCCGGAGACTTCCACACTAAAAGCCGCACCCCAGTAAGCACTCAAAGCTGGATGACTTTGGGCAACAGTCGCTTCAATATCATGGGGGTAATAATTCTGCCCTCTGATTATAATAACATCTTTGATCCTGCCCGTGACAAATAATTCCCCAGAACGTAAATAACCCAAATCTCCTGTGCGTAAAAAACCACCTTCTCCCGAAGCTAAGGAGGCGTGAAAACTGGCTGCGGTTTCCTGAAAACGTTGCCAATAACCTTGAGCCACACTCTCACCTTTGACCCAAATTTCTCCCTCTTCCCCGACTGCACAAGGTTGCCGAGATTCTGGATTAACTATAACTAGAGTTTGGTCATGACTGGGAATACCGCAACTAACTAAACCTTGAGCAGTATGATTTAATTCTAAATTTTTCTGATTTTTACCACTAACAAACAAAGTTGCTTCCGCTAAACCATAGCAAGGATAAAAAGCGGCTCGTCGAAATCCATAAGGTGCAAAAACTGTAGCAAATCTTTCTAATGTATCTTGGCGAATTGGTTCTGCACCCGTAAATGCTAAATCCCAACTACTCAAATCCAAATCTGGGCATTCCTCTAGACGAATCTTGCGGACACACATCTCGTAGGCAAAATTAGGAGCGCCGCTAGTGGTAGCATGAGTTTGAGAAATTGCTTGCAACCAACGAAGCGGTTTTTGCAGAAAAGCTACAGGAGACATGAGTGTAACTGGAAAACCACCATATAACGGCTGTAAGATTCCCCCCATCAAACCCATATCATGATATGGTGGCAACCATATCACACCTTTGCTGTGTGATGAATGCCCAAAGCGTTGATATATTTGTGCCAAGTTATGCAATAAATTACCATGACTGAGCATCACTCCCTTGGGTGTGCCAGTGGAACCGGAAGTATATTGTAGTAAAGCTAGACTATCTTTTGTCAATTCAGGAGTTTGCCA
This sequence comes from Nodularia sp. UHCC 0506, assembly GCF_034931045.1. Lineage (NCBI taxonomy): Bacteria > Bacillati > Cyanobacteriota > Cyanophyceae > Nostocales > Nodulariaceae > Nodularia > Nodularia sp. UHCC 0506. Next base: position 30,976 of record NZ_JAYGHH010000008.1, read on the forward strand.
AGCCTCACCTACAGATAAAATCATCCTATCTGTGGCAATTTTATTTAACCCTGCTATGACTGTATTTTTAGCTACCTCTTGTAATAAATCATTTAAGGATACGGTGGTCAATATGCCCTTAACTTCAGCATCTTGGGTAATTGCTAATAGCCTAGTCATGTTTTGATTGCGACGCGGTGGATAAACTGGCACTGCTACCACACCTGCATAAAAGCAACCCATAATTGCCGCAATTAATTCTAAGCCTGGCGAATACATTAATAATACCCGTTCTCCCTGCCAGTGCATCGCCTGTAAATGCGCCGCTATTGTGCGTGCTTTTTGGTCTAACTCCGCGTAAGTAAGATTTTCCTGTTTGCCATCTTGCAAAAAAGAAAAGCCGACAGAGTTACCTCTTTGTTGTGTCCATTTGAGTAACACATCTACAAGGGTTACAGCTTGGTGTGTTTCTGTTGAGAATATTTCTCGTTGGCAATTAATCATTCTGCACTAATTCGCCTTGGGGAATAAAATTAGCTAAAAGGGTTTGTGAAAAATTTGCACTTTTTAACTGCGCTTCTGGGCAGTCTAATTATTTAGAGACTTTGGTTAACAGTAATTCCAATGGATTTGAGTATAACTGATTATTGATGATTTTGCTAGAAGTTGATACAGGGATTTTTTCTTTCAGGGCTAACACAAAATTATGAAAAAACATATTCTACGAAGTGTGCTTTTCTAGGCATAAGCTCCGCTTTAAGCGAAGCGTCTCCCCTTGGGAGAAGTAAAGAGGGTTTTCCCAGAGTTTTTGCGTAAGTCCTAATTTTTGTTAAAACCCGAAAAAATTAACTGTCCATACAATTAAAGTAGTTATTTATTTTTAGATAAATTGTATTCAAATTTACATATATTTTAGCACAAGCACTGTAAATACTGGCTATTTTTTTGTTAAAGATGGACTGAACTAAGTAGAGCAGCAGGAATAATTCAATGTTTGTAGTAAGGACTTCAGTCCTTATTTGAGGGCTGTAGCCCTCACTACGAAACAATCTCAATATTTTTACATTACTTAATCTACTTTGACTTATTCTCGCCTACTTACTTAATAAAAACATAATTTTTTTAGAATTCAACCTCTCTCATTTAATGTATGTTATTTTTAATAAAGATTCTCAATAATTTTACGGTAATATGCGGTATTATTAATTTTAGTTTGAATGATCAAGTTTACCGTTTAACCTTTTCGGTCAATCAATTTGCATCATCATAGGACTCCTATTTGAATTTTATTCCCTATTCCCTGTTCTCTATGGCTACGCCACGCAAGCAACAGAAACCAAACCGGATTCCTATAAATTATTTGTTTTAAACATTAGACCCATCATCAACTTGATTTTGCAATGAATGATTCTTGTTTAGAAAAGTTGTCTGAGCAAACCATCACTGCGCCAGAGTTGATATCTCTGTTAGCAGGTTATCAGATGTTGCCTCAGATTTATCGTGAGTTGTTAATTGATCAAGCAATCACCTGTATTGAATGTAGCCCAGAAGAGGTAGAACAAGCACAACAGGAATTTTATACTGCCCATAGTCTTACTAATCCCCAACAGATAGAAAACTGGCTCAAGTTAAATCATATTGCCCCAGCGCAACTACAGGGAATAGCAACCAGAAAATTGCGGCTGGAAAAATATAAACTGGCGACTTGGGGACATAAATTAGAGTCTTATTTTCTCACGCAGAAATCCCAACTGGATCAGGTAACTTATTCTCTGCTGCGAACTCGTGACATGGCGATCGCTCAGGAGTTATACTTCCGGATTAAAGCCAAAGAACAAAGCTTTGCTGACATCGCCCGTAAATATTCCCAAGGGCCAGAAGCCCAAACAGGGGGATTAATTGGACCAATGCCTCTGAGTCAACCCCACCCCCAATTAGCAGCCAAACTCCGGGCTAGTCAACCAGGACAAATCATGCCTCCCATGCGTTTAGGAGAATGGGTTGTCATTGTCAGGTTAGAACAGATGATTTACGCCAAACTGGATGATTCTACTAGAAAAAAATTGCTCAATGATTTATTTCAGCAATGGCTACAAGAATCCTTACAAAAAACCCTCAATCAAGCTTCAGCAAAACTCACTCCGTCTTCCTTTGCGTGAATCTCTGCGCTACTTGGCGTTAAAAAATTAAACCCTGGGACACTCCCCTGTATCTTAAATCATCAGTCTTTCCCCAGACCGAATATGACTACTTATACACCTGCTATTTCCCAGTTTTTCAAGACAACACCACCCTTCAACCTCCTATCCACTTCGGCCCTTGAGCAACTGACACAAAAAGCACAGCTATTGCGTTACCGTATGGGACACACAATCGTTGTCAAAGAAACAATGCCTGCTCATGTGGCAATTCTTTACGAAGGACAAGCCCGCCTGATTGGATATACTGATAATTCCCCCGTACCGGACACTTTAGAATTACTCCAGCCAGGGGCAATTCTGGGTTGGGTAAGTTTATTGCGGGGAGTTGCTTGTGAAACGGCGATCGCTTCGATAGAATCAGTATGTATAACTATTCCCTCTGTTGATTTTCGGACATTGCTGGAAAAAGAACCAGCCTTTCAGGAAGCGCTAACAAAACGCTGCGCTACCCCAGAATTATTTGAATTATTAAGTTTAGAAATTCAGCGTCGTGCCTTGGGAGAAGTAGACGTTGCCGCCTTAGTCTCGGAAATTCTCCCCCAAACCATTGTTTTTAACGCACCCAAAGGGAAAACACCTCTAAGTCAACTAGATCCCCATCGGCTTTGGTTGTTAAGTAGCGGTAATACTAACTTTGCCATAGGCGATCGCTTAGAACCATCCCCAGACAAACAAATCCTCAAAGTAGAAAGCGGCACAGCCCGGTTAGTAGGGATTCCCCCAGTATCATTTCAACCCACCCCGATTACACCCGCAGTTATAGTTACAGAACCAGAAACAGAGGATATTCCCTACGCCTCAGAACAACCCCCAGCCCTAGAACCTAGCAAAGCTGAACGCATTAAATATCCTTACGTCAGTGGAAATGGCGTATTAAATGAAACCTTGGCTTGCTTCCAAATGTTGAGCCAATATTGGGATATGCCCTTTCGCCGGGATGTCGTCCGTAGAGTTCTGCACAATCAGCAACAAAGATTAGGTAGCGTTTCCTTACAATTATGCGGTTCCTTAGCAGAAATGTTAGGTTTACGGGCGCAACTAGCAATGGTTCCTGCCGTCGCCATCAGTCGCTTACAAACCCCGGTGATGTTGCAATGGCAAAATAGTTTTGCTGTGCTTTACCAAGCTACTGAAAAGGAACTGGTGTTAGCTGTACCAGGAAAAGGCATACAAAGGCACAAAACTCCAGAATTTATCGCCACTTGGGGACAGGAAGGAGAAATTCTGCTGCTACAACAAACCCAGCAAACTCCCCGTAAACGCTTTGGTTTAAGTTGGTTTTTGCCTTTTGTTGCCCAGTATCGCCGAGTTTTGAGTGAGGTTTTAATTTCTTCCTTCTTTGTCCAGTTGTTCGGCTTGGCGAACCCTTTGATTACCCAGGTAATTATTGATAAAGTATTAATTCAAAACTCACCCGCAACGTTGAATGTTTTAGGGACTTTATTAGTTGTTACAGCAGTATTTGAAGCAATTCTGACTACTCTGAGAACAAATTTATTTGTAGAAACTACCAACCGCATTGACATGGCACTGGGGTCAGAAGTTATTGACCACCTGCTGCGTCTACCTCTAGGTTACTTTGAAAAGCGTCCTGTGGGTGAACTCTCAACTCGGATTAATGAGTTAGAGAATATTCGGCAATTTCTCACTGGTACAGCTTTAACAGTGGTCTTAGACTCCATATTTTCCGTGATCTACATTGTAGTCATGGTTTACTACAGTTGGCTATTGACTTTGGTAGCTTTAGCCACAGTCCCATTATTTGCCCTTTTAGGCTTAATTGTCGCCCCCATCATTCGCCAACAAACCCGCAACCGCGCCGAACGCAACGCCGCTACCCAATCTTATTTGGTGGAAGTTGTTTCTGGTATTCAGACAGTCAAGGCTCAAAATATTGAACTGCGATCGCGTTGGCAATGGCAAGAGCGTTACGCTAAATATGTGGCTGACAGCTTTAAAAATGCCATCACTTCGACAACTGCGGGTTCAATTAGTAAATTTCTCAACCAGCTTTCAGGGTTATTACTGCTTTGGGTCGGAGCATTTTTAGTATTACAAGGAACCCTCACCTTGGGGCAATTAATCGCCTTCCGCATCATTGCAGGTTACACCACAAGTCCTCTACTGCGGCTAGTGCAACTGTGGCAAAACTTCCAAGAAACAGCCCTATCCTTAGAAAGATTGAGTGATATTTTAGACACGCCCCAAGAGGAAGAAGTCCGCCAAGATATTCCTTTACCAGCAATTCAAGGAGCAGTTAAATACGAGAATATCACCTTCCGCTTTACCCACAGCCCCAGCCCGCAGCTAGATAATATTAGCTTAGAAATTGCTCCTAACACATTTGTGGGCGTAGTGGGACAAAGTGGCGCGGGTAAAAGCACCCTCACCAAACTTTTAACTCGTCTGTATGACCCCGAAGCTGGACGGATTCTGATTGACGGCTACGACATCCACAAAGTTGAACTTTATTCTCTGCGGCGACAAATCGGCATGGTATTACAAGATACGCTTTTGTTTGATACCACAATTAAAGAAAATATCGCCCTCAACAACCCAGAAGCCACATCGGAAGAAATTATCGTCGCCGCCCGTGTAGCCTATGCTCATGACTTTATTATGAGCCTGCCAATGGGTTATAACACCCGTGTTGGTGAACGGGGATCAGCCCTTTCTGGAGGACAAAGACAAAGAATTGCGATCGCCCGCACCGTCCTCCAAAACCCCCAGCTACTCATTATGGATGAAGCCACCAGCGCCCTTGACTACAACAGCGAACGCCAAGTATGTCAGAACCTCCAACAAGCACTCAAAGGACGCACAGTCTTTTTCATTACCCATCGCTTAGGTACTATTCGCCACGCTGATGTCATCCTGATGATGGAAGACGGTCGAATTGCTGAAAAAGGTACTCACGACGAATTAATGGCCATGAGAGGACTTTATTACTGTTTATATCGCCAGCAAGAAGCCGTAATTGCTTGATTCCTCAGTCCTAAATCAAAATAGCACTAAAAATTTTACCTTCCCCTCCCCAAATAGGGCTGGCTGAAGAAATCTAAAAACATTACAGGTAAAGGATTTTAGCCTGTTTGAAATTGAAAAAGTGCAAGCTTTTATGAAGTGGGAACTCGAAAACCTTGCATTTAAGTTTGATTCAAAGGAAAAATTTTCCCTATAAACTCTTGAAACTGTTCACTGTTCCCTGTTCCCTGTTCCCTGTTCCCTGTTCCCTAATCTCCACAGATAACTTATTCAGCAAACCCTAAATACTATGAGTTCTCATAACGGTCGAGTCAAAACACTACCAGAAGATCATCAAATCAACCCCACACCACCAAAGACACCCAATCTTGATACTGCTTCTTTTCAACATCCCCTGATGGTCAAACAATCCTCTTTATGGTCAAGGGGGATTTTATGGACTTTGATGCTTGTATCGATAGTAGTAGTATTTTGGGCTAGTGTCGCCAAAATTGAAGAAGCGGTTCCGGCTCAAGGTAAATTAGAACCTCAAGATAATATCAATGAAGTGCAAATCCCTATTGAGGGTGTGGTCAAAGCTATTCACGTTCAAGACGGAAGCAAAGTCAAAGCAGGGGATTTACTCCTCAGTCTTGATCCTACTGTTTCCCAAGCCCAAGAGTATTATCTGCAAACAGTTCGCACAGCTTTAGAACAAGAAAATCAATTTTATCAAGCACTATTAAGTGGTAACGAAGATTCCTTTCCCACAGTATCTATTCCCACTCAATTTCTCAGCTTAACCAGAAGTCGGGCGGTATTAATTGCCGAAAATCGAATGTTCCAGGCGCAACTGGATGGTAACACCGAGGCCATGACTTTGACTGCCCAACAGCAACAAAGAGTGACATCTGAGTTGGAAGAGTTGACATCACGAGTCACAGGGGCTGAGTTAGAAATTGAGCAATTGCAAAAGCAATATAGCCAAGCAGATATTAGACTTGAAGCCAACGAAAAAAAATTAGTCGTTAATGAAAAGATTCTCCAAGATATCTCGGAATTAGCTCTAGAGGGGGGAATTTCCCGCATTCAATACCTCAACCAACAGCAGGAGGTAGATTCGATTCGTGCAGAAATTGCACAATTGCAAGCAGAAAAAATCCGGTTACAAGCCGCCATCGATCAAGCTCAAGCCAAAGTTCAAAATACCAAAGCTATTGACAGAAGAGACTTAACTACCCGCATTGGCAATAATAGCCAAAGAATCGCCGAAATTGATAGTCAATTGACAAAAGCAGTGATTGACAACAAAAAACGCATTGCCGAAATTGATAGTCAACTAAGTCAAACCAATCAGTCATTAAGATATAGTGTAGTGCGATCGCCTGTAGATGGAGTAGTCTTTGACCTCAAAGCCAACGCCCCCGGTTTTGTCGCTCAATCCACCGAACCTGTGCTGAAAATCGTTCCTCAAACCGACTTAGTAGCCAAAGTTTCCATCACCAACAAAGATATTGGCTTTATCCGAGAAGGAATGCACGTTGATGTCCGCATTGATTCCTTTCCCTATAGCGAATTTGGAGACATCAAAGGTACTTTAACTTGGATTGGTTCTGATACCCTACCCCCAACCCAACTTCAGCCATACTATACCTTCCCCGCCACAGTCACCCTTGACCAACAGTACCTCAGCAGCAAGGGACGCAAAATCCCCCTCCAGTCGGGAATGTCGTTAAACGGTAACATTAAAATTAGAAAACGTACAGTCATGAGCATCTTTACTGATTTCTTCTCCAAAACCGGAGAAAGCCTCAAATTTGTGCGCTAACGATCTCAAAAAAAATGGTAATATAGGACTCCTATTTGAATTTTGATAGCTTGCGTGGCGTAAGGCATACAAAACCCCGTATACCTTGATTCCTTCTTCCCTATTCCCTACCTGTACGAGTAAATATGGCTACGCTACGCGAACAAAAACCAAACCGGATTCCTATATTTGATGCCAGTTAATTAATTGAGAGAAAATTGTTCTCTTTTCCCAGATATAACCACATTCTTTACCTCATTTCTAAAAATACTACCCTAGCAAGTTAGGAAAAACGCTATTTATGGCATGGAATTTTTGGCAATCTTCAATTGGTGTTGCTAGTATCATCACTGTTTTAGGATCTCAGCCTGTCTGGGCTACTCCTGTACTTGTAACCGCAGTGGAACTTTATGATACAGATCAAGGCTTGGAAGTTGTTTTAAGGACTCCACCCGGAGTGTCTATAGAAACTGAGTCTATTACCGTAGACAAGACCCTAACTATCATTGTTAATAATGCTCAATTCCAATTGGAACAAGGACAATTACCTGTAATTATCGATAATCCCATTCCTGATATTGCTCAGATTGTTGTCGGACAGTCTGACCCTAACACCATTGAAATTGAAGTGACAGGGGTAAATGAAATTCCTCAAGTTGATTTACTCCAGAATGGAGAGGAATTTATTGTCAATATTCCTTTTGTCACCACCAGTCAAACCCCACCAGAAACTCCAGAACCAGAGGAACCCATAGAACTAACAGTTATAGGAGAACAAGTCCGACCAACTTATCAAGTTCCAAATTCCTCCATAGGGACTCGTACCGATACCCCAATTATTGACGTACCTCAAGCAATTCAGGTCATACCCCAACAAGTTATTCAAGACCAAGGTACACGCAGTGTTGGAGAAGTCTTGAAAAATACTAGTAGTGCCAGCACTGGCCGGACTCCTTCCCAAGCACAAGCGTTAAATCCTGTGATTCGTGGCTTTGAGTCGGGAAATATTTTACGTAACGGCTTACGAGACGAAACTCTCCGATTTACCAGTGACATTAGTAATGTCGAACGGGTAGAAATTCTCAAAGGGCCAGCTTCCGTACTCTTTGGGCGGGGTGATTTGGGTGGTGTAATTAACTTGGTCACAAAACAGCCTTTAGATAGACCCTATTATGGCTTTGAGTATCAAGTAGGTCAATTTGGGTTACATCGTCCCACAATTGATTTTTCCGGTCCTTTAGATCAAAATGGCATTGCCTATCGTTTGAATGCTGGTTATCAAACTGCTGAAAGCTTTAAGAAATTTGAAAATAGTGAATCTTTCTTTATTTCACCCATTGTCAGATTAATTAGTAACGAAAATACTACCTTAACTGCTAATCTAGAATATCTTAAATACCGCAACTTCCAAACAGCACCTGATTTACCTGCTTCGGGAACAGTTATTCCTAACCCTAATGGTAGAGTGCCACGGGACGCTAATTTAGGTGAACCATCATTGTCTGAAACTGAGACATTTGTAACTCGTTTGGGTTATCAGTTAGATCATCGTCTCAATTCTAATTGGTCGCTGAAAAGTGAACTTTCTACCTCATTTTTAGATATTCCTAAAAATACTAGCATAACTCCTATTTCTAATTCTGTGAGAGCCGATGGATTAAATAATAATGGGCGCACAGTCAGACGATTTTTGCTAGAAAATCCTACGAATTTATCTACTTTTGTCTTAAATAATAATCTCATAGGTAAATTTAAAACTGGTAGCATTGAGCATAATTTGCTATTCGGTGTAGAAGTTTCTAGAGAGCAGACGAAAGATCAAATTGATTTTAGACAAATCAGTGCTATTGATATTTTTAATCCTGTTTATCGACCTGAAAGTGTTTCTAGTTTTGTGATTCCCTTTGGCAATATTGATACTCGTAAGAATTCTGTGGGTATCTATGCTCAAGACCAAATTTCACTATCGCAAAATATTATTTTAGTTCTGGGGGGACGTTTAGATTTTTCTCACCAAAAATACGAAGATTTGCTGTCTGCCTCAGAAAGTTTTGAACGTAACGATACAGTTTTTAGCCCCCGTGTGGGAGTTGTAATTAAGCCCAGGGAAAACCTTTCACTATACGCTAGTTACAGTCAATCATTTTCACCCGTGATTGGTAGAACTAGGGTTTTAGTCAATGAACAGACGGGACAAAGTATTATTGGCGAACCCTTTGAACCAGAAAGGGGAACTCAGTACGAAATTGGTTTGAAGGCTAATTTGTTAGGCGATCGCCTTTCCACCACCCTAGCATTCTATAATTTAGAACGCACCAATGTAGCAGCCCAAGGACTCAGTGAACCCCTATCACAAATTCAAATCGGTAAGCAACGCAGCCAAGGTATAGAATTAGATGTTGCTGGTGAAATTCTCCCTGGTTGGAACATCACAGCCAGTTACGCTTATACAGATACCAAAATTCTCGAAGATAGCCGCCCTGAATTTCAAGATAAGCAATTACAAAATGTTCCTAAAAATGCTTTTGGCTTATGGAGTAGCTATGAATTCCAATCAGGAAATTTCAAAGGTTTAGGGTTAGGCTTGGGTGTGTTCACTCAGGGAGAACGTCAAGGGGACTTACGCAATACCTTTACATTACCTAGTTATTGGCGTACAGATGCCTCTATTTTTTATCGCCGGGATAAATTCCGTGCTGCTATTAACATCCAAAATTTATTTGATCAAAATTATTGGGAAGGGGCGCGGGATATTGTGCGGATAGTTCCAGGCGCGCCGTTTACTTTAACTGGTAATATTTCTTGGGAATTTTAACCAGGATATTAAAAGTGCATCATTACAAAGAAATGGTATTTTTTGGCTTTGCTGAGTGGGAATATGAATTTTTTGCACGCAGAGGCACTCCAGGCGCGGAGAGTTAGAGTTTTAGAGGTGGAATTTTTGAATTTTATACTTGTATTTAGCAATGCTACTTTTTTAATTATGAATTAGATCATGCGAACTTTTTTGATCATCTGGTTGGGGCAAATAGCATCGACTATTGGCAGTTTTATGACAGTATTTGCCCTGACAATTTGGGTCTGGGATAAAACAGGTTCCGCAACAGCTTTAGCATTAGTGGGTTTTTTCTCGCAGTTACCTAAAGTGCTGATTACTACTTTTGCTGGTATTGCTGTGGATAGATTTAATCGTCGCTTATTGATGATTTTGGCGGAAGTTGTTGCTATGTTATGCACTCTAACCATAGCCATGCTTTACCTCAATCAACAATTAGAGGTGTGGCATTTATATTTAATTGTGACGCTGTACGGCGGCTTTGGACAACTACAACTTCTAGCTTATTCTGCTTCCATTTCCCTACTCGTTCCCAAGGAACAATTTACCCGTGCTGAAAGTTTGGGGTCTGCGGTTAAATACAGTGCTGCAATTTTTGCTCCCGCTTTAGCAGGGTTTCTCTATCCACGTGTGGGGGTGCAAGGTATTTTTTGGATTGATTTAGCAACTTTTGCTACGTCTTTTTTCACATTGCTAATTGTCACAATTCCTCAGCCTGTGATAGAAAAAGTTAATACTAATCACACTGAAAGTAATTGGGAAAAACTGACATTTGGATTCCGCTACATTTGGGCTAATCCATCTTTAACGGCCATGGCGATCGCCTTTACTTTATTTGCCTTTCCCAATGATATCAGTAAAGCTCTCTACAGTCCGATGCTTCTGGCGCGTACAGGTGGTAATTCCGAAATTCTGGGGACTGTCACCAGTGCTGCGGGGATTGGTGGTGTGATTGGGGCGTTAATTCTGAGTATTTGGGGAGGTTTCCATCGTCGCATTCACGGAATGTTACTTGGTTTTATCGGCTATGGTTTTTTTAGAACAATTCTCGGTCTTGGGCAAACATTACCAATCTGGATAATTACTCATTTTTTGGCATCGTTACTTATTCCTTTATTCTATAGTTCTAGTAACGCCATTTGGTACGCCAAAGTTCCCCCCTCTTTACAAGGACGAGTTCTAGCCGCAGATCAACTGATTGGGGTGACGGTTTCAGCGACGACATTTTTAGTTGCGGGATTTCTCGCAGATCGAATTTTTGAACCAGCGATGAGTCCTACTGGGAGTTTAGCTCCTATTTTCGGCAACATCTTTGGTACTGAAACTGGCGCAGGTATTACTTTATTATTTGTCACCATGACTATCTGCACAGTTTTGGTGGGGGTTTTTGGTTACAACTGGCGGACTTTACGACAAGTAGAGGATTTAATTCCAGATCAGAAACTTCCTGAAATTCCCCCATCTTAAATATTTCTACTCTCCATATTAAGCACTATCAAGTTTGAAACTAACCGAATATTTCGCCAAAATATCATGACAACAATCAAGTTCACAACCAATACGACAACCCTCATAGAAACTGAAGAAACTATACTTACCTTCAGATTTGAATTAAGTGAGCCACCACCAGCAGCAGGTATAAGAGTTTATCTCTTGGGTAATGTTCCCCAATCCTTAACTCAATTAGATTTGTTTGCCATCAGCGCCACTGGTGGCAGTAGCCCACAAGGAGACTTTGACTTTTCCGGGTTCTTCTTTAACATTACATCCCAAGTTGCAACTGTCAGTGCGCCCATTTTTGTAGACGGAGATCCAGAAGGACAGCAAACGGTAGTTTATACTCTCCAACCTGATGCAGCATATACAGTTGATCCGAGTTTTAGTGCGGTGACAGTGAATTTCTACGACAATCCCAGTCAGGTTCCAGCACCCCCACCAGTAAATGACCCACCAATAGCAGTTAATGACAGCTACACCACAAATGCAGGTCAGCAATTAGTAGTGGATGTAGCTAATGGTGTTTTGAGTAACGATACAGATGCTCAAGCCGACCCTTTAACAGCCACCGTGGTACAAGCACCCAGTAATGGGAGTTTGACCTTAAATGCTAATGGTTCATTTACTTATACACCCAATGGCAATTTCTCCGGTACAGATAGCTTTACATATCTTGCTAATGATGGCAAGGTCAATTCAACTGCGGCCACAGTCAGCATTACTGTAAATGCTCCAGCAACTCAGCCCACAATCAGCTTTACCGCCAGCCCCAATACTTTAGTTGAGGCTAATAACGACAGTATTGTTTTAACATTTCAATTAAGCGCCGCACCTCCAGAAGCAGGATTAGAAATTACATTTGATAGTGGGTTAGAGCGATCGCTTGCCGAATTTGACGTTTTTGCCGCATCATACGATGGAGTCCAATTTTTAAGAGCTAATGCCACTTCCAGTGCTGTAACTGTCAGATTACTCCAGCAAACAGCAACCATTACTCTCCCCCTCTTTAAAGATGAAGTCCCAGAAGATCCAAAAACCTTTACTTACACACTTAGCCCCGTAGCAGGTTACGATTTTGTACCGGGTGAAGATGCAATTACCTTTACCATCAACGATACATCAACAGTGAGGGAATTACTTGTAGTTGGTTTCACAGCTAGTCCAGTAGTGACTGAAGAAGAGGGTCCCGGCTTAGTGCTGATATTTAACACCCAAGGCATTATTCCAGCAGAAGGCATGATCGTCAGTGTTGGAGGGGATTTTAGAGCCTCCTCTCTAGCACAAGGACTACAATTTGAGCAACGGATAGAGTCAGAAGGAATTGAATATCTAGCTTTCAATAGTGACACTCAAGCTTATGAGTTCCGGCTAACACGAGCCAATACTACCATTACTATTCCTGTCATTGATAACATAGTAGAAGAAGCAGACACCACCTACACTTACCAACTATTAGCAAATGAAGCATACATTATCGATTCAAAGGCAGCATCAGCAAATATAACTTATGTGGATGGTGTACCTGGTGGAGTGGGTCCAGTGGTCAGTATCTCCACAGAACAAACTACAATCCAGGAAGGAGATATTTTCACCCTTAATTTTAGCGTTGATGGTGAAATTCCCCCCACAGGATTGATATTGTATGTGTTGAGTCCAACCCCAAATCCATTGGGTGAGTTCCAGATATTAAATACAGCAGGACTAGCCAATTTACCAGAAACAGATAGCACTGGTAATGGTTTCTTTGTCACTTTAACCCAATCAACTGCTTCTCTGGCATTGCAGGTACTTGATGATGATCCTAATCAACAATTAAAAACCTTAATCTTCAATCTAGTCAATGGAGAACAGTATGAAGTTAATTCCGATGCTGGCGGTGTTACTTTGACCCTCGGAAATACTAACCCTGTAGAAAATACTAACCCCAGCCTCCAGCAAATATCGGATACTGTTTTTCAGATCCAAGGCCGTGATCAGCCAAAATTACAAATTTCCCTACTAGACCGCAATTCTGATCAAGTCAACGAGCTGGGTGTATTTGTCGTTGATGATCACCAAGGAACTATCAATGGCATAGCACCCAATTCTCCAGGATACACCCAAGCTGCATTGGAGAGAGCAAAAGTTATCTTCTCTGTTCTGTCTGATCCACCCAATGGATTTAATCAAACCAATTTAAGCCGCTTAGTAGAGTTTAATTCAGGAGACCAACTCAGATTTTTCTTAGTTAAAAATACTACCATTGATGCCGTAAGTTCTGGCTCAAGTCCTCTATCAGCAATAATTTTTGGCGCACCTTCAACCCAAAAAATAGAAACACTTAGTGATGGGACTTACAAAATCTCCTGGGAAGGTGGTAGTGGTGTTGATGATTTCAGAGATTTAGTGGTCCAAGCCTCAGCTACCAACACATTTTTACCATTAGGTACTAGACTGCAAAACAACCCCCAAGGAGAACTGATTGATTTCCGAGAAATCACAGGTCAGGTACGGGCTGAGTTTATATTAAGCCGAGAAGCTAACTTTGACAATTTGATTGGATTTTACAAAATCGTTGATGTTGATGGTGGTATTGATATTGATGGTAATGGTATTGTGGATTTCCGCCCTGGAGACGCAGGTTATACAAAAGCTGCTATCGAAAACCGGATTGTCGGTCTGGATATGACGGTCAACAATCAAGGAACTGCAACTTTGATCACCAACCTAGATGGCGGTGAAATCTATGCGCCATTTATTATTGCCAATGGCAGACCAGAAGCTATCTTAGATAATAATCCTAATAACGACCCCTCAGTTTACTTCGCTTTTGTCGGTGCTAATCCTGGTAGAGTAGATCATATAAGGCTTTTAGGCAATAATATCTGGGGGTTTGAGGATTTACCACTGGGAGGTGATCTCGATTATAATGATATAGTTGTGCAGGGAAATTTTAGTCAGGCTTAGAACCACACCAATTGCAAATATTTTTTTGGCATTGGGTTTACACCCGCAAAACGACCCAATTTGGATTTATGCAAAATTTGCACAAACCACCATACTCATCCAGAAATATAGGAATCCGGTTTAATTTATGAAGAAAATTAAGTACCGTGGTGGAATCACAAGCCTAAAATAGTACATTATGCAAAAATAGCAAGTATTGATTTATCTCAATTTTCTCAAAAATCTCTGGCAACATTTTAGCCCTGCCACGCCATTACTAGTTGGTCAGCGTAAAGCACAGGCTACGCTAACAATAATCAAATTGCAGTGCTATATGTTCATTAAAAAAATCTTTTTAGAAATGTATCATTCATGTTTGCAATTAATTGCCGATAGTGCTATGATTCTCAGATAGTTCAGCTTATTAAAAATAAGTTGCAATAAATGAACTCTAATATTCTCCACTGTCTTCAACAAGGTGTGCAGTAATTTCTTTGCTATCCAGTAAACTGTGACTAATTAGAGCATCACACGTTAATTTCTTCCTCACTATCATCATCCTAACTCAGCCTCGAAGTATGATCTCTCAGTAATGATTTAGATGCAAAAATTATTCTGAACTTAAATTACCTTTGAGACTAGTGCAGGTAAGATAGTTGGTCTAAGTAAAATCTTGAAGACAACAGTTTAATTGATCGCAAAAAATAGATGGTGTGGTTACGTTATTCGCTACCTGAAGAACTGTATCTGTCACAATTCTAACTGATAAATATGCAGTTGAATTATGACTTTTAGACAAAAGAAAACTTCAAACCTCTTCAGTTTGTAGAGAAATACCAAGCCAGTTTTTTGTAGCGCAAGTTTGAAATTAACCGAATATTTCGCCAAAATATCATGACAACAATCAAGTTCACAACCAATACGACAACCCTCATAGAAACTGAAGAAACTATACTTACCTTCAGATTTGAATTAAGTGAGCCACCACCAGCAGCAGGTATAAGAGTTTATCTCTTGGGTAATGTTCCCCAATCCTTAACTCAATTAGATTTGTTTGCCATCAGCGCCACTGGTGGCAGTAGCCCACAAGGAGACTTTGACTTTTCCGGGTTCTTCTTTAACATTACATCCCAAGTTGCAACTGTCAGTGCGCCCATTTTTGCCGATGGGAATCCAGAAGGACAGCAAACGGTAGTTTACACTCTCCAATCTGATGCAGCATATACAGTTGATCCGAGTTTTAGTGCGGTGACAGTGAACTTCTACGACGATCCCAGTCAGGTTCCAGCACCGCCACCAGTAAATGACCCACCAGTGGCAGTCAACGACAGCTACACCACAAATGCAGGTCAACAATTGGTAATAGCTGCGGCTAATGGTGTGTTAAGTAATGATACTGATGCTCAATCTGATCCATTAACCGCCGCAGTAGTAGCAGCACCCAGTAACGGGACGCTCAGTTTCAATGCTGATGGTTCATTTGCTTACACACCCAATACAGGATTTATTGGTACAGATAGCTTTACATATCTTGCTAATGACAGTCAGGTAGATTCTGATCCGGCCACAGTTAGCATCACTGTTAACCCCCCACCAATTACGCCCACAATTAGCTTTACCGCCAGCCCCAATACTTTAGTTGAAGCCAACCAAGACAGTACTGTTTTAACGTTTCAACTCAGCGAACCGCCCCCAGTAGGAGGGTTGGAAGTTACATTTGATAGTGGGGTAGAGCGATCGCTTGCCGAATTTGACGTTTTTGCCGCATCATTCGATGGGGTGAGATTTTTAAGAGCTAATGCTACTTCCAGTGCTGTAACTGTTAGATTACTCCAGCAAACAGCAACCATTACTCTCCCTCTTTTTAAAGATGAAGTAGCAGAAGATCCAAAAACCTTTACTTACACACTTAGCCCTGTACCTGGGTACGATTTTGTTCCCGGTGAAAACGCAGTAACATTTACAATAATCGACGTTCCCCCTGCACCAGTAGTTAGCTTCACAGCATCACCAGAGATAGTAAACGAAGCAGAAGGAACAATCCTCACATTAACCTTCAACACCACAGGCGATATTCCCGCAGAAGGAATTACCGTGCGTCTTCAAGGTGATGTTGCCAACATCATGAGGCAGTTTACCGCCGCCCAAGTACGATTTGATGCCGCAGCGAATGTCTTCTACCGCTTTGACCGTCCGTTGGTAGAGACTGGAGTGACAGGGGGAACATTGGATCTATTTGCCCTAGAAACAGACCTGAGCAGCTTCACCTTTACCATCCTCGAACCAACGGCAACAATCAGCCTCCCTGTCTTAAACGACATCTTAGAAGAAAGTGACGCTACCTTTACCTACACCCTAGAGCCAGGAGAAGGTTACACAGTAGATCCTCTAGCCAGTTCTGCCAGCTTCACGGTGACTGATGGAATACCCGGAGGAGTAGGACCAGTAGTGAGTGTTTCTGCCACTCCCACCACCCTGTTTGAATCAGAACAAACAGCCCTTACCATCACCTTTACCCTCGATAGCCCACCCCCAGAAGGTGGCGTTGTTGTTTATCTAGATAGTGGTGTACCCCGCTCCATTGCCCAATTTGATGTAACGGTGGATAACCCCCGTAATCCTGAAGATACTCTCAATCCCGTTGGTTTAACTACCACAGGTGGCACAATCGCCGGCACAAATGAATTTGTCAGTGCTGTACTTTTCCGCATCACCGAGCAGACAGCAACGATTACAGTGCCGGTGTTTAATAACGGTGAAATCGACGGACCACGGACTTTTACTTATACCCTCCTCGATGGTGAGCAGTATCAAGTTAACCCCGATGCCAGTGCTGTCACCATCACCATTGATGACATCATGACAAATATTGAATTACCACTTGTTGGTTTGACAGCCAGCCCAGTAGTCAGTGAAGCAGATGGACCTGGCTTAGTGCTGTTCTTCAATGCCCAAGGCATTATCCCAGAAGAAGGAATAGTAGTTAGCGTTGGTGGCGACTTGCGCACCTCAGCAGTGGCTCAAGGGTTGCAATTCCGGCAAGTGGTGGAGTCAGAAGGTGTGGAATATCTCCGCTTTAACCGTGATACCCAAGTTTATGAGTTCCGCTTAACCCAAGGTAACGCTACTGTTACCATTCCCGTCTTCGATGACATAGTAGAAGAAGCAGACACCACCTACACTTATGAACTGTTAGCAGGTGACACCTACAGAGTAGACCCCGCAGCTAGTTCCGTAGATGTTACCTATGTAGATGGTGTTCCTGGTGGTATTGGTCCAGTTGTCAGCATCTCCACTGAGCAGACCGCACTGTATGAAGGTGATACCCTGACAGTTAACTTCAGTGTAGATGGCGAAATCCCAGAGGGTGGCTTGCAAGTATTTGTCCTCAGCCCCACCAGAGGCACATTAGGTGAGTTCGTAATCTTTAACCCAGATGGCACACCTGCTGTGACTTGGGAAGGAATTGCTGGTTTCCCAACTCCAGATGGTACTGGTGGCGGTTTCTTTGTCACCTTGACTGAATCCACTGCTTCCTTGAGCTTACAGGTGTTTGATGATGGTCCCAATGAAGGGATTAAAAACATCACCTTCAATTTGGTGGATGGGGAATTGTATGAAGTTAACCCTGATGCTGGTAGTGTCGCACTCACCATTAGTGATGCCCCAACCAATCCCGTTGGTGATGCTGGTGACAACATCTTGGTTGGCACTTTTGGGAACGATAGTTTATTTGGTGGTGCTGGTAACGATATCCTCTATGGTGGTGGTGGCGATGACTACCTGTTTGGTGGTGCTGGTGATGACACCCTATTTGGAGGTGACGGGAATGATGCACTATTTGGCGGTAATGGTAACGACAGTTTATTTGGTGGTGCTGGTAATGACTACTTATATGGCGGTCTCGGTAATAACCTACTAGATGGAGGTGAGGGTAACGATATACTCTATGCTGGTAATGGTAATAACACTATACTGGGTGGTGCTGGTGATGACATTATCTACAGTGGCTCCGGTCAAAACCTCGTTGACGCTGGTTCTGGCAATGACATCATTTTCTTAAATGGTGGTCAAGATACTGTTGTGATTGCTCAACGTGAGGGGGTTGATACTATCAACAACTTCCAAGTTAGTTTGGGACAAAGAATTGGTTTAAGTGGTGGTCTAAGTTTCGACCAGTTAACTTTGACTCAAAATGGCATGGATACATTGATTAAAACAGGTGATGAAACTCTGGCTGTGTTGAAGTTTGTTCAATCCAGTAGCCTCAATTCTTCAGCGTTTACTGTTGTGTAAATAGTAAGTCTGAGAATTTAAACGCAGAGGTACGCAAAGTGGAGACGTAGTAATACTACGTCTCTATAAAAATATCTGGTTGTCCTCTAATTGGGTTGCAAGTTGTGCAAAGATTGTGAAAGCAGAATGCAGTTTTTAGGCAGTGCTAAATTTTCTGTTTGAAGCAAATCTTTAAACTATGACTATGGTTAGCAAAATTACTAGTTGTTTTTGTGATATTTACGTTTTATTTTAGTTAGTTGATGGATGATCAAAAATATGGATTTTAGTCTATTTTATTTCGATGGTGATGGCTCTGTTGCTCGTCCTAATCAATATCAACTTTTAATCGAGAGTGCTAAGTTTGCTGACGCTAATGGTTTTACAGCCGTTTGGACACCAGAGAGGCATTTTCACTCTTTTGGGGGTTTATACCCAAATCCAGCCTTGACGAGTGCGGCTTTGGCGATGGTTACTCAGCAGGTGCAACTACGTGCTGGGAGTTTTGTTCTACCGTTACATGACCCTGTACGAGCTACGGAAGAATGGGCTGTAGTGGATAATTTATCAGATGGTAGGGTAGCGATCGCTTTTGCTTCTGGTTGGACTGTGGATGATTTTGTTTTGGCTCGTGAACCCCACTCTAACCGCAAAGCTGTAATGTGGCGTGATTTGGAGGTGATGCGAAAGCTTTGGCGGGGTGACGCTGTGGAACGCCAAGATGCTAAGGGGAAAACTTTCACGGTCAAAACACTACCTAGACCTGTACAAGCAGAGCTTCCTATATGGATGACTTGTCAATCTTCAGAAACTTTTGTTGATGCGGGTAAATTAGGGTCAAATGTCTTGACTTCTTTACTGGGTGGTACTCTTGATGATATTATTCCGAAAATTAAACTCTACCGCAAGTCTTTAGCAAAACACGGACATGACCCCCACGGTGGGAAAGTGGCGTTGATGATTCATACCTTTTTGGGTAATGATATCAATGATGTGAAAGCAAAAGTCACAAAACCTTTTTGCAATTATCTGAAAACTCACTACGACTTGCTGGAAAATCTAGCTAAGGGTATGGGGTTAAATGTCAGTATCAAAAACTTCTCTGAAGATGATATTGATAGTTTACTTCAATTCGGTGTCGAAGGATTTATGAAGGGGCGATCGCTCATTGGTACTCCTGAAAGTTGTCGTCCATTTGTGGAACAAATTCGTGCATCTGGTGTAGATGAAATTGCTTGTTTAATTGATTTTGTCCAAGATAATGATTTGGTGATGGCAAGTTTACCATTTGTTAGCAAATTACAAAAACAATTAACATTGAGTTTCCATAAGTAAAAAAACAATTTCCTTAACATAATCTTTTTCTGAAATCTGGGATTTTGAGAGAGGATACTCCTAAAAAAAATCAACCGAAGCAATTTATTTTGTGCAGCTTTTCATGAACAAATGGCAAATA
>NZ_JAYGHH010000008.1:50998-59682 GCF_034931045.1 Nodularia sp. UHCC 0506
TAAACACGATAATTTGGGGAATATTAAATCTTACTTCAGGTTGTACAACATCCCAGGCAAATATTAATTTCAACTCTCAGATAGTAGTAGAACCAGCACCTGTAACTGCTGTTGTCGCCTTGGGACAAATTGAACCAGAAGGAGAAGTTATTAGACTCTCTGTTCCCAATGCTCAAGATAGCTGAGTTAACCAAATTTTGGTGAAGGAAGGTGATTTTGTCGAAAAAAATCAAATTATCGCGATTTTACAGGGATGACACCTGAACTGGCTGTAATAGTATTTTTATTAACTTTCGTTATGTGTATAGTTTCAGCAGCGATCGCTTCTAGTAAACTTCGTTATGCTGATCCAGCCGACGTTTTTTAATTATTATTGAATAACCCAACTATGATTATAGTATATTTAATCGGGAATTTCTATATATTTTGACAATATTTCTAACAATTGCACCCGATGAGAATTCAAAAAGAAATGATCTCCTGGTAGCATTTCTATAGAAAAATTATTAGTTGTATGTTGTTTCCATGCTACTAATTTCTCTAGGGTAACTTCTGTATCTTCCAAACCTCCCAAGGCTGTGATTCTACAAGATAATGGTGCTGATTCTGTATAAATATAAGTTTCTAAAACCGCAAAATCTGCCCTTAAAGTTGGTGAGAATAATTCCATAAATTCTCTATTTTCTAATATTGCTGCTGGCGTACCATTAAAACGGCGTAACTCTTGGATAAACTCTGGTTGTGGTAAATTATGAATGGGTGGCTTTGTTGCAAGAATATGAGGGGCTTTTGCACCAGAGATGAATAAATGTAATGGCTTTAAATCATGTTTTTGCTGTAAATAACGTGCTAGTTCAAAAGATATTAAACCACCCATGCTATGACCAAAGAAAGCAAAGGGTTGATTTAAATTGGGTAATATTTCTTGGCTTAGTGCATTTATTAAAGATTGGAGATGATTAAAAGGTGTTTCAATTAGTCGATCTTCTCTTCCTGGTAACTGCACTGCACAAATTTCTATTTCGTGGTTTAATTGTTTGTACCATTCCCGAAAAATAGATGCTCCACCTCCAGCATAGGGGAAGCAAAATAACCGTAATTTCGCTTGGGGATTTGGTTGAGGAAATATTAGCCAAGGATTTTTGGTGTGAATAAAGTTCATAATCAAAGGTTGTAATTCTTGATCGCGATTCCCAAATAATTACTATACTATTTTTTTGTAAATTTGTGCTAATTTTTTGCCTCTTTCTTTGTGTCCTTTGTGGTTCTTTCCTCTTAATACAGAATTGGGATAAAAGAATTGTTTGATGTCTACCCTGATTGGGCTACAGTGTACACACAAGTCTGCAAATTCTCTATTTTATCATCAGACCCCACCCCTAACCTCTGCGGTGCAAGGGAGGCTGCGGTGTACACAGTAGTTTTAATTAGTAGGAGATATTACATTAGAAATGAGTTTTTTCTGGTTTCTGCTTTCTGGGTTTGATTAATTTTAACCATTCTTTAAAAGGTAAAATTGCTGCTTCCCAAAGATGATTATGAGTTTCTCCTGTTGTTAGTCCGGTAGGGGGAAACTCTCCCTTTGGCGGATGATAATAAGAGCCAAAGATAATATCCCAAATGGGAAAAAAGACGGCATAATTTTTATCAATGTGTTCTGGTTGATATGAGTGGTGAATTCTGTGATATTGTGGACTAACAATGATAGGGGATAATTTGCCTACTCCTAACCGTAAATTCATGTGAATAAACTGTAACCACAAAACTTGTATGAATGCTAAGAAACCAGCTGGTATGGGTTGAAGATTAAATAATAAGGTCATAGGCAGGACTATAAATAAGAGAACTAATGGCTCTTCTAACCAATGTAATCTTCTAGAACTGGTAACATTTAAAGAAACTTCGCTATGATGAAATTTATGCTGTTCCCATAAAAATGAATTGGTGTGTTGGCATCGGTGAAACCAATAATAAAAAAAGTCAACAATCAACAAGTAAAGTATGACTCCAAAAAATGCTTCTATCCAATTTCTGGGTTCTGGGAAAGTTAAATAAGCTCCACCTAACCAAGTACGTGTTAATTCTACTAATGTGGCAATACCAATAGCATTCATTAAAAATGCCAATAAAGTATAGACAATGTACCACTTTAAGTTAAAAAGAATATGACGAAATGGCTGATTTGGCTCGGCTGGCCGCAATCTTTCGATAAGCATAAATACACCATACATCAGAAGTCCTTGCAACACATATTTCACGAAAATGGAGACATAATCAATCCATTCCATAATCAACCAACCTATTTTTTGTGTGGGGAATACAGCTAAATACGGTTCATTTAAAGAACCACACTCTTTGCTAAAGTTATTTATTGACGTTAGGGTAGTGCTATTATTTATTAATTTAGCAACTGACCAACTTTTCTGTAAGACAATGTTTTTACTAATTTACCACAAGTATAGTAAGTTAGTTGTAAAGTCATCTGAATTTCTGTGGTGAGATATATGATTAATTGGAGTATTTTCTTGGCTGCATTTGGCAGTACAGGGATTGAATTTTTAGAAGTGGTGGCGATCGCCTATGCTATTGGTAGTTCTGGCTATGTGAGAGAGGCTATTTGGGGTTCCCTCGTCGGCTTCATAGTAGTCTTAGCTGTGGCGATCGCACTAGGAAATGGGTTACAATTTTTACCACTACAACCATTACAAATCCTGATTGGATCATTGCTGTTGTGGTTCGGCTGGGGATGGGCAAAGAAGTCTGTACGCAGACTAGCAAGCGGAAGACGAGCCGGTTGGATCGATGAGCAGGTATTAGAAAAAGAAGGTATTACATTAGACCAAGAATCACCAGGGTTTAGCAAACTCAATTTCTTGATTATGACCAAAAGCGTGGCTCTGGAAGCCTTGGAAATTGTTGTGATTGTGATCACATTAGGTTTAGCAACCAGTGCATGGTCTGAGGCGATCGCAGGTACTGGATTAGCATTAATATTATCCTTAGTGGTGGTAATTTTCTTACATCAATATTTATTAAAACTGCCAGAAGTATTAATCAAATTAGGTGCTGGAGTCATGCTCAGTGCTATGGGAACTTTCTGGTTAGGGGAAGGAATAGGGCTAGAATTTCCCTTAGATGAATTTTTTATCTTGATTTTAATCACATTTTATGGTTTCACGGCGGGAATTTCCGTGTATTGGCTGAAAAATCAACTGGTGACATGAAAAAATTAAATGATGATTGTCGTTACTGTTCCGTAGTTTCTCAAGCTAACCGCGAAGATCCCATTGGTACAGCCGGCACAGTAGATGAATGGTTGCTGGTGGAAGTACCCCAACCTTGGAAAACTGACCTTTGGCAACAAAAACCACAGTTTCAACCACTGTTGCAAGTTGTAGAGAAGTTAGCATCTCAACCTCTACGATACTTCAAAACTCGACTATTGGCGATCGCACCCCATAAAATTCACACTCATCCAGAACTTGTCCGCATTTTTTACTACAAGCGTCCAGCCAAGTTATTTGCTCAATACACCAAGCAAGAATATCTACTTCCCCTAGCTGAAATTGCGTCCCTTGCAGAAGCTATATTATTCCAACCCCGTCAACTCATCCGCTTTCAAACCTACCAACAACCAACAGCACACATTCGGGAAATTCTCATCTGTACCCATGCTAACTATGACCGAGCTTGTGGCAGATTTGGTTATCCCCTTTACCAACAACTACAAAAAAAATATGCCAAAACTACAGAAAATCTGCGCGTGTGGCAAACTAATCATTTTGGCGGACATCAATTTGCTCCCACATTAATTGACTTTCCTAACGGACAAGTTTGGGGACATTTAGAACTGGATATTTTAGATTGTTTAATTTATCGTCAAGGTGATGTTTCTCAATTGCGCCCTTTCTATCGTGGTTGGACGGGTTTGAGCAAATTTGAGCAAATAGCAGAACGGGAAATTTGGATGCAGCAGGGGTGGGATTGGTTGGAATATTCCAAAACAGGGCGCATATTGGCGCAGGAGCAAGGGGGAATAGTAAAAATGCTTTTGAAAATTATTTTTAACTGCCTTCCCATCCCCAAATTAAAACTTTTAGTTACACGGTGGAATGAGCAAGCAACATGGACTAAAATCCGAATTAATTACAATGGGGGTGCATACTCAGCCCTCGTCAAAAAAACCGGCACAGTGACAACAAAACTCAAATCCGGCGATGATGTCCCTTTGACAAGGGTTAATCAGTATGCTGTGGAAAAGCTGCTAAAAATCCATTAAATTTTTTCCACACTCAAACCCGATGCAATAACAGCCTTCTGGCACAAATCTAGAGAAGGATCACCGGCTATCACCAATCGCTGCAAACGATGAGCGATCGCAATCATATCCTCTTGTGGTAGCCAAGGAAACAGTACCAACTCTCCTGGCTGAGAAAACATCGTAATTATTTGCTCTAAAGTATTTGTTTGTAAATCCGCAGGTTGAAGCACAATCAATGTTCTAGCTTCCTCAATTAGCCACTCATGATCCCAATCATCCGCAGTCACAGCCACAGCCACAGCAATAGGAGGGATATTAGCGAAAAACGTTGGTGAAGCTGTATCTCCATGAAATATTAAATGCTGCTTACCTAAGCGTAACCATTGACTACTACTTGGGTTCGTAGTGATTTCTTTAACTTTTGGCTCAGTAATATCACTATGATTAGTAGTTTTTGTGGAATGAGGGATAATAGAAATAATTTCTGATTTGGGATGAAGTGGTAATTCTTCTGGTTTTTCAGCTACTTTTTCGGCTTGATGCTTAATAGTGTGGACTAATTCTTTATGGGTGATGCGCTTACCTGTTTTTGCTTCTTGTAAATATTGCTCCCGCAAATTTTCCGGTGTGGAAGGTGCAGCCAAGAGATAAAGCGCCGAGGTAGCAATATCAATTTGTGCAAGATTTGCACGATTTCCAAAGGTTTCGTACACGTTAATAAAATTATAAGCCGTGCGACGACTCCAACCAAATTCAGCTTTTAGCCAAGTCTCAAACTGGCCATGCTTCAGTTGAGCGCGTACCTCCGCTAAACTTTCTCCAATCTCCCAAATATCTTGAGCCGTTTTTCGTAACTGTTCTCTAATTTCGCTGGTGCGTTGCTCAACGAGCGATCGCTGTTCGGGAGTGAGAATGCCATAATCAAAACTAGCTAATATATTCTCTTTTGGATTCTTACGCTTGGAATTAATCATAATTATCAGTTTGTAAATCCATTAAATAAAGGTTTCACCTACCTTAGCTCCCTGACAGGACAAAAAATCACCAGTCTATTGTACTCAGTTACAATCCCTATATTAATATATAGGACTCCTATTTGAATTTTGATAGCTGGCGTGGCGTAAGCCATACAAAACGACCTATTCCTTCTTCCCTGTTCCCTGTTCCCTGTTCCCTACCTCTACGAGTAAATATGGCTACGCCACGCTACGCGAACATAAACCAAACCGGATTCCTATATATATAATTCATTCAGCCGAAAACAACTATAAACTTAGCAACACTACTTGCATAAATACATTTTAACTTTAATTATTTTCAATCATTTACCGTAATATTACTTAATTTTACTCCACTATATTTTTGATAACATACACGCGTTTGTTTGCCTATTTTAAGCTATAAAGATTGCTGAGTAACAGCCCTGCTGCTTGAAAGCGTCGAGTTATAAAAACTATCGTAGTCAATATAAATACGGATATATCTTCCTTACCTCCCAACTTTTACCAGCAGCATTTTTAACAGAGTCTTTTGTGTCTATTAATTGAGGTGACAACAAAGAGACTTGACAAAGTAGGCTATTTATTGGTTTATTGAGAATGATTACTAAAAAATTAAGTCATCAATGAAACACCAAAAAACTCGGAAGTTCATTTGTTTAGTATCCATTTCCTAGCCAGGAATAGGGGTTTTTAATCTTCTTTCTTCCCAGAAAAAAGGTTTAAAGACAGGCTGACACTATCCTTTCAAGTTTCAAGAATAGCCTCTAAACTACACAGAAGCTAATTCTCACTTTGACTAAATATGAGTATAAATTAACATTTTGCAATATAACCACTTATTTTCTGTAATCTCTAAGTAGTTGATTAACAACATTTTTAGTATTTTATACCAATAAAACACTTGAGAAAAATACACAAATGATAATATATTCTAAATATCGAATGATTAGGTAAATTGGGAATATTTTTGTCAAAGATTATAGGTGTAAATGAATACTTACCACCAAAAATGTTTCACTATCTCAATCTGTACGATCTGATTATATGAAAACCACCTTGCTACCGTCGGTAAACAGTTCTTTGTTAGAAGTTGATCATGTTTTTATCTGTCTGAGGACAGCACCGGAAGTAGAATTTTTTGCGAAACATGGACTAACTGTTTCTCCTACTTCCGTCAAACAGCCGGAAAGAGGTACAGCTTCGCAGATTATTTTTTTTGAGAATTTTTATTTAGAATTTATCTGGGTTGAGGATGAAGTTGCGGCGGAAATTTATGCAGTTCGTACAGGTATAGATTTTTTAGGGCGGACTTATGAGTATAACAATAAATATTCCCCCTTTGGGGTTGCTCTACGTCAGCAATCTGGGAGGAAAGCGTTTCTAGATGAGTATAAATTTAGCCATTCATTACCAAAAGAATCAGAATTATTATTGAGTTTTTCCAGTGAAAACTTAGTCACTCAAACCGAACCTCTGTGTTTTGTCATTCCTGATGCGATCGCTTTACCCACATTAACAAGAAATTTCCCCAATTTAAAGCACCAGTGGATGTCCCATAGATTGGGGATCAAAAAAATGACCGGAATGGAGATTTCTAGCACTTGTGAAAATGCGTTGACTCAACCTTTAGCGCTGTTATCACAAGATGGCGTAGTGCAAATTGAGTATGGTTCACCCTGTATGCAATTGCATTTTGATAATTGTATACAACGAGGCGTAATAGATGCGCGGAAAATTAATATTCCTCTGATATTGCAATTTTAGATACAGAGGTCATCATCTCATGGGTTTGAGAAATCGTCAAATATGGCAGCAATTATGGCAAATTGTCCAACCATACTGGTTATCTCGTTGGCGTGACCGAAAAATAGCGATCGCGCAGTTAATTGTGCTGGTAATCTTATCATTGGGAAGTAGTTACTTCATAATTTTTGAAATTTTCCAACGGGGTGAACTCACATCTTCCTTAGCAGCACAAAACGCCAATAGATTTTATCAAGCATTTTGGTTTTTTACTGGCGTTATTATAATTAACATTTTATTTATATCCTTAAAAAACTATATCCAAGCTCAACTCAGCCTTGACTGGCGCAAATGGGTAACATCTGACTATCTCCAAGAATATTTTCAACAACAAGCGTTCTATCAATTACTAGCTAACTCTAACATTGATAATCCCGATCAACGTTTAGCTGAAGATATAAAAAATGTCACCCAAACCTTAGTAGCACTATTTGTAATTTTACTAGATTCTTTAGTGCAGTTAATTGGTTTTATCGGCGTGCTATGGTTGATTTCTCCCATCCTGATGTACTCTTTAGTAATTTATGCCGGACTCGGTTCACTGTTGACAACATTGGTATTTGGCAAAGTTTTACTAGGGATAAACCTTGAGAAACTAAAGCGAGAAGCTGACTTTCGCTATGGTTTAGTTAGAGTCAGAGAAAATGCCGAATCTATCGCCTTTTATGGTGGACAAACCCAGGAAATAAAACAACTTCAACAAAAATTTATCCGCGTATTTGCCAATATCAAACGTTTGATTCGCTGGCAATTTCAGCTAAATATTTTTCAGAATGGTTATCAGTTTCTCACCTTTATTTTACCCTTTGTTATTTTAGCACCACGCATATTTGACCGTGAACTAGAAATAGGTGCTGTTACCCAATCTCAAGCAGCCTTTGAAAGAGTAGGATTAGCACTGGGATTAATTATTAATCAATTCAATCAAATCAGTGTTTTAGCCGCAGGAACTCAACGACTGACAGAACTTAAAAATGGCATACAAAAATTATCCTCTCTCCCCCCAGAAGGTAAAATAAAAATCTTAGAAAATAGATATATTGCAGTTAAAATTCTGACTTTAGAAACTCCCAAACAAATCAGTTTAGTTAAAGATTTATCTCTAACTGTACAGCCAGGTGAATCATTAATTATTATCGGAGCTAGTGGTGTCGGTAAAACTTCTTTATTACGTGCTATTGCAGGGTTATGGGTACATGGAAAAGGGACAATAGAACGCCCAACTAATGAACATATAGTATTTCTGCCACAACGTCCTTATATGTCTTGGGGAAGCTTACGACAGCAATTAATTTATCCCCTCACAGAAACTAATATTCAGCCTGAAATTCTCCTACAAATTCTTCAAGAAGTACACTTACCGGATTTAGCCACACGTCACGGAGGCTTAGATGCTGTTATTGATTGGTCAAGGGTGTTATCTTTAGGAGAACAACAAAGACTCGCCTTTGCTCGGTTGTTAGTAATTAAACCAAAATATGCCATTCTGGATGAATCAACCAGTGCCTTAGATGTTGAAACTGAAGCCAGTTTATACCAAAAGCTGCAAACAACATCAATCACTTATATTAGTGTCGGACACCGTAAAGAATTGTTGAATTATCATCAACTTGTATTAG
>NZ_JAYGHH010000008.1:59707-72988 GCF_034931045.1 Nodularia sp. UHCC 0506
CTGGTAGAACCGCAAAAATGGCAATTATGGCCAAGAATAGATTATGAAAACTTCAGCAATGCCTGAGCAATTTGATTATGGCTTACTACGGCAATTTGGGCGAATTGTAAAACTTTATTGGCTATCATCACAAAAGTGGCAAGCGATCGCCTCCCTAATATTACTGATATTTCTCTCATTCATTAGCACCGCTATCATGGTAGGCGTGAGTATTTTTTTGGGAGAATTAGAATCATCCTTAGCAGCAGTAGATAACAACCGATTTTTGCAAGCAGTTCTCACATTCCTGGGAATATTATTAATTGGAGTCCCCATACTTTCCCTAAAAGTATACGTGCAATCCCGATTAAGCTTATCTTGGCGACAATGGTTAACAGAATATTTTCTGCATCAATACCTACATCAACGAAATTTTTACGACCTGACCATAACGGCGGACATTGATAACCCCGACCAGCGCATTGGTGAAGATATCGAAAATTTTACAAAACAATCACTCTATTTTGCCGTTGTTCTATGGGACTCGATTTTACTGCTAATTGGCTTCTCTGGAGTCCTATGGCGCATCTCTTCTCCATTAATGGTCTTTTTAATCATTTACGCCATTGTAGGCACAGTAATCACCACAGCAGTCTTTGGGCGAACTTTAGTAGGAATTAACTTTGAACAACTCAAACGAGAAGCGGATTTTCGTTATGGTTTAATTCGTGTCCGAGATCATGCAGAGGCGATCGCATTTTATCAAGGAGAAGCAGTAGAATATCAAGAACTGTGGCAGCGTTTCTTGCGTGTATTTAGTAACTTTACCCACCTAATTCGTTGGCAATTGGGCTTAGACTTATTTCAAAACAGTTATCAATACATCACATTTTTGTTACCAACATTTATTTTAGCTCCTCAGATTCTCACTGGCGAATTAGAACTAGGCGTATCAACACAAGCTGGAGTAGCTTTTCGGAGTATCTTAATTGCATTAGGTTTAGTCGTCAGCCAATTTGAGCAACTAAGTAACTTAGCCGCAGCAGTAACTAGGTTAGACCAACTGCAAAACAGCCTCAAAGAATTACAAAACCCCACTCACCTGAGTCAACCACGACTTAACACAGTGGAAAGTTCCGAAATCAGTTTTGAGAACGTCACCCTACAAACCCCCGATTATCAAAAGATTTTAGTACAAGACTTATCCTTTACCATTTCCCCTGGACAATCCCTATTAATAACCGGTAAAAGTGGTGTAGGCAAAACCTCACTATTGCGTGCCTTAGCCGGACTGTGGCAAGCTGGCACAGGAACCATAACTCACCCAAAGCGTTCCGACTTACTATTTTTACCGCAACGTCCCTATATGATTCTCGGCAGCTTGAGAGAACAGCTACTATATCCCCAATTTAATCACAGCATACCAGAAAATCAGCTCTTAGAAACTTTACAGCAAGTCAACTTAACAGACTTAGTACAACGCTTTGGCGGTTTAGATATAACTACCGACTGGGGAACAGTATTATCAATAGGAGAACAACAAAGATTAGCCTTTGCCCGCTTACTTTTGCAATCTCCCCAGTACGCAATTTTAGACGAAGCCACCAGCGCCTTAGACGAAACCAACCAAACCTTACTATATCAACAACTACAGCAAACTGAAATCACCTATATCAGCGTTGGACATCGAACCTCATTGCGCTCTTTCCATCCCTGGATATTAGAACTCAAAAACAGTAATAATTGCCTCAAACCAATCAAAACTTCGCGTTCCTCCGCGTGAACCTCTGCGCCCCTTTGCGTTAAAAAATCATTACGCAAAATTATGAAAAACGTGCGTGTAGCGCATACCACAAAAGACACTCAGTAAAGAGGGTTTCACAGAGTTATTGCGTAAGTCCTAAAAATCAAACATTCACATCCCCCACTAGACTTAATAACAAAAACTTGCAATAATTAAATTCTAACTATCCGCGCCTCTGCGCCTGGTGCGTGCAAAAAATCCTCCCATTCAGCATATCGAGATGACATCTTCCGAAGCAAGAATCAACCAGGAACTAAAAAACCGCATAGCCGCACTACCGCCAGAAAAACGAGCGTTATTTGAGCAACTTCTCCGCCAACAAACAAATTCCGGCAAATTTTCCCCGCAACAAACTATTCCCCGTCGTCAAGAAAATACCGAATTACCCCTTTCTTTAGCACAGGAAAGATTGTGGTTTCTCGATCAAATTGACCCTCACAATTGTGCATATAATATTGCTATTAGTTGGCAATTAACTGGCAACCTCAACATTCCGGCTTTATTTACCAGTTTACAAACAATTATCCACAGACACGAAAGCTTAAGAACTGCTTTTCCATCCCAGGAAGGTAAACCCTATCAAGAAGTTTTCCCCACGGTTGACTTACAATTACCAGTTATCGACTTACAAAATTTACCACCACAACAGCAAACACAAGCAGCTGAAAATTTAGCCAAACTAGAAGCTAGTCAACCCTTCGATTTAACTCAAGCGCCTCTGATGCGGGTAAAATTAATTCGCCTCACACCACATCAAACTACTTTACTGCTGACGTTACATCATATCATTGCCGATGGCTGGTCACGGGGAATTTTATTGCGGGAGTTGGCGATTTGTTACCGTGCGTTTATCAAGGGTGAAAAACCATCTTTACCAGAATTACCGATTCAGTATGCAGATTTCGCCCTATGGCAGAGGGAATGGCTACAAAAAGAGGAAATGACAGCACAATTGGCGTATTGGCGACAAAAATTAGCTGCATTACCAACTCTAGAACTACCAACCGATTACCCACGCAGCCCCCTGCAAAAGTTTCAAGGAAAAACTGAGTCTTATTTATTGCCAAAAAACCTGTTAGAATCACTCAAAAATTTGAGTAAGCAGCAAGGCGTAACTTTGTTTATGTTGTTGCTAACAGCGTTTAAAATTTTATTACATCGTTATTCTCAACAAGATGAGATTGTTTTAGGAGTACCCAGTGCTAATCGCGATCGCCAAGAGATAGAAGGGTTAATTGGCTTTTTTGTCAATACTTTAGTATTAAGAACAGATATATCTGGAAATCCTACCTTTCAAACCCTCCTCGAACGGATACGCACAACCGCCGCCGACGCTTATCAGCATCAAGAAATTCCCTTTGCCAAAGTGGTAGAAGCATTGCAAATAGAACGGGATTTAAGCCATAATCCCCTTGTGCAAGTGATGTTTCAGGTACAAAATGCAGCGTACCAATTACAAAATGATACCCATTTAGATTTACAACTACCAGATTTAAAAATTCAGCAAACTTGGGTAGAAACTGGCGCAACCAAATTTGACTTAACTTGTCATTTGGTAGAACGTTCGGAAGGTTTGCTAGTGGTGATGGAATATTGCACAGATTTATTTGAACAGCAAACTATCACCCGGATGATTCAGCACTTGCGGATCATACTAACCGCAGTGGTGGAAAACTCCAGCCGCAAAATTTCCGAAATCCCCATTCTCACCCCCCAAGAAGAACATCAAATCCTGGTGGAATGGAATCAAACTCAGGTAAATTATCCCCAAAAGTGGTTACATCAACTATTTGAGTCTCAAGTTGAACGTACACCTGAAAATATTGCTGTTTGTTATCGAGAG
The DNA here is from genome assembly GCF_034931045.1 of Nodularia sp. UHCC 0506. Lineage (NCBI taxonomy): Bacteria > Bacillati > Cyanobacteriota > Cyanophyceae > Nostocales > Nodulariaceae > Nodularia > Nodularia sp. UHCC 0506. The sequence continues at coordinate 63,334 of NZ_JAYGHH010000008.1, forward strand.
CAAAACCTAACTTATCAAGAACTTAACAGCAAAGCCAATCAACTGGCGCATCACTTACAAAATTTGGGTATTGGCTGTGAGTCTTTAGTGGGGATTTATTTAGAACGTTCACCAGAATTAATCATCGCCTTACTAGCAGTTATCAAAGCTGGAGGTGCTTATGTACCCCTAGATAGCAAATTACCACCAGAACGTTTAGCCTATATGCTTCAGGATGCCAAACCTGAAATTTTATTGACAATGGCTGCATCGGTGGCAACATTACCAAACTATGAAGGCACTGTACTGTGTTTAGATGAAGATTGGCAAGCGATCGCTCAAAATCCAGAAAACAACCTCAATCTCATTGTTACAGGTGAAAGCCTAGCTTATATAATTTATACTTCAGGTTCTACTGGTACACCAAAGGGAGTCATGCTTACCCATCGAGGATTAGCAAACTACCTCCACTGGGCAATTGCAACATATCCGGTAACAGCCGGAATGGGTGTACCCGTGCAATCTGCCATTAGTTTTGATGCCACAATTACCAGTTTATATCCTCCCCTGCTCGTTGGTAAAGCTGTGATCTTGTTACCAGAAACAGAGGAAATCGCAGCACTGAGTAACGCCCTGAGTTCTGCAACTAATTTTAGTCTAGTTAAGCTCACCCCAGCCCATTTGAGCATACTGTCTCAGCTTCTACCCCAAAAAGTGCAAACTGGATATCCCCAAGCATTGATTATTGGTGGCGAAGCACTCACCGAACAGCATTTAGAATTTTGGCGGCGTTATTTTCCCCAAACAAGGCTAATTAATGAATATGGCCCCACGGAAACTGTTGTGGGTTGCTGTGTTTATGATGCCACAGATATACCATTAACTAATGCTAATGTTCCTATTGGTCGTCCTATTGCCAATACTCAACTTTATATTTTAGACCAATATTTGCAACCCGTACCTGTAGGCGTTCCCGGTGAACTCTTCATTGGTGGTGCAGGAGTGGCGAGGGGTTATTTAAATCGCCCGGATTTAACGGCAAAAAGGTTTATTAACATAGGGAATGGGGCAAAATATCACCCTACACCTTTATATAAAACAGGCGATCGCACCCGCTACCGCCCTGATGGTACAATTGAATACCTTGGAAGACTAGACAACCAAGTGAAAATTCGGGGATTTCGGATAGAGTTGGGGGAAATTGCCGCCAGTCTGAAAACTCATCCCTCCGTGCAGGAAGCAGTAGTCATCCTGCGAACAGACCACCCAAATCAGCCCCAGTTGGTTGCTTACCTGGTCGGGAATCAAATCAACTCAGAATTAACAGATTTTCGGCAATATCTAGCTCCTAAATTACCAGCTTATATGTTGCCTTCAGCCTTTGTGTGGCTAGAGCAATTACCATTAACAACTAACGGTAAAATTGATAAATTACAACTTCCAGCCCCCCCAGCCAAGGCACAATCAAAGCAAATCGCAGCACGTACAGCCACAGAAATCATCCTGGTAAAAATATGGTCAGAAGTTCTCGGTTCTACCATTGGTATTCAAGATAATTTCTTTGAACATGGGGTAGATTCCATACTCAGTATTCAAATGGTAGCAAAGGCCAATCAAGCAGGAATTAAATTAACTCCCAAACAATTATTCCAACATCAAACCATCGCCGAACTAGCCCCACTGGTAGAAATCGCCCCCGAAACCGCAGCCGAACAAGGATTAGTCACAGGGATAGTGGCTTTAACACCCATTCAGCATTGGCTATTTGAGCAAAATTTGCACAATTGGGATCATTTTAACCAAGCTGTTCTCTTAGAGGTAGCAGCCGACTTAGAAGCAAATTATTTGAGACAAGCAATTGAGGAATTAGTATTACATCATGATATCTTGCGTTCCTGCTTCGTACATCTTTCCTTAGAGGGTACATGGCAGCAAAATATAATTACTCAAAACACAGCCAATAACTATCTCACCGTCATTAATTTAGCAGAATTAGCACCCAACCAACAAAGCCAGCAAATTGAGTTCATCGCCTCCCAACTCCAAGCTAGTTTAGATTTAGCCACCGGAAAATTATTTCGGGTAGCCTTATTTCAATTAGGAAATGGTGAACATAATCGCCTCTTATTTATCACGCACCATTTGGTAATTGATGGAGTTTCATGGCGGATATTACTAGAAGATTTAGTCACAGCCTATCAACAGCTAAAAGTAAATCAAACTGCCGTACAATTACCAGCAAAAACTACATCTTTCCCAGCCTGGTCGCAAAATTTGGTAAATTATGCAAAATCTGAAGTAATAGAGGCAGAATTAACAACTTGGTTAGAAATTCTTCCCCAAGAATCACTCCCATATCAACTTCCCCAACTGGTTACAGAAAAAGAATATAACACTGTTGCATCTGAAGCCGAAATTCAGGTTACACTAGATAGTAGTCAAACTCGCGCCTTACTAGAAGCAGTACCCAAAGCCTACCAGACAGAAATAAATGATGTATTGTTAACAGCTTTAGCACTGACCTTGAGACAATGGACAAAACAAAGTTCCTTGCTGATTGATTTAGAAGCACATGGAAGAGAAGATTTATTTACTAACACAAACATTACTCGGACAGTGGGTTGGTTTACAACAATTTTCCCAGTATTTTTAGAGTTAAAAACTACCAATGATTTGGGGGTAAATTTAAAATATGTTAAGGAACACCTGCGACGAATTCCCCAAAAAGGCATTGGTTATGGAGTTTTGAGATATTTAAGCACAAATAAAAATCTGTCCCAGACTTTACAAGCACTACCCCAATCTGCTATTAGTTTTAATTACTTGGGACAAATAGATTTATTTTCCTCTCAAGGTTGGATTTTGGGATTAGGGAAAGAATCAACAGGCTTATCTTCTCACCCTTTAAATTCACGCCCCTATATATTAAACATTAATGCTTGGATAACTCAATCTCAGTTACAAATCCAGTGGCGATACAGTCATAATTTACATGACAAAGCCACCATTGAATATTTAGCCCAGGAATTTATTAAAACACTACAAGCACTAATTCAACATTGTCAATTAGCAGAGAATGGTGGTTACACACCGTCTGATTTTGCGGGTGCGCGTTTGAATCAGCAACAACTCGACAAATTTTTAAACAAGCTTCAGCCCAAAAAAAGGTAGTGAAAGTGGAAAGCAGCATCATTGACATCTACGAACTTTCTCCCATGCAAGCGGGAATGTTATTTCATACCCTGTATGCGCCTAATTCTGGGGTATATTTTGAGCAGCGTAGTTGTCTGATTCGCGGCGATTTAAATTTAGCAGCTTTCCGTCAAGCTTGGCAAGGTGTAGTTAAGCGTCATTCGGTGCTGCGGACTGCTTTTCACTATTTAGAGTTAGAAAAACCACTGCAAGTAGTTTACGACTGTGTAGAATTACCTTGGCAAGAGTTAGACTGGTGTGGTTTAAAAGTTACTGAAAAAGAAGCTAAATTAACTGAGTTTTTAGAGAGTGACTGTAATTGTGGTTTTGATTTACAGCAACCTCCTTTGATGCGCTGTGCTGTAATTCGCTTAGAAGCCAATAAATACCAGTTTATCTGGAGTCATCATCATTTACTCATGGATGGTTGGTGTAACGGTATTTTATTAACAGAAGTATTTACACTATATAAAGCATTTTGTCAAGAGCAGGATTTAATATTACCACCTCCTACACCTTACAGTAATTATATTCTTTGGCTACAGCAACAAAACCCAGAACAAGCGGAAAATTATTGGCGCAAGCATCTTCAAGATTTTACAGCCCCCACAGTTTTGGGGAATAGAGAAAATAACCAATCCTCAATTCTCAGTCAAAAGTTAAAAGTCAACAGTCAACAAACTGAAACATTACAAAACTTTGTCCGTCAGCATCGTCTCACCCTCAATACCTTAGTACAAGGAGCTTGGGCGTTATTATTAAGCCGTTATAGCGATGAGAATGATGTTATATTTGGTACTACTGTTTCCGGTCGTCCTCCAGAATTACCGCAAGTAGCAAAGATAGTTGGACTATTTATTAATACTTTACCCGTGCGGGTTGATGTAGATGGAGAGAGGCAAATCATACCTTGGCTGCAACAATTACAAGGGGAACAGGTAGAAAGAGAACAATATAGTTATAGTTCTTTGGTAGATATTCAAGGTTGGAGTTCCGTTCCTCGCGGTACACCTTTGTTTGAGAGTTTGCTGGTATTTGAGAATTATCCAGTTTCTATAGAATCAATAATCAAAACTTTTGATCAGACTCTCCAAATTGAAGATACTCAAGGATTTGAAAAAACAAATTATCCTCTGACATTAACAGTAATTCCTGGGCAGGAGTTGTTATTTAAATTTAGTTATGATGTTTCTTGTTTTGATACAGCAACGATTTCACGGCTTTTAGGACATTTGGAAATTTTGCTTGTATCAATGGTGAATGAGCCTGAGCAAAGGCTTGCACAAATATCAATATTAACTCCCCAGGAAAGGCAATTAATATTAAAAGAGTGGAATCAAACCACACAAGCGTATCCAAATTTGTGCATTCATCAGCTATTTGAGGCGCAGGTGGAAAGAACACCTGATGAAATTGCGTTGGTTTTTGGTGAGGAATGTTGGACTTATAGAGAACTTAATCATAAAGCTAATCAACTGGCGCATTATTTGCAGCAGTTGGGGGTAAAACCGGAAACTATTGTAGGAATTTGTTTAGAACGTTCCCCAGAAATGATCATTTCTCTGTTAGGAGTTCTCAAGGCTGGTGGTGTTTATTTACCTTTAGATCCAACTTACCCTGATGAGCGTTTGAGGTGGATTTTGGCGGATGCTCAGGTGGGGGTAATGCTTACGCAGAGGCGCAGAGACGCAAAGGAGGAAGGGAGGGTTGTTTGTTGGGATGCTGATGGGGAGGCCATCGCTATACAATCTATTGAGAATCCTATCATCGATGTCACGGCAGCAAGTTTGGCTTATGTGATTTATACTTCTGGTTCTACGGGTAAACCGAAGGGGGTGATGGTTGAACAGCGATCGCTCACAAATACTATCACGGCTTTACAACAGCAGTTAGGAATATCTTGTACAGACCATTGGTTAGCAATTACGACTATTGCTTTTGATATTGCAGCTTTAGAGTTATTTTTGCCTTTAATTGTCGGAGCGCGGGTTATTTTAACACCACAAACAGCTTTGGTTGACCCCTTGCAGATAGCAGCCATCCTCGAACAGCAGCAAATCACTGTGATGCAAGCTACCCCGGCTACTTGGCGTTTACTTATCGCGCATGGTTGGAAAGGTAAAGCAGATTTAAAAATTCTCTGCGGTGGGGAAGCTTTGGATCAGTCTTTAGCACAGCAGTTGTTATCATCTAGTCAAGAAGTCTGGAATCTCTATGGACCGACGGAAACCACTATTTGGTCAGCAGCACAAAAACTTACCCATAATCAACCTGTTAACATTGGTCATCCCATCGCCAACACCCAATTTTACATCCTTGACCAGCATTTACAGCCTGTTCCCATCGGTGTACCTGGAGAACTATACATTGCTGGTGCGGGAGTCGCCAGAGGTTACTTAAACCGTCCTGAATTGACAACAGAAAAATTTCTCCTCAAAACTCCTCTCTGCGCCTCTGCGCCTCTGCGTGAGAATACCTTATATAAAACAGGCGATCGCACCCGTTACCTCCCAGATGGTACAATTGAATACTTAGGAAGAATAGACAACCAAGTAAAAATTCGGGGATTTCGGATTGAATTAGGTGAGATAGAAGTCGTACTCAGCCAATATCCAGAGGTACAAGCATCTGTTGTAGTGGTGACAGAAAATACATCTGAAGATAAACGGTTAGTAGCTTATATTGTCTCAGAAAATCCAGAAATAACGGATCTGCGCCAATTTTTGGCAAAGTCTATCCCAGATTACATGATTCCTTCTCAATTTATCACCTTAGATACACTACCACTAACTCCTAACGGTAAAATTGACCGTCGCGCATTACCAAAGCCACAATTCAAAACATCATTAGAGATAATTGCACCACGCACACCCACAGAAGAATTACTGCTGAATATTTGGCAAAGTGTATTGAATTTAAATTCAGTGGGAATTACAGATAATTTCTTTACTCTTGGTGGTCATTCTCTATTAGTTATTCATCTGGTTTCCCAAATTCAACAGGTATTTGGGGTGGATATCTCTTTACGACAAATATTTGAAACACCGACAATTTCTGAATTAGCAACGTTAATTGATTCTTCTCAATTATCCCTGTCTAACTCAATTTCTGTGAGGGAAAGTACAGATAAAATATTGCTTTCCTTTGCTCAACAACGTTTGTGGATGCTGGCGCAAATTGAACCTAAAAACCCATCCTACAACGTAGCGGCAGCTTTGCGGCTGAATGGTGATGTGAATATTGATGTGCTGACACAAAGTTTTAAAGAAATTATCCAGCGTCATGAGGTGTTGCGTACCAGTTTTTTGAATGTAGATGGTCAAGGTGTAGCAGTAATCGCACCGGAAATAGATATAAATATCCCAGTTATAGATTTAAGTTTTCTTCCCCCATCTCCACAGCAGCAACTCATCCAGCAACTTGCAAAAGAAGAAAATCAGCAAACATTTAATTTAGCAGAAAGTCCACTTTTAAGAGTCAAATTATTATACATAAATACTCAAGAATATATTTTATTACTAACCATGCACCACATTATTACTGATGGTTGGTCAATTAATATATTCGCTGGAGAAATAGCAAATATATATCAAGCATTTTCTCAAGGAAAACTCTCACCTCTACAACCATTAAAAATTCAATATGCTGATTTTGCTGCTTGGCAGAGACTACAAAGTGATAAATTTAACTATCAACTGGAATATTGGCGACAACAATTAGAATCAGCACCAGAACTATTAGAACTACCTACAGATTATCCGCGTCCGGCGATTCCAACATTTCGAGGTCAGCATCACAGTTTTATCATATCTGGGGAATTAACAGAAAAAATTAAACAACTCGGTCAGGAAACGCACACTACATTATTTATGGTAATGTTTTCGGCGTTAAGTATCTTGTTGCATCGCTATAGTCAACAAGAAAAAATTGTCATTGGTAGTCCTGTAGCGAATCGTCATTATTCTGGGAGTGAGGGATTAATTGGCTTTTTTGCTAATACCTTCGCGCTGTTAATTTATCTAGAAGATAATCTCACAGTGGCGGAATTATTACCACGGGTACGGGAAATGGTGTTATCTGCATATAGCCATCAAGATGTACCATTTGAGCAGGTAGTGGAAAAGTTGGATTTGGGGCGATCGCTCAGTCACTCACCGTTATTTCAAGTTATGCTGGTAGTGGAAAATGCACCTACTCAATCAATAGAAATTCCTGGTTTGCATTGGAGTCCACTAGAAATTGATGGCGGTACAGCAAAATTTGACCTCACCTTAATGATTGCGGAAACAAACGCAGGATTACAAGGTAAATGGGAATATAACTGTGATTTGTTCACAGAAACAACGATTCAGCGATTCACAGAACATTTCCAGAATATTTTGTTGGAAATGATTTCTGAAACTAGTCAAAAAATCTCTGATTTATCTTTGATGAATGGGGGAGAACTTCAGCAAATGATTAGTTTTGGAACTTCCCCAATAAATCCTATATCTAATTGCATACAAGAATTATTTGAGCAGCAAGTCGCAAAATTTGGTGATGAAATTGCAGTTATTTGTCACCATCAAACAATTACTTACTCAGAACTCAACACCAAAGCCAATCAACTTGCATATCATCTCAAATCTTTAGGAGTTCAGCCAGAAATAGCTGTAGGAATTTGCGTTCACCGTTCCCTAGATTTTATCATCGGTATTTTAGCAATCCTCAAAGCTGGTGGTTTCTATGTTCCCTTAGACCCAACTTATCCCCAAGAACGTCTAGAGTTTCTAATTGAAGATGCTCAAATACAGGTACTACTCACCCAACAGCAGCACATCCCCCAATTACCCGATATACCCATCTTCTGTTTTGATACAACAAATCTAACGCCATATCCCACAACCAACCCAGTCCTCGAAACCACACCCGAAAATCTCGCCTACGTCATGTATACCTCCGGTTCTACGGGAGTTCCCAAGGGTGTATGTATACCCCATCGTGGTGTAGTGCGACTCGTTAAAGATTGCAATTATGTAAATTTAAGTGCTGATGAAACCTTACTTCAAGCTGCACCAATAGCCTTTGATGCTTCTACATTTGAAATTTGGGGAGCATTATTAAATGGTGGTTGCTTAGTGATTTTATCTAGTCAACAACCCACATTAGCAGAAATCGGACAGACTATTACAGATTACCAAATTACTACACTTTGGTTAACCGCCGGCTTATTTCACCTGATGGTAGACGAACATCTTGAGAGTTTAAAATCGGTTAAACAATTAATAGCTGGTGGTGATGTTTTATCTGCGGTTCATATTAACAAATTGCGGCAAAATCATCCTGAATGTCGAGTAGTTAACGGTTACGGCCCTACAGAAAATACTACCTTTACCTGTTGTTATACAGTTACTGATATCTGTGAGGGTAACACTGTTCCCATCGGTCGCCCTATCAATAATACACAAGTTTATATTCTCGATAAGCACCTCAACCCTTTACCCGTAGGCGTTCCCGGCGAGTTATATATTGCTGGTGACGGACTGGCGCGTGGTTACTTAAGTCAACCAACTTTAACAAATGAAAGGTTTATTCAGCATCCTTTGTCTAGTCACTTATATAAGACAGGCGATCGCGCCCGGTACTTAATAGATGGTACAATTGAATACTTAGGCAGATTAGATAACCAAGTTAAAATCCGGGGGTTTCGCATTGAGTTGGGTGAAATTGAAGCAGTATTAAATCAGCATCCAGCAGTAAAAGAATGTGTAGTTATTGCCCGTGAAAAACAACTCATAGCCTACATTATACCTTTAGATAGTACACCAGATAATCTGAGAGAATTTCTACAGCAGCGTCTCCCTGATTATTTGATTCCTAACTTTTTTGTATGTTTAGAAAATTTACCTCTAACAGCAAATGGTAAAGTAGATAGACAACATTTACCAGCACCGGAAGTTACAATTTCTCCAGATGGAAATGTACCACGTACTGATATAGAAGCGAAATTAGCAGAAGTTTGGTCATCAGTTTTGAATTTGTCCCAAGTGGGTATTTATGATAATTTCTTTGCCCTTGGTGGTGATTCAATTTTGGCAATTCAGTTAATCAGTCGTGCTAATCAGGTAGGTTTACAATTAACTCCTAAGCAAATTTTTCAACATCAAACTATTGCTGAACTTGCAGCAGTTGTTACTCCTAATAAATCTTCTCTACCGCCGCAAGGTATGGTTACTGGTGCTGTGCGGTTAACTCCGATTCAATATTGGTTTTTTGAGCAAGAGTTGGTGAATCAGCATCATTTTAATCAGGCGGTTTTTTTAGAGTATTCTGAGAAGTTACAACAGCAAGTTCTGGTTGATACCATCAAATATTTATTGCTGCATCATGATATGTTGCGGTGTCAATTTGTAAGTGGGGATTTATTCACGCAGAGACGCAGAGACGTAAAGGAAGACATAGGAGAAATTGTTGAATTAGGGGATGTTCCTCTGGTTTTTTGTGA